>NZ_JABXKI010000052.1 GCF_017115095.1 Nostoc sp. NMS4 | reverse complement strand
TACAAGCGCTAAAGATCGGGGTGAAAAATTCACTTATTATCTGAGAATCCCCAGTTTGCAAGAATATATCTTGATTGACTCGGAACAAATCTCCGTCGAACGTTACTGTCGGGGTGAGGGTAGGATGTGGCTTTATTATCCTTACACGGCTGGAGATATTGTCACTTTATCGAGTATTGAATTCGAGTGTCCGATTGAGTCTCTAGCTGGCATACAGGTATAGTCTTAGACTGATATTTCTATTTTAGGAAATCGCTACACTAGATTTATCAGGAAAAACAGGCTGTCTGAGTTCATTCAGCAAAATAGGGTAGCAGGAGGAATGTGATGAAAGCAGTCGTTATCCGTCGGTATGGCGGTGCTGAGGTGTTGCAGTATGAAGACGCGGAACAGCCAAAAATTGAGTCAACGCAGTTACTTGTGAAAGTTCGTGCTAGTAGCGTTAATCCCATTGATTGGAAAATTCGCCAAGGGATGTTGAGTTTGATTATCGGCAACAAATTTCCGAAAATTCTGGGGTTTGATGTGGCGGGAGAAGTCGTAGCCGTTGGCTCTGGTGTCACACGCTTTCAAGTAGGAGATGCTATTTATGGCAGTACTAGTTTCCCTGGAGGAGGTTACGCCGAATTTGCAGCCATCCCAGAAAACTTGGCGGTACTCAAACCAACAAATCTATCTTATGAAGAAGCTGCGGCTGTGCCTTTGGCAGCACTCACGGCTCTGCAAGCACTGCGAAATGAGGGAAATATTCAAACAGGACAAACTGTGTTAATTAATGGCGCGGCGGGCGGTGTAGGGATTTTTGCGGTGCAAATTGCTAAGGCTTTAGGGGCAGTGGTGACGGGAGTTAGCAGTGCTAAAAACTTGGATTTGGTGAAATCTTTGGGAGCAGACCGCGTGATTGATTATACGCAGCAAGATTTTACCGAAGATACAGCGCAGTATGACATTATCTTTGATGCAGTGGGTAAGCGATCGCTCTCCCAAACCAAAAAAGTCCTCAAATCCAACGGAGTTTACATCACCACCGTACCTACCCCCAAAGTCTCCTTAGAGATCCTCTTAACAGCGTTCCTTCCCGGTCAAAAAGCGAAATTTCTCTTTGAAAAACCCAATACCAAAGACTTGCTTTTTCTCAAAGAATTGATTGAAGCTGGTAAAATTCGTGTAGTAATTGATCGCACATATCCCTTACAAGAGTTGGCGATGGCTCATGCTTATAGCGAAACTGGGCGTGCTGTCGGGAAAATTGCGATCGCGCAGCCCGTCGTAGACATCGCTATTTCTAGTTGACTTTACAAACATCCTCTCAGACCTTTTTAAATTTTGGACTTCGGCCTAAGCCTTCAGTAGAATACTTTTAACGTATCCAATCCAAAATCTAAAATTCGATGAGTAATGCTACTTTACCTGTATAAACGAGATGATGTTGTCAAGTCCATTTCCAACGAGATTATAATCACCAGGGGTATAGTCACGGCATAAACCCCCAGTTTCATGTTGGCACACACGTACTACTACACCCGGCGGTACGCTTAATGAACTAATAGTGTCATTACCAACAATATTTAAGTTACCTTGGTTGGCTTTGTATACTCCTGGAGTTGTAGGAAAAGACTGAGAAATTCCACTAAAGTTAGGGTCTCTGTAGACCTTAACCTGTTGTGAAGGCGTGTAGGAGAGCTTGTAAATAGTGCCACTGTAGTCATCTGAAATTAACAAATTACCTTGCCCGTCTACCACCATATCCACGGGTCGCCCCCAGGTTTCTTGGGTTGTTGGAACTACCCAACCACTGACTAAATCTATCTGCTGCTCTGGGTTCTTTGTTGTATTGTTCCAGGGGAAGTAAGCTATTTTGTAGCCCGTTTTAGTCTGCCGATTCCATGAACCATGCAGCCCCGCCACTGCTCCATTTGAGTAGAGGCTGGGAAAGTTGGTATTTTGTAAGAATGTTAGCCCCAAGGGAGCCGAATGAGCTTGGATACCTTTGCTAATCCTATCCATTGCATTGCAATTAACACGCCCATCAGCATTGAATTGATAATCGCGGTCAAATGGCATATAGTTCAGGCCATTTGATGTGTCAGGATTGGGGTTGCAGAATGGCCAACCGTAGTTACCGCCATCTCGGACCTTCGTAAACTCCTCTGGCGGATGGTTGTCTACGTAGGAGGGGATAATTTTACCGTAATTGCCACTGCTATCGTTGAAAGGATAGGCGATGTTATCTCGATTATTAACGACTACCCAAAGGTCATTTGTGCCAGGTAAGAATGCTAACCCTTCGGCATTACGTAAACCTTGGGCAAAAAGTCGCTGATTGGTTCCATTAGCGTTGTACTGGTAAATTGCACCACGTTTTGGGTAACTGACAGTATCTTCTTTGCAAGCATTGCATGTAGAGGCGATCGACACGTACAGTTTGTGATTACTATCAAGTGCGATATTTTTCAATTCGTGACCATAACCACCTCTGAGTTCCGATGTGCTGCTGTCTGGTAAACCAATGACAACAATTTGGCGGTTTTTTGCGATTAAGTCTCCATAGTTGTAAATGAAGCGGTTAATTTGATTCGTCTCGGAGATATAAATGTATGTGGTGTTGTCAATCTTATGAAACACAATATCGTGTGGTTTACGTAGACCCGTCACGAAGTCAGAAATAATTGGGTCTTTGTTGCCATTTGGCCGAACAATTAATACTTTACCGGAACTGGGTTGTGATACTAGAAGATCCCCATTGGGAGCAACTGCCATAAAGCGAGCTTTGTTTATGCGAGCATAAACAGACATGGAGAAATTGGGCGGCACTTTCAAGTAACGGTTAATATTAAAGGGTGCAGAGGTCATTGTGCTAGGCACTTTCAGCTTAGTTTCAACCGATGCAGCAGGTGGTTGGCCTAAAGCTGCGGTGGGAACAACTTCTAAGGACATCAAACTAATTAGCGATGCGGATAGTATGCGTCCGAGTATCTGTGTTGGTTTTAGAGTAAATGCAACCATTTTGAACTTCTCTCTAGCGTGGTAGGGGTCTGTATTAGACATAACTCTCGGTTAGCCGATTTCACCGAGAGTTTGACCAAAGGTAACTCAGAGATTTTATTTTTTTGAAACACTTAAAATATCTTTATGTATAGCAGGGGACTGGGGACTGGGTTGAAAGTCTCTTTGTATATAGGTTTTATCATCAGTTAATGTCCTAACCTCCTTGTCAGTTGCTATACTCTTGAGAGGAGTTTGCCAGATATAGCGATCGCCAAAGCGGTTTGAGCATAAACTAGAAGTTGTCACTTTTGCTGTGGAGCGATCGCTTTCGGAGGCGCGGCTAGCTCAATTAGGAAAGTTTCAAGAAGTTTTTGGTGAAGTACCAAACATCATACCGAGTTCTGGTCTTCATGATGTAGCAGATCAAGGATCGTTTAAATCTCCAGGACTTCGCAATGTGGAGTTGACCGCTCCTTATATGCACAATGGTGGAATGTTAACTCTGGAGGAAGTGGTCGATTTCTACAATCGGGGTGCGGCTGATGATAATGCGAGTATACCTCGCTTGCCTTTGCTTGGATTGACAGACAAGCAAAAACAACAATACTTCAATTTCTTATAAAAGATTAGATGAAATCTACACAAGGCAAACGGGCATTGATCACAGGTGGTAATCGAGGAATTGGATTTGCGATCGCCAAAGGTTTACTAGCAAAAGGTTATGAAGTGATAATTACTTCGCGTTCGCTCGATAATGCTCAACAAGCTGCCCAGAAATTACAATCAAAGGTGATCCCACTTGAATTGAATGTTAGCGATGATAGCTCCATTAACCAAACTCTGAAAACGCTGCGTGAGGAGATTGATTGCTTAGATGTTTTGATTAATAATGCTGGCGTGTATCCAGACGAGGGTGTGAATATTCTCACCATTTCTCGTGAGTTGCTCGATTCAACAATGAATATTAACGCCTTTGGCGCTATTCGGATAATACAGGCATTTTTACCTCTTTTGGAAAAATCCCATGATGCTAGAGTCGTTAATGTTTCGAGTGACGGGGGAGCATTGTCAGATTTATCTGCCGATGTCCCAAGTTACAGCCTATCGAAGTTGGCATTAAATGGTGCAACAATTATGTTGGCACAAGCTTTGCACTCTCAAAGGATCGTTGTCAATTCTATGTGTCCCGGTTGGGTCAAAACAGATATGGGGGGAGCTGATGCTCCGCGAACACCCGAACAAGGAGCAGACACTGCAATCTGGTTAGCTACTGAGGCTCCACGTACTTATAGCGGTAAGTTTTTCCGCGATCGCCAGGTAATTTCTTTTTAAATCGAATGGCACTAAGAAAAGCCCAAAGGCTTGTTTCACCTCGTTCCCAGCCTAGAGGCTGGGAATGTATTCAAAGAGGCTCTGCCTCTCGTCAAGAAAGAGGAGGCGGAGCCTCCCAGAATCGGTTCCCAGCCTCCAGGCTGGGAACCAGTGAGGGCAAGGGCTATATCTTTTCTTAGTGCCATTCCTTTTTAAATCGATTCACGTTTAGAACTTGTTAGAACTTGACTATAGGGGATGCTTTTCTCGCTCTAGCTGCATTACAAAAAGTTAACGATCCCCAAACGGAAGACTTCTCGCGTAAAGTCATAGGAGTATCCGATGTTTGCATCGGCAAGAAACTTACCAGCTAACGATTCTTTTGTTGCCCCATAACCGCCAAGAATTTCAAAGGCTGTTTGTGCGTTTTTGATCGCCACATCCACAGCAAAAGTCTCAGCAGCTGGTGCTTTTACTGTGGTAGCAAGTTGGGGAGAAGTTTCGGCCTGTTGTGCTGCATCCCACACCATCAGTCGTGCAGCCTGAGTGTTAATCATCATCTCCACTAATTTTAAAGCTACTGCCTGATGTTCGATAATTGGACGACCCCAACTAATTCTCTGCTTGGCATAATTCAAAGCATACTCATAAGCAGCACGAGCTAAACCAACATAGGAAGCTGCTACTCCAATAGAGAATTCTGGACATAGCATGAGTAATTTTGCTGCTTCCCCCTCTTGTCCAATCATATTCTCTACTGGGACTGGGACGTTATCTAGATAAATTTCGGCATGATGAGATGCGTTCCAACCAATTAGTTGAGTTTTTTTACTAAACTTAATCCCTGGTGTATCAGCCTCTACGTAGAAAAGAGACAAACTTTCGCGCAATGGTTTATCCATCGCTGTACGAGCAATGATAAAGTAGGCATCTGCAATCCCAGCATTTGTGATTAACGAAGATTTTCTTCCATTCAGGATGTATACATCGCGATCTCGTACAGCAGTGGTTTTTATGCCGATATTGGGGTCTTGGATTGGACAGAACACATCAGAAGTAGCGACATTCGATTCACTCTCTACGGCGCTAAATAAATGGGGTTTTTCAGAATTAACAAAGGATAGAATTCGTTTTTGTTGTTCCGTAGTTCCTACCTTTGCAATAAACAGTGACATCGCTGCGGTGACATTGAAATAACTGCAAGCAATGCTGACATCAACAGCGCCTATTTCTTCCAAGACTATAGCTAAATCTATACACTTTCGCCCCAGACCTCCTAACTCTTCTGGAAGCATCAAGGATGTGAATCCAAGTTGAGATCCCTTGTGAAACAATTTCTGGCAAAATTCCCAAGGTTCTATTTCTGGATTGTTAGACTCTTCGATTATGCGAACAACAGGCTGAATTTCATTTTGAGCAAAATCACGCGCTTGTGTTTGCAAAATCTGCTGTTCTTGAGTCAGGCTGAAGTCAATCATCTTTGATTTTTTATCTTTTTGGATGAATCCCTATAGTTGAATATGCAAATATTAAGAGATTCTTATTGAAGAATAAAGTATATATTAACAGAAAGATAAGTTACGATTAAAGCCAATTTTTAAAACTACTTAAAATCAGATATTTAAAACTCCTGAAATTCATAAGCAATAAATAGTCTGGCGGTTTTTAACTCTTCTTTTTTCTGGCTTTCTGATAAATCTATCTCAATCTTACACGTCTGATAAATATCTTTGATGTTTGATGATACAGTTTTATTTAAATATGTGAAAATAGTGTAAATTTTGTAATGGTAAATAGCTTTGACGAATGGTCTTCATTAACAGAAGTGATTGTAGGCTCGCCGATTAATTACAATACTCAAGACTTGGAGTTATCTTTTAAGCTTTTTTTCCATGATGTCGCATACACTGCTTTCTGGTATCCTTATTATGAAAAAAAGGAAAGCCAAAAGGAAAAATCAGCAGAAACCTCTTCAAGCAGGAAGTTTGGGAAAAAATATCTCGAAGAATTAGCAGAGGATGTTGAAGAACTGGTCAAAACCCTGGAAGGGTTAGGGGTAAAAGTCCATAGACCGATGACATTAAGTCATGCTATCGAGTTTAAAACTCCTTATTGGGAGGCAACTTGTATTCCCGCCTTAAACGTTCGTGACCAAGCGATAATTATTGGCAATGAAATTATTGAAACTTCTCCTCAAATCAGAGCTAGGTATTTCGAGAATGATTTGTTGAAGCCGATATTTTACAATTATTTTAATCAAGGGGCAAAATGGACGACGATGCCAAGACCGATCATGAGCGATCGCTCTTTTGATATTTCTTATGTATCAAGCGATCGCACCCCCTGCGTGGAAAATATTTATGCCCAAAACACCTCAGAGTTTGATGTCGGATATGAGATGATGATTGATGGCGCTCAATGCATCCGTTTGGGCAAAGATATTATCGTCAATGTGGCAACGAAAAATCATTGGTTAGGATTTCAGTGGCTGGAACGACATTTGGGGGATAAATTCAGATTACACAAGATTTTTCAGTTGACCGACAATCATATTGATAGTATTGTTCTGCCTTTAAGACCAGGAAAATTGTTGTTGCGCCACCCCAAATTTCTAGATAAATTGCCAGAGTTCCTGCAAAAATGGGATGTTATTTATCCTCCAGAACCGATGGAGAATATTTTTCCTCAATATGAAGATGACGAGTTGATTCTCACCACCAAATATATTGACTTAAATGTTTTATCGGTGGATGAGGAAAAAGTAATTGTTAATTCTTTGTTTCCCGAACTAATAACAACTTTAGAGAAGAATGGTTTTACACCTATTCCAGTAAGGCACAGACACCGACGACTTTTTGGTGGTGGGTTCCATTGCTTTACATTGGATACCGTCAGAGAAGGGAAATTAGAGGATTACTTTAGTTAAATTATGAAACAAGTTGAAAGTTTGAAAGCTCCAGGATGGTTGCAGAGAATAGAGTTAATTCTCACTCCTATTGGCTACTGGGAAAGAGCATTTGAAAGTCATCCTGAAGCTTTTTGGGCTAAAGGAGTCGATTGGGGAAGTCCTCTGATGATGTTTTATACTCCCCAAGCTGTTCAACAGATTATCGAAAATCGGGATAAACATTTAGGAATTGTCTCCTTTCCTGGAGAATTAACAGCAATATTTGGCAATAATTCAGTAGCAACAAGCGAAGGCGATCGCCACCAAATTTTCCGTAAAATATTGATGCCTCCTCTACACGGAAAACAGGTACACAATTATGGAAAATTAATTTGCGAGATCACTCATCAAGTGATGCAGGAATTACCAATCAACCAACCATTTTTGGCTTGGGAAGTTGCACAGGATATTACACTGCAAGTTCTCATCAAAATTTTATTTGGTTCTGCTCAAAAAGAGCGATATCAACAGATCAAAAATCTGATAGTTTCTCTGTTGAATTTATTTGCGGCTAAAACCGCTAGATTTCCCCTATTAAGGTTTTTCCCCAAAGTTTTAGGCCACAGAAACTTCGGGCAAAAATTTCTCCAAATACGCCAGCAAATAGAACAACTCAGTTATGCCGAAATAACAGAACGTCGGACTTGTATAGAGCCAGATAAAACAGATATGCTCTCCCTATTGATGTTGTTTCGTGATGAACACGGACACCCCCTAACTGATGTAGAAATACTGGATAACTTATTATTACTATTATCTACAGGAAATGAATCGACTACTGCTGCAATTTGTTGGTTGTGGTACTGCGTTTACCGTAATCCAGAAATTCAAGAAAAACTGCTTCAAGAAATAGAAAACTTAGGAGACTTTTCTAACCCAAATAGTTTTTACCGTCTTCCTTATTTGACTGCTGTTTGCAATGAAACTCTACGAATGTATCCGATTACAATGTTTATTCTACCTCGCGGTGTCAACACACCCACTGAAATAGCAGGTTACAAATTACAACCAGGAAATCTAGTTTCTATTAGTAATTATCTACTTCATCGACAAGAAAATTTATATCCAGAACCGAGCAAATTCAAACCAGAACGTTTTATTGAGCGTCAGTTTTCAGCCTATGAATTTATACCGTTTGGTGGTGGTATTCGGAACTGCATTGGAGCCGAATTAGCTCTGTATTTAATGAAGCTAATTTTGGTAACTACTGTGTCTGAGTATCAATTAGTATTAGCAAATAAGCAGCCTGTAAAACCCCAAAGTCGAAATGCGAATTTAGCCCCGATTGCTTTACAGTTGGTGAAACACAGCAATTCCAAAAATATGACTTAACATAAAACTAGCCTAATTATCATCACAAAAATTTATGATTCTTGAGGCAGTTATGCTTCTTGTTAAACCTGGTCTAGAATCTGAGTTTGAAGCTACTTTCAAAAAAGCTTCTAAAATTATTTCCTCAATGGATGGATATTTATCCCATGAATTGCATAAATGTATAGAAGTCAAAGCTAAATATTTATTACTTGTCAGATGGGAAACTTTAGAATCTCATACTGTCGGATTTAGAAATTCTCCTGAGTATCAAGAGTGGAAAAAACTTTTGCATCATTTTTATGAGCCATTTCCTACTGTTGAACACTTTGAAGAAATTGAAATATAAAAAACAAGAACCCCGACTTATTTGAGAAGTTGGGGTTCTGTGATTTTATCAGTCTACTCGTTGTAACTGCGCTACTCTTGGATCGACAATTTTTTGTCCCAAACTAGCAAATTTAATTGCTACAGACATCTTACTACCAGTTCCGAAAACATGAGTAATTTCACCAAGACCAAAAGTTTTATGTAATACTCTATCGCCTACTTGCCAATTCTGCGTTGCATCTTGCTTTCCATTGGGAGTAGAGGCACTTTTAGTATAACTTTGACGACTTGCGCGTTTGGTAGATAACAATTCTTCTGGTAATTCGTCGAGAAATTGCGATCGCATGGCAGGTTCACGAGAACCATACAAACGACGTTCCCGCGCGTGTGATAAAAATAACCTTTCTTGGGCGCGAGTAATGCCCACATAACACAGGCGGCGTTCCTCTTCCAAAGATGCGGGGTCACTTAGCGAACGATAGCCGGGAAATAACCCTTGTTCTAATCCCACCAAAAATACTACGGGAAATTCCAAACCTTTGGAAGCGTGCAAAGTCATTAAAGAAACGGCTGTTTGCCCTTCTTTTAAGTTATCCAAATCGGAACTAAGGGCAGCACTACTCAGAAAGTCTCGCAGGGAAACCTCTTCGTTTTCTTCTTGAAATTGCAGTGCAGCGTTATAAAGTTCCTGGACGTTTTGCACTCTATCTGTGGCTTCATCTGTGCCTTGATTCATCAAGTCTTGAACGTAACCAGAGTCTTCTAATATTCCTTGCAAAACTTCAGTTACGGGAAGCGTGGCGATTTGTGCTTGCCAACGGCTAATCATTGCGGCAAAATTATTTACAGCTTTTGTGGCTCGTCCAGCTAATGTATTAACTGATGTTTCATCGCTGAGTATTTCCCATAGAGTTGTCCCTAATTGTTGGGAGGCGTTCATTAAAGCATCAATAGTGGTTTTGCCTACTCCCCGGCGGGGAGTATTGATAACTCGTAATAAACTGACTGTATCAGCTGGGTTAGCGATCGCTCTTAAATAGGCGATCACATCTTTGATTTCTTTGCGATCGTAAAATCTCATTCCCCCCACAACTGTGTAAGGAATTTGTTTTTCTACTAACAATTGTTCAAAGGGTCGAGATTGGGCATTTGTCCGATAAAGTATGGCAAAACTACCCCAGTTTAACTCTGGATTTTGGTTTTCTAAAGTGATAATTTGATTAATCACAAATGCCGCTTCTGCAAGTTCTTCATCGGCTTTGTGACAAGTAATCTGTTCACCCGTACCCCGCGTAGCTTTGAGAATTTTATCAATCCGTTGGGTGTTATTTTCAATCAGTTCATTAGCAGCTTGCAGAATGTTTTCACAAGAACGATAGTTTTCTTCCAGCTTAACCATCGTCCGAGTATCATCATCTACCAAACTATCACCAAAGTCTTCCTGAAATCCCATCAAAATGGTGAAATCTGCCATCCGAAAGCTGTAAATTGATTGATCTGCATCACCGACAACAAAAACTGAGCGATCTTCCCATTTCCATTCGCTCTTTTTGGTTTCACCATTAGTTACCAACAAGTGGATGAGTTGATACTGAGTGCGATTAGTATCCTGATACTCATCTACAAGAATATGGCGAAATTGGCTATGCCAGTAATTTAAAACTTTCTCATTTTGCTGAAATAATCTTGTAGTAACTAAAATCAAATCATCAAAGTCGAGAGCATTATTTTGTGCTAATTTATCTTGATAACGATTATAGACATCAGCAATCACCCTTCCGCGATAATTGGGTTGATCTTGCTCAAATTCTTGGGGTGATAAGCCTTGGTTTTTAGCGTTACTAATAGCGTAGCGAACAGAACGGGCATCAAATTTTTTATCGTCTAGGTTTAAGTCTTTAGTAACAATTTCTTTGATCAGGCTTTGAACATCAGATTCATCAAAAATAGAGAAATTGTTAGTCCAATGCCGCCCTTTTTCATCTTGATATTTTCCAAGCTCAATGCGAAGAATACGAGAACATAAGCTGTGGAAAGTGTTACACCATAAGAATTTTATCGTGGTTTTATAAACTTTTGCTCGCAATTCCATTTGTTGATATTCTGTCAACAAATCCAATCGTTGACCGTATTCTTTTATTGCTTGTTGTTCCGCAAACAGCCGTTGAATCCGTTCTTTCATTTCCCGTGCGGCTTTATTGGTAAAAGTAACCGCCAGGATATGTTCTGGATCGACACGGTGTTTGAGAATCAGATTCGCAATGCGATAAGTCAGCGCTCGTGTTTTACCGGAACCTGCGCCAGCAACAACTAGCAACGGGCCGCAGTAGTGTTCGACGGCTTGACGTTGGCTGGGGTTAAGGTGACTGAGAAAGTCGATGGTTGTTGTCATGGATGTGCAAAAGCGATTGCCTGGTGTCACATCAATAGAAGGTCACTATTGCCCAGGTTACAATATCTTAACGAAACTTGGTCAATAAAGATTGTCTGGCAATTAAAAAATACTGGTATTTAGACAAAGCTTGTATCGTGGCAATTCATGAATTGTCCCTAAATACGTTAATTTTTCTACGTAGAAAAGTTAGCCACTAGTTATTCCGGCGCGTTGTGTCGTAAAATCAGCGACGGGGAATCAAACATCAAAACATGGTGAGCAAGCTCTAACTTGTTCTGTTGTAAACAGTAGGGGCAATTTATTCATTGCCTCAACAGGTTTTCGTGGGGACACGTCAATGTTCCCTAACCCGTGGTTTATTTGCTTGAAAAACGCTGTAATACCTGACTGGGAGTATAGTCACCAATAGGACTATTCACTCATTTGAGTACCCAATGTCAATTGGGTAGTAATACACGATACATCATCATTGAACCGTTAAATTTTTAAAGATGAAAAATTTCTTTAATTGCAGGTTTCACCAGTATAAAGAGGGATGGATATGGATTTTAGCTTAATTGTATCCAACATTTTGAATCCGCCAATTCTGTTCTTCTTTTTAGGCATGACTGCTGTTTTTGTCAAGTCCGATCTGGAAATTCCCCCACCAGTACCCAAACTCCTTTCGTTGTATTTGCTGTTTGCCATTGGTTTTAAAGGAGGGGTAGAACTAATCAAAAGCGGTCTGAATCAGGAGGTAATTCTAACACTCCTGGCAGCAATGCTGATGGCTTGTGTTGTTCCAATTTACACCTTTTTTATCCTAAAATGGAAACTGGATACTTACGATGCTGCGGCGATCGCAGCAACCTACGGTTCTATCAGTGCCGTCACTTTTATCACCGCCGGCGCTTTTCTCACTGAGCTTGGTATTCAGTATGATGGATACATGGTAGCAGCTCTTGCCCTGATGGAATCTCCGGCGATCATTGTTGGTCTGATCTTGGTGAGTATATTCACCGCCGATGAAAAGCGAGAGTTTGCTTGGTCGGAAGTTTTGCAAGAAGCATTTCTTAATAGTTCAGTTTTTCTACTAGTCGGTAGCCTCTTAATCGGCGTATTGACAGGAGAACGTGGTTGGAAGGTATTAGAACCCTTTGCTCAAGGGTTGTTTTATGGCATTCTCACCTTCTTTTTATTGGATATGGGACTGGTAGCTGCGAGAAGAATTAAAGACTTGCAAAAAACCGGATTTTTCCTGATTTTATTTGCCATACTAATTCCAATACTCAATGCAGGTATTGGGTTGGCGATCGCCAAATTCATCGGTATGCCTCAAGGAAATTCGCTATTATTCGCTGTATTGTGTGCCAGTGCTTCTTACATTGCTGTCCCAGCAGCGATGCGAATGACTGTTCCCGAAGCAAATCCCAGCCTGTATGTTTCTACCGCTCTAGCAGTCACATTTCCATTCAATATTATTGTGGGAATTCCGCTATATCTCTACGGAATTAACCTATTTTGGAGGTAATAATATGCACGTAGTTAAAAAGATAGAAATTATCGCCAACTCCTTTGAGCTTGCCAAAATTTTAGATAGTTTAGACAAGTCGGGTGTACATAGCCATGCCGTCATTAGAAATGTGGTTGGTAAAGGATTACGAGGAACGACAGAAGATTTAGACATGACCATGCTTGATAATGTTTACATCCTCGCATTTTGTATGCCAGAAGAACTCAAGCGTGTTGTCGAAAATATCAGACCATTGCTGAATAAGTTCGGAGGTACTTGCTACGTTTCCGATGTGATGGAAATTCGCTCTGTTAGATGTATCGCGTCTCTATAAGATAGTTATAAATTCAATGAAGCATTTCATGGAACGTCGTGACTTTTTGAAGTTGGGAATGACCGGGGCGTTTGGAATGATGTTAACTGCCAGCGATTTACTCTGGCAGGTTAAACAGGCTAAAGCTGCCGAAATCCCCTCAAATTCCCCAGAATCACTCACTCCCGATGCAGCTTTACAAAAGTTGATAGAGGGAAATCAGCGATTTATTCAGCATCATCCTCAATACCCCGATCAATCTGAGTTGCGGTTGCACGAAGTTGCTCAAGCTCAACATCCATTTGCAACTATTCTTAGTTGTGCGGATTCACGAGTGCCGGCAGAAATTGTTTTTGATCAGGGCATTGGGGACATTTTTGATGTTCGGATTGCTGGAAATATTGCCACACATGAAGCGATCGGTAGTATTGAATATGCGGTTGTCCTATTAGGTTCTCCGTTGCTGATGGTAATGGGTCATGAGCGTTGTGGGGCTGTAACCGCAGCTGTAAAAAAAGAATCGTTACCTGGTGATATTAGTACTTTTGTTCAGGCAATTCAGCCAGCCGTGAAAAAGGTCAAGGATCAGCCGGGTGATGCGGTTGAAAATGCTGTGGTGGCAAATGTGCAATATCAAATTGAACG
>NZ_JABXKI010000245.1 GCF_017115095.1 Nostoc sp. NMS4 | reverse complement strand
ATAGGCATGAAATTTAAATTATTTTAACTTTTACCATAAAAGTAGCGCAAGAGCCGAAAAAGTTAGATCCCCGACTTCTAAAAGAAGTCGGGGATCTGGACACCGCGAATTTATGCCTACGGCAGGCTACGCCAACACAAATCAAATAAGATTGCTATATGTAAATTTTGATTGACTAATTTTACTCATTAATCATCCGGCGAAGATCATCAAGAGGCGATTCTGGTTCCGTGATTTCTGAATTGTTGATGTTAGTTATTTCTACATCTTCCTCTTCAACATAAAATTCAACGCTTATTTTAATTTTCACTTTACCCTTTTTCCAGCTTTGAGAACCTAGTGTTAAAATTTCGCAATCTATACCCTTCTGAAACCAATTCCCATTCGGAGACTGTTTTCTATTTATTCCTTGCCTACTTAATTCTTGATTCAATGCCAATTCTACCGTGGAGTTAAATGAGGTATCCATTGCTTGTTTAAATTTAGCAATTTTATATGTGTTGCCTCCGAAGTCCAAAACATCACCATCGTTACACTGTATTTGCTTGAATTCATCTTGCATATCAACCTCAATTTTTAAATTTTTACACTTTATACAAAACTGTAGTTAGTGAGTGCTAAATCACTCACTAAAAGCTACAATTATCTTTAAGCTTAAAATTAAACCTCTTATACCACATCTGAAATCAAAAACCCATTATTAGCAAACTTACTATCAGTATCAAACAAATCACCAATTATAGGTAAAAGATGGTCATATAATTGCATTGCCTGTAAACAAATATTAATACTAGAAACTGCTGAATTATATGCGGCAATATTTTCTTCAACAATATCTAACAATCGCCGATTCTTCGCAATTTTTTCTTCAGCTTCTTGTTCCAATGTTTTCTCTAAATAAGCACGCGCCTGTGGGTATTGCTGCAAAATTTCATCGGCTTGCTGATCCGCCATTGGTAATAACTGAGTTTTCAGTGTTTGATTAATGGTTTGACGAAAAGATTTACGAATAGTTTGAGAAACTTTTGGTTCAAAATCTAACTTCAATAATTGCCTAATTGCCGGTTCTGCTTCCACGATACTTTCAGCATCGTAACCTTGAGAAGTTTGTAATAAAGTCTGGCGAAATTGATATATAGAAAAAGTGCCTTCATCGTAAAATCTAGGGCTTTCTCGCACAAAGCGATCGCACTCTACACTAGCTGCACTTACTAATGCTTGAGTAACTCTTTTTTCTACAGTTCTGATCTCTTGTTCAATACCACCATCACAATCTAATAAACGGTACAACTGGCGATAATATTCTGACTTGCGAACCTTTTCAATCAACCGTTGAAAATAATTTGCAACTACTTGCTGAGAAGATTCAACCAAAATATCTTCTAATTGATTTGCTAAGTAATAAAATGCCTCTACTAAAATAGCAAGCAAAGGTGCAGTAGCGTTGCGCGGATGACTGCTGGTTGCACGTCGATAAGCATAAGCTACAGAAAAAGTATCTAGCAACTCATCTAGACGGCGAATCATTCGTGATTGCAACTGCTTAAAATCAGCTTCAAAAGCATCACAAGAATTATTAATAATCTGGTTAACTTCTTCTGTGATATGCTCACTAAATTCTCTGCCAATTTGCTGGAGTTGCTGATTCAACCGTTGCAACTCTTGCGCCTTCATCGTCTCAATTTCTTGGGGTTGACTATCTAAATCGCGTTGGAGACTCTGATAATGTTTCTTCAGTTTAATACAAATATCTTCCAAATCATCAGCAAGATTTTTAAATAATTGGGGACGCTTTTCTTCAGTGAGATAGCGAGTAATTGCTGTGGAAAATTCTTCAGTTGCACTATCTTTAATTAGCTGTTCTATAAGTTCATTTCCCCAATCTCCCAAAATCCGTACATAATTTTGATTTGGGGTTTCATAGCCGTTAACAGAAACAAGAAATTTAGTGGAAGATAGTTTTCCTGAATTTACACAGTAGTTGTTAAATGCATAGACAAATTGTGGTGTTTCTTCTTTCCCATCCAAGCCTTTAATACTTTCTGCAAAAACAGAATCTAAACCAAATCTATCTCGTTGACTTGTCTGTTTAATCTGACTGCCATAAAATCCTAATAATCCACTGGTTTTATAAACCTTGCTTGTATTGTGAAACTGCCCACTAATTAAATCGTCTAATCGTTGCCGTAGCTGAGTATTATACCAAGTTTCATCGATCCGGTTGAAGACATAGAAAACGCGATCGCGTACTCCCCCATTCTCCCGCATTAATTCCAAAAGTTCTGTTTCTTCTTTTGTCATCTCGCCCGCCGAAGCAGGTTTTAGCACACACACCACCGCCGAAGTATCAGGATGTTGAATTTTGGTATAAGTTAGCTGTGCATCTTTTTCTACAGGTGCATCTATACCAGGCGTATCAATAATTACATTGCCATCTTGTAGCAAAGGATGATTACAGTAATATTCTATCCGCTTCAATACTGCACTATTACTACCACGACGAGCATATTCAGCCGCTTCCTTAAGGTTAGAAAAGTTAAATTGCTCCATTGAATATGTAGCATTAATCACAGTGTTGATGCGATCGCGGTTTGCCCAATATCCCTGTAGCAACAACATTAACGCCTTCGCCTGTTTTGCACGTTCTGATTTACTCTCACCACCCTCCTGCTGAATAATCGCTTCAGAATCTTCACGTAGCAAGTTAATTACATCACGTTGGTTCATATTAGCTACTGTTTTAAATTTTAGCTGCTGACATAAATAAACTGCTTGTTCTCGAATCTCTGCTTCACTTAAAAATGTCAAAACAACACGTTCTTTATCTACTTCTGCATACTCGATTCTGCATTCTGTACCTGTTGCGTGTCCCTCTGCACTGTAGAGTAATTCCCTTTCTAATAGTGCATTGATTAGCATTGATTTCCCGGCACTAAACGCACCTGCAAATACAATCTCAAACTTGGGAGAAATTGCCTTACTTAAAGAAGTTTGTACAGATGTAATATCATGAGAACGTAGCGTTGGTTCTTGTTGTAAAAGTTGTAATATAGATTCAACCTGCTCTTGCAAATTTTGGCACTGAAGTGGGAAATCTGACATCTTCGGCATCCTGACAATATTTCTCTATATATTAGTAATATTTATTGTCTTGATGGTTCAGTAAAATTCCTGAGAATTTTTATGTGGTTGAATTGCCGGATATTACTTCAACCACTAATTAATGACTATTTAGTAATGAAAATTTTTGCGATTGGATTGAAACCCCACGAGGATTTAAGACAAAGCTTAAAGAATTTTGTCAAACACATTTTTACCTCTTTTGAGGCACTAATACAGGCAATTTACCGCCATTGGCTGCAAATTTAGCGTGTTGTCCAACAGTCAAAACATTAAACTGACTGGATATAATTTCTAAACTTTTATTTACTATTGCCAGCTTTTTGTAAGTAGGGACACTCATCCCAGGAAAAAATGATAATTCTGGCACATCTTCTTGACTTACAAAGTCTGTAGGATGCAGTAGCAAAGAAGGCTGGACACGTGTAAGTTTGCACAGCCACAAGGCAATTCGCAGATAGAGTAACGCCAATTCCGAAGAAAATGTACTCAGAAACATTATATAACTGAAGTGAATTGGTACTTTGAAAATTGGCATGGTGGTAACGGGAATCTCTGTCAGTTTATCCTTATCTAGATGCCACTGGTAAGGTTTGAGAGGCTGCAAACCCTCTTTAAAACCGCCAAATAGGGCTTCTCGTTTTTTACGTTCTTCCTTGCTCAATTTACAAGTTATTAAATAATATGCTCGTGCTATCGGCCCCAAAAATGTGGGAAAAGTCGAAGCATCATATTCGTATCCTCGTCGTGCTAAAACTTTCAATACTGCTGGAGAAAAACTGTATCCTGGCCCCCGAAAGCCGATAGGATGTTGATGAGTGACGCGCTTGATATGTTCTTCGGCGAGTGCCACCTCTTCTTCAATTTCATTCTCTGAATACAGATGTAGCCAAGGATCGTGATAGAATGAATGGTTGCCAATTTCGTGACCGGCGCTAGCGATCGCTTGTATTGCCTTAGTATTCTTTTCTAGCGCTGCATCTTGACCGACAATGAATACTGTGATTGTCAAATCCCATTGCTGGAGAATATCTAAAAAACGAGGTACTGCGATATCCAAATAAGAAGGAAAAGTCTCCCAACCCGGAGCGCCCTGATTTTTTAAATAAGACCAAATATTATCTAAGTCTAAAGAAAGACTTGCTATTGGTTTGTTTATTTTTTGCTTAATTTTCATTAAAAGTTCAAGTATTTGGACAAATTTAAGCGTGAATTATATTGTTAGATTTGGATTTTAGCAGTCAAGTTCCATAGCAGGGTTAGCGCTGATATCAATTCTGTATGAAGATGCGCCAAACTATATAAGGAACGAACCGCATTCGCGTTAGCGTCTCGTAAGAGTTGGACACAAAGAAATTAATACATTATAACCAAGATACATATAAACTTACATAAGTAGGTTTTTGCGATCGCACTAGCACCGCAAGGCGGAATTCGTAATTCGTAATTACCATTACGTAAGGGTTTTAGACATTTATAGGACTTACGCATAGGTAACGGAAAACGAACCACAGAGGACGCAGAGTTCACGGAGAAATCAGAGTTTGAGAGGGTTTTTGCGTAAGTCCTATTTTATTATCGATCCACATCCTAGATATTGACTTGCTGCCTTTGAGTCAAACACATGGCAATTCCTTTTTCATAGTAAGCAGCCTCATTAATAAAAATTGGCCAAACGGTAGATCCACCTTCATAAATAATTGTTTTATCATCAAAAGTTATAAAAATTGGATCTCCTGGGTTTAAGGCTTGATAATCCTTATCTTGAAGCTCTGGATGAATCATTCCAAAGATTGTCCCATCAGATTTTTTTGGGTAGTCTACAACTGATAAGTGGTCATATAGAATTAGCGTTTCGTTATTTGATACTATTTCACCCTGGTTAAACTGTTCTAGATAGTTCAGAAGCGCATGAACAAGTTCCTCGGTTTGTTTAAACAGCGTTGCTTTTAAAACACCTTGGGCAATTGGGCCAACCTCGATCGCAAAGCCTAATTCACACAGAGAATTTACAAATGGGTTTTCTTCAATTGATTTAAAAGAGCAGCGATAAACCTTAATTAAAGGATTAATCTGGCTCAGATAAGCAGCTAATTTCAAATTAAAGGGGTGACTGTTATCAACAATAATTGTCAGACCCATATTAGCTGTACTGCTGTGCAAGTCTAAGATGAAATCTGCTTGTCGATCCCCATTTGATGCTAGAATATTCTGGATTAATTTAGCTTGCAATTCTTCGTAACTTTTCAGCGTCGGATCTTGCAAATCTTGCTTGAGAAAACAGCGATTTAAATCTTTCTCTAGATATCGCCTCCCGGCGGCAAAAGCATGAGGATTTGCTAACAGAGTGATTGTCTCAAAACTTGGTCTAGTAATTAAATCGGGAAACTGGGCGAATTTTTGAATCAGGTAGGCTCCTGTAAACTCATTACCATGAGTTCCACCAACAATTGCAACTCGATTAATCTGGTTCACTATTACCCTAACTCCGCAATGCAGCCATTTAGGTATCAGTTCTCAATTAACTCTACTACATCAGCCCTATCTGTTCATACTCTTTTTTGGGCAAAGGTATTGAATTTAATCGAATAATTATCTTAATTTAATTTATAGGTATTATGAGCTGTGCTTTTGTTAATTTAATATATTTTTAACTTAAAATTAACTCTATTAAATTATATGTCTGATATAAAAAGAAAAGTAACAGGGCAACAAAATACCGGAGATAATCAGAAGTCAATTCATGACAATTCATGACAATCATTGGGGTATTGAAACCTTTCGTCAGGCAATAAAATAACTATGTGGAATTTGTGGGTTCATGCTCAGAGATATTTACGCAATCAAGACTCACATATTTTATTCACTTCAAGCCTTTGTCAAATTTTAGTTTATGCGCTCTGAAAAGATAATTACGCCTTATGTGAGTTAAAAATTCTCAAGCAATATTAAAGGTTTCAGCCTTAGCTTGAATTGTAAACTTATAGCCTTATGAACGAGACTATGTTGTTTTAGCCTTCAACTCACATAAGCCGTTAATTAGCAATTTCTATGAAGTACACAATGAATCTGTTTGCTTTAGTTCTACGTGAGCATATTCTTACCAATCTTAGCAGCATGGAATTATCTAGAATTTATAGATGGTGTCTTTTGTCAATTCATAATTCCTAATCGCCAAGTATTTTCAACAATTAAATGTGGTTAATGGGACTGAAACAAAAAATAGCCATAAAAGAGCCTGAAATGCTTATTGCCTCTTAAGCCGTTCACCGCAGTGGCTCCCAAATTCCACTAGGTTTGTACTTTTTTCTCTGCCCCGTGCCTCTAATCAAAGTCACTTCAAACCTGATAAAAGTCAAGACAAGAAGAGTATTTTAATTTAATTTACTTTAGTGATTATCCGGTTATCAAAGACTTACTTTTCAATGTAAGTCGTTGTATTTTGCCTAGATCGTCGCATCAAAATTGTTGATTTTAGGATCGACAAATTATTTATTTTGTACAAGAAAATGACAATGAATCAACAACTCAACAGTTTAAAAGAATTCCAACTAGTACGACTAACAGGAGATATTCATCCGTGGGGAGTGCGTAGACATGCAGTTCATCGGCGAGGTTCTTTGGGTCAAGTTGGACAACGACAAAGGCCTAGCAAAGATTCGGTAGAGTCGGTGTCGGCACTGACACAAATGATTCGATTGCCCATTACCATTGAAATTCGGGCTGGAGCCTTAAACGACCTGAGCAGTATCCTCGCCAGCCAAGGATTATCAACTTCTGGAAACATTGGAGTTGTGGTCAGTCCTGGTTCGGGCAAAGCGATCGCCCAACGCCTTGCCCCGGTGCTACCTAATGCCAGATGGCACACTGTCACTGACTGCACCTTGGATTCAGCCGTCCAGCTTGCCGAGCAAATGCGCTCTGGTCGCTATGACGTAGTAGTTGGAATCGGTGGTGGGAAGATTGTTGACACAGCTAAATATGCCGCCGCCCAGATCGGACTGCCCCTTGTTGCTGTACCCACAAACCTCGCCCACGATGGTATCTGTTCCCCAGTCTCGATCCTCGACAGCGATGCTGGACGCAGTTCCTACAGCGTACCGATCCCCATCATCGTCATCGTCGATCTTGACGTTATCCGCCAGTCTCCAAGCCGTTTCGTTGCAGCCGGTATTGGTGATACAGTATCCAATATCTCTGCGATCGCTGACTGGGATCTTTCTCATCAAGAAACTAAGGAGCCGCTCAACCGTCTGTCCATCACCATGGCCCACACTGCTGCTCAATCACTGCTGCACCACCCTGGCACACTCCAAGATGACGGTTTGTTGACCATACTCGCTGAGTCCCTTGTGGTATCTGGCATCGCCATGAACATTGCCGGTAGCAGCCGCCCTTGTAGTGGCGGTTGTCATGAGATATCCCACGCCTTGGATATACTTTTTCCAGGGCGTAATGCCTTGCATGGCGAACAGGTCGGCATCGGCGCGGCTTTTGCTACCTACTTGCGCGGCGACAGCGAAATGGCTGGGCGGATCGCAGAGTGCCTGTCTCGGCACAGTCTACCGATTACCGCAGCAGAGATTGGTTTCAGTGATGAAGAGTTTGCCCAGGCTGTGTTGTTTGCTCCGCAGACTCGGCCAGGGCGCTACACCATCCTAGAACACCTCGACCTCAGCTTAGATACTATTCGGGATGCCTATGCCGACTATGTTAAAGCTGCTAGTTCTGTGAACAAAAATCACGTTGAGCTAGTAAAAATCTGATCTATGACAACTCCCATTAGCGAAAGCTACTTTGCTAATCAAGTCTACGTATACTGATAAAAAGCTATAAACGAAAGTGAGAAAAACCAGATGTCTATAAATTTGAGTATCCCTATCAAAAGTTCCATTAACCCCACTCCACTGTCTGAAATTGCATCGACTCGCTTGAGCAACATTCGTCTTATAGCTACAGATATGGATGGAACTCTGACTAGACGCGGAAAATTTACTGTTGGACTACTGCAAGCCTTGGAAGATTTAGCTGCATCTGGGATTAAGGTACTAATTATCACCGGACGTTCATCTGGATGGGTGAGTGGACTCAGTAGCTTGATGCCAGTACAATGTGCAATTGCGGAAAACGGTGGTTTGTTTTTTCCGCCTGATAACCAAAAACCATTAGTCTTAACACCCATTCCTGATTTAGCTGAACATCGCCAGCATTTAGCTACGACTTTTAAGCAATTACAAACCAAATTTCCCCAAATTCAGGAATCTACTGATAATCGCTTTCGGATTACTGACTGGACTTTTGACGTAGCCGATTTGAATCTAGATGAACTCAAAACTCTAGAGAATTTATGTCAGGAAATGGGTTGGGGATTCACCTACAGCAATGTACAGTGTCACATTAAACCCCAAGGACAAGATAAGGCTGTAGGATTATTGCAGGTATTGCGCGAGTACTTTCCTGAATATTCACCAGAACAAATTGTGACTGTTGGCGACAGTCCTAATGATGAAAGTTTATTTCAGCAGGATTATTTTCCTTTGTCTGTAGGTGTAGCTAACGTCTTGGAATATGCGAATCAGTTGCAACATCTGCCCGCCTATGTTACCAAATTTTCTGAAGGAGAAGGGTTTTGTGAGTTATCTAGTTATATTTTGAAAAGCTTACAACTAGCCAAAAGTTAGTGAGAATTAAATTTGAGTTAGGAATAAGAATTAAATAATATACAATTTATGTCCCTGGTTTACCTCACCCTCAATCCCTCTCCTTATAAAGGAGAGGGAAGTTAGAGACAGGATGAAGTTTTGCATCTTATTTAATCCATGTTCCTTAATCTCTAGAATCCCGTAATACCTTCCCAAATTTACGAGTGAGTATTGATGTGTACCTATGAAGCATTTACCTTGCCGATGCGATCGCGATCGTGTGGTTGATTCAGATAGGACATATCAGGCCCATTGGGAATAATGCCACCGGGGTTGAGTGGGAATAGGTTTCCGTAGTAATCCCGCTTCACAGTTTCTACGTCGCAAGTGTCAGCCACGCCTGGAAGCTGATACAAATCGCGCAGATAAGCTCCGAGATGCTGATAGTCTCGAATTCGCTGCCGATTGCATTTAAACAGCCCATAATAGGCACTATCAAACCGAAATAATGTTGTGAATAAACGCACATCTGCAAGTGTGAGATTCTCTCCGCAGAGATATCGATTAGTCTGCAATGCAAGCTCAATCTCATCGAGAGTTGCGAACAGTTCATTACAGGCTTGATTGTATGCTTCTTGAGTTTGGGCAAAGCCGCAGCGATATACTCCGTTATTTACCGCGTGGTAAATTTTCTCATTCCACCAGTCAATTTTCTCTTTAAGTTCTTCTGGGTAAAGATTTAAGGTCGGATTGTTGGCGAACTCGTTAAACTCTGAGTTCAGCATCACGATAATCTCTGAACTCTCATTATTGACGATCGCTTTTGTTTGGTTATCCCATAATACTGGAACTGTAGAGCGTCCACTATAACCGGGTTCTGCCTTCTGATAAAATTCAGCCAGTGTGCGACAACCTTCAACTTCATCGTTAAATATCCAACCGCCTTCAATGGGCGAAGGAGAGACGATACATACTGATATTACCGCTTCGAGTTTTTTTAGCGATCGCACAACCAAGGTTCGGTGCGCCCAAGGACAGCCCAGCCCAACATAGAGTTTGTAGCGCCCCGTTGCTGGTGGGTGTGGATTCCCTGGCTCTGTGCCGATAAACTTGCGAAACTGGCTATTAGGACGAATATACGCTCCCGACTGATTGCGCGGAGCAAGGTTTGACATCATTATTTGCCACATAGTCGTCCAGACAAACTTTCCTAGCCAAATAATCAGCTTAGGAGGAAGCGATTTGCCCTTTTTCTTTGGGGGATTTTTATCGTCATCCATTGGAGTTGAGTTGCTCATGGCGACAATTTTGCTTTGGGAGGGATCGACGTTACTACTGTATACGCTGTTAAATTTATACTTGGTAGTTCTCCATGCCTACACGTGCCTTGAGATTTATTACTTTACTCTACTACGCTTTGCATAAACTATTGGATCTATATAAAAATATCGATATAGCGGTGTGCAGTTTAATCAGATACAAAAACTTTCCTGAAATGATTTTACAGCAAGGACTTTGGTATTCTCATCCAATTGATAACCGGTATAGTAACGTCTAAATCTCTCAATCCCACTTCATTAAAATGTGCAAATTTTCCATCTGTATCACCAACATAAACCAGTTTATCTCCAGGTGTAAAACGTTCTGCAAACTCCTTAATAATCTTCTCAATCAAAATATTTTGTTATTCTTGAATTTGTCCTTGTAGATACAAAATTAATTGTTTCGCTTGGATGTAAAACTGGTCTTCATAATAGCAGCAATCATCCCAATCACGAGCGGTATTGCATCAGTTTTTGGTTCTGGGACTGAAACTACTTGCAACGAGCCATTTACTTTCGCCTCTCCTTTTAAGACTACACCTGGCTGTAAACTAAGTGGTTGAACTTGAGAAAAGGTCAATATACCAGTAGCATTTCCGAATTGCCCTGACCCACCACTGAGCGTAACAGTCCCAGAAGATGTCACCTTGAGCGTACTAAAATCAATTAATCCAGATGTTATTTGGTTTCCAGACAAACTATCGTTACCATTGCCAGAAAATGCAATGTAGCCAAGTGGGTATCCTTGCAAGCCGAAAGTATTGGGGTCAGTGTTAGAACTAAAGATACCGCTAGTGAAGTTAGTCTGAGAGTAGGCTAGTCCGTTAACTTTGGTCAGTCCATAAGCAGCATCAGTACTTGTACCAGAGATGAATGTTTGTTCTATATCTGGCGTGATTTCCTTAGCTGTTACCACAACATCGTAAGTAGCGTTAAATGGGTAAGTTGTTAATGTTCCTGCTACAGCAGTGCTTGGCACTAAACCGATTAAAGTTAAAGCGAACGGTACATATCTTAAAGCTGTTGATTTAAACATCATTTACCTTTTTGAATAAGAGGTAATGTATTTAAGCAGATTTACATCCTTGTTCGCAATCTTCCAATGGAGATATTTCGCCAATAGCTGTGAAACGGCTTGGTGTTAGATATTGTTATAATAATGTTATGATTGACCCATCCTAAATTTTTGAATTTGGAATTGCTGACCGACTTCGTTGGCGCATTGACAAATTAGAGAAACTAATGAAGTTAGAAAAATGAGAGCAAAACTAGCGTAGGCATCGCTAGTTTGTAGGGACTTGAAAGACGGATAATTTATATTGCCAGTTTTGCCAGAATTTTTTGTAGGCTCTTATTGCAAAACTATGCTTCAGGCTAAAGTCTTCATTACTCGTCGCCTACCTATCGAATTAGAGCAACTGCGATCGCTCGCTACTGTAGAAGTTTGGCCAGAACGCCAACCCCCTCCATACGAAATTTTACTAGAAAAAGTCAAGGAAATAGATGGTTTGTTATGTCTGCTGACTGACCAAATCGATCGGCAACTGATCGAGTCAGGGAAACTCAAAGTCATCAGTCAAATGGCGGTAGGTTACGATAACATTGACATTGCTGCCGCTACAGCACGGCAAATTCCCGTCGGTCATACTCCTGGGGTGTTAACCGATGCTACCGCAGATTTCGCCTGGGCTTTACTAATGGCAGCTGCACGGCGAGTAGTGGAGGCAGATAGGTTTACTCGTGCGGGGTTATGGCAGACTTGGGAACCAGATTTGTTGTTGGGGCCAAATGTTACGGGTGCTACCTTGGGGATTGTTGGTTTTGGGCGGATTGGTCAAGCTATAGCTCGTCGCGCCCAAGGGTTTGAAATGCAGATTTTGTATACGAGTAGGCAACGATGCAGCCCAGAATTAGAACAATCTTTAGGTGTGGAATTTGCTACGTTAGAACACTTACTGCAAGAGTCTGATTTCGTAACTCTGCACACACCATCGGCTGATGATACTTACCATTTGATTAGCGATCGCCAATTTGAGTTGATGAAGCGATCGGCTATTTTGATTAACACGGCACGGGGAACTATTGTAGATCCAGATTCTTTGTATCACGCCCTTGCAAGCGGTCAAATTGCGGCGGCGGCTGTGGATGTCACCGAACCAGAACCGATTCCCAGCGATAGCCTGTTGTTGACTCTAGAAAATCTAATTATTGCACCTCATATCGGCAGTGCTAGCCGTCAAACGCGCTCAAAAATGGCAACAATGGCGATCGCTAATTTAATCGCAGGATTGAGAGGCGATCGTCTAGCTTATTGTGTCAACCCTGAAATTTATAAATAAAAATCCCTGCCAAAGTTAACAGGGATAGCAGTTTTTAGCTTGTCTCTTGTTAGCTAACAAAATCTTTGTGGGCAGCGACAAGCATTTGAGCTTGCCTTAAAACGTTTCCGAATAAATAAAAAGGAATCTGCCAAGCTGCAACGGTAACTTCTTTGACTAGATCCTGTACACTAATTGCAATTAATTCATGCTCTGGTGGCTCTCCCTCAACTGTACCAGACCAAGTAAAAGCTAACAAGAAATCATCTTCTCCAGGCAAAGATGCAATCAAACATTCTTCTGGTGTTGGTTCGCAAATAATTCCATAATCATTTGCAAGTTCTACTAATCTTTGAAATTTGTTTCCGTTTGTCATTTGTTCTTTGGGTGTAATTGAATCTCAGTTTTAGAAGAAATCATATTTTTAACCCCACAACTCAACTTAGTTGCTTCACACCATAAATTACGAATTACGAATTATTAAGGAGTTATTGGAGTTAGATCGTACTTAAGTCCAAAATCTTACCGCGATCGCTTGGTTCTATCAGCAACAATTGTTACTGTTTTCCAAAAAGCTAGACTACCTACTTTTTTGGTTTACCCTATTTACATATACCTCCCTTAGTTACCATTTCAATCAATTCGGGCAGCTAAATTAACATGACTGCTAATAACTGTATATTGAGCGCGTTTTTGACAACCAACATTTCCCGCCACAGCCTCACCTGTATTAATTCCAATTCCCATTTCCAGGATTGGGAAATTCATTTGCTGCATTGCCAATTGCATAGCAATAGCACAGGCGATCGCTCGTTGAGAATCATCTTTGCGACTAATTAGCGCACCAAAAATCACAAAAATCCCATCACCCATAAACTCATTAATCGTGCCTTTATAGTGGTTAATCACATCTGTCATTATTCCCAAATAAAGATTCAAAATCTTTACTACTTCTTCGGGGCGCAATTGTTCCGAAATAGCCGAGAATCCCCTTAAATCAGACACGATAACCGTTACTTTTCTCCGTTCTCCCCCTAGCTTGAACCCAGAAGGAGTTTCGAGGATATTGGCAACGATTTCATCAGTTAGATAGCGACCGAGGGTTTTTCGCATTTCGGTAGCGCTTTGAGCAATATACTGAGTAAGTGCGATCGCAATAAATCAAGTATTCCCAAAAGCAGAGTCAGATTTTCCACTCAACTACAGAACTATTTATTTATTGGGCATTGGGCGTTAGGAGTGCTGAGTGCTGAGTGCTGAGTTAGGAGTTAGGAGTTAGGAGTTAAAAGTAGAGACGCGATTAACCCAAGTCTTTCCAAGAGTTAGGAGTTTTGTTTATCTCCTTGTCTCCCTTGTCTCCCTTGTCTCCCTTGTCTCCCTTGTCTCCC
>NZ_JABXKI010000133.1 GCF_017115095.1 Nostoc sp. NMS4 | reverse complement strand
GTTTGGCGTTCTCTATTTTCACTGCTCCTCAAAGTCCTAATTGCAAATTGCCAAATCCCTTATTATACCATAAAACACTTTTGCAAGAGTTCTAGTTTAAGCAGCCATATCTATGATAATAAAGTTATAGTACACTAAACCGATTGATTTGCCGTAGTATACAGAAAGAACATATCACATTTTGATAAGCTGTTCAAATCTAATCAATATTTCTTTATCTTTGACTATGAGAATTTAGTACAGGTATTTCTATGTGAATCTACACTCAAGTAGTGAGAAAATAAACTGTAAAAAGACCATAGACACAAATATCAAATTAACAATTCAAAATTCAAAATGACGCTCTCTACGAACGCGAACAGCGTGTCGAAGACAGACGCTAAAAGCGTAGCTTGCAACTCTTACAGAGTAAGCGGACTCGCTTGCCGCCGGCGCTAACAAAATTCAAACATTTTAGACATTTCAGACGGGCATTTAAACCCCGACTGAAACTACTGCTACATATTATAGATTGCAGGTTCTTAAACCCTTGAATTTACGATAATTCTTCGGTTTGAGCGACAATCTCTAAAAAACTGGTATAATCCTTCATTTGTATGTATTCTTTATTGGGACTTAGACAAAAAGTAGCCAGAAAAAAGCCTCAAATCTATATGCAGAGAGACTTTGACATCGTTTTGCCTGGTTTCTTAATATATCTGGGTTTCAAGCATTTTTGAGGATTTGGTGTATTTTCCTTGCCCTGTATGGGGTTGAGGCTTATTTATGCCTCAAAAATGTTTAAGTCCCGCTAGCGGTTTTCTGTTAGCTGGGTTTACAGTCGTAGGCATCGCAATCATAGAACTTCCACATTAGGAACAATTTTGCTCTGCGATGTCTACGACGGGCTACGCCTACGCGCATTTTGGACAACCAGAAAAATTAACCTGGAGATGCCGGTTAATTTCACACCTTTTCCTGGTACGGTTGCTAACCCATCTGAATTCTGTTTTATTTTTCTCAAAAAAATCAGTATTATCCCTGTAGTCATAACGGGGGTATTTAATTAAAAGTGGCTTCATATAGTTCTTACTTGTTTAAAAAATAGATTTCACTTAAGTGTAAATACAGAAGTTCAAAGATATTACCGTCAATAAAATCAGTATTATTCCTGTGGTCAGATTGGGGTTACTCAATGGAAAGTGGCTTCATCTAGTCTTGACATTTTTATGTCTTATTTCTCGAAAGATGCTGATAAATCTCAGTAACAGTAAGTAGATTAATCACAATTTACGAATTTACTAAGATTTGCTCATCTGAAAATAACGCTACTCTCGTTGAGTTTCACCACAAATCTAGATGTAAACAGATGTACTTTAAAATCCAAAAGTTTAATGCTTTTTACTTGATTTTAATTGTGGAATAACCCTACACGAATTTAGCTTACACGTATCGAATTTTAGCTGAAGTAAAAGCAAAATGAGCACAACTCCTATAGGTAGCTACAGGTTGTTCCAGAAACTACATCCGCTATCTCTGTTGGCACAATTAACAAGTCGGCGTGCTACGGGTTGCTTAAGCGTATTTACCGGGATAGTTTTTTGGTCAATCTATCTAGAGGACGGTAAACTTACTTATGCCTCCTATTCAGATAAACTATTTGAGCGCCTTGACAGTCACTTGCGCCGATTGAGTCAGCAAATTCCTGCTCTCAACAGCGCCACTCGCGTACAAATGCGGCTGATGTTTGAGACGAAAAATGAACATCAATCAATACCAAATGCAGATTACCAAGCTATTTGTTGGTTAGTAAATCAGGACTATATTACCTCTGTACAAGCAGGAAACCTGATAGACCAATTGGCAAAAGAAGTAATGGAATCATTTCTGTGTTTAAAAGAAGGTAGCTATGAATTTAGTCCAGAAAGCTCTTTGAGTGAACTACCAAAGTTCTGTCGCCTAGATTTACGGTTGCTTGTTGAACACTGTCAAAAGCAGTTACGAAATCGGCAAAATATTCAGTCATCAATTCCGGCTGGTGCGAGTTCCCAAGTTTTATCTGCAACACAATCGGCTCAAGTTTTGCCACAGATGCAAATAAAACTTGGACAAAAATTGCCAATACCAATCAATTTTGATCTTCCTGAGAATCATAAAAATACTCAGCCATCTGTTGGCAAAAAACTATATACAATTGCCTGTATTGATGATAGCCAAACTGTTTTGAATTCGATCAAGCACTTTTTGGATGAAAACACATTTTCAGTTGTAATGATCAACGATCCGGTAAAAGCTTTAATGCAAATTCTGCGGAGTAAGCCCGATCTGATTTTGCTCGATGTTGAAATGCCAAGCTTAGATGGCTACGAGCTATGTTCCTTATTACGAAAACATTCAGCTTTTAAAAATACACCGATCGTTATGGTGACTGGTAGAACGGGATTTATCGACAGAGCAAAGGCTAAAATGGTCAGATCGTCGGGATATTTGACCAAGCCTTTTACACAATCAGAATTGCTAAAAATGGTTTTTAAGCATCTTGGTTGATTGGAAAAAGGTAAATAAAAATAACAAAATATGTTTAATTTATTTTTTGAGGAGATTTAATAGTGAGCCTGACTTTGCTTGGCACAATTTTGATTGTAGAAGATTCTCCCAGCGAATTGGAATTAATGAGCCATTATCTCAAAGAAAGTGGTTACAACGTAATTAAAGCAAGTGGTGCAAAAGAGGGTTTAGAAAAAGCTGTGTTAGAAAAACCAGATGCGATCGTTACTGATGTAGTAATGCCAGAAATGAGCGGATTTGAATTGTGTCGTTCTCTGAGAAGAAATCCGATTACTGCAAAAGTGCCGATTGTGGTTTGTAGTTCTAAAAATCAAGAAATTGACCGTTTGTGGGCAATGAGACAAGGTGCAGATGCCTATATAACTAAACCTTACACCCGCGAACATCTCCTACGTACTATTAAATCAGTGGTAATTTGAATCAATGACTAGTACAAATATTACTCTTTCTTCAAAACCAATCCCAAATAACTTAGCAGATGGTTATCTAAGGTTTCAGCTAAATCAACAAACTACTGCTGTTTTATCAATGAGGCATACGCAAGAAGCAATTCTTGTGCCTGTTGAATCTATTACGTCAATGCCGAATATGCCATCCTGCATATTAGGATTAATGAATTGGCGGAGTCGGATAATTTGGGTAGTTGATTTACCAAGAATGCTGAATTTAGAATCCCTAGATTATCGACTGCGCCAGTACAATGTAGTCATTATCCAAGTGGAATCATTAGTGTTAGGCTTAGTTGTACAAGAAATCAAAGGTACAACTAAGTTCATAGTTGATGATATTCATTCTCCTATCGGACAAGTGGCATCCAGTTTAGTTCCTTATTTATGTGGGTGCGTTGTGCAACAGGAAGAAATATTACTGGTATTAGATGCACAGGCGATTGTTCAGTCTTCTATTCTCCGCAGTGATTAGGGTGTATTACTAAAAAAGATTTTTAGTGTTCTTATTCACATACTCAGGAGAACTAATTTTATGTTTAATAAAACCAACACGAATCAAGGTAATAGCGCTCAAAATCGAGGATCACTGATTTCATCTCAAAAAGCTATTGGAACTGTAGTAAAGCTACCAACGAAGCTGACTACTGAAACTGCTAATAATTCTTCTTTAAATCAGGGAATTGCCTATTTTACCAGGCTGGGATTGGTGAAGAAAGCGACTATTTTAGCGATCGCAATCGGTACAATACCAGTTTTGGGCATCGGTGCGATCGCTTTTGGTTTTGCTAACAAATCTATTACTAAGCAAATTACCCAATCTCAACAAGCTGAAGCTACCGGGTTAAGTGATAAAGTTAACCGTTTCATGCTGGGACGCTACGGTGATATTCAGGTAATATCAAACTTGCTATTTTTGACAAATTCTCAAGCTAGTATTAGTACTCAGGAAAAGCAAGCAGTCTTAGATCGGGTTGTTGAAGCCTACAAAGTTTATGACAGTATTGCTGTTTTCGATCGCCAAGGTAACTTGCTTGTGCAATCCACAGGCGAACCCCTAGAAAATCAAAAAGACCGTACTTATTTTCAAGACGCTTTACAAAAAGATACTCCTCTGATCAGCAAACCGGAAGCAGCAAAAAATACTGGTGTAGTAAGTATTTATCTAGCCGCACCTGTGAAAGAGACAAAGACGGGTCAAACGATTGGCGTGGTACAAGCACGTATGCCCGTAAAATCTTTAGAGGAAGTGATCAAAAATTACGCAGCCAACGGACAACAATACCATTTGCTCGATGCTTCGGGAACAGTTTTCTTGAGTCCGCAAAAGGAATTATTGGGGAAAGAAGCCAAGGAAGAGTATTCTAATTTAACTAAATTACTGGTAGCCAAAAAGGTAGATAGTTTTATAGAAGTTCCCAAAACTCACAAAAAACAAGAACTAGTTAGCTATGTACCAGCCAGTACCATAGATGGTTTACCTGATTTAAAGTGGCAAGTACTTTTAGCTACAGATACAGCAACTGTATTTGAGCCGCAAAGACAATTATTGTGGACTATAGCCATCGGTACAGCACTGACAGCATTGATTGTGGGTGCGATCGCATCTCGGTTAGCTAAACTAACTACACAGCCAATTCTGAATGCAACTGCGGCATTAGCAAAGTTAGGTCAAGGTAAATTTAATACCCGTCTGGAAATTGAAAGAGAAGACGAATTAGGGGTATTGAGTGCAAATATCAACCTGATGGCCGAACAATTGCAAGTCTTAGTTAAGGAACAGGAAATCGACATTGAAGGTGCAAAATTACTAGCAGATATTACCTTACGGATTCGGAAAACTCTCAAAACTGAAGATATTTATCACGCAGCAGTCAAAGAAGTTCAGCAAATTCTTAAAACAGACCGGGTAATCATTTATAGTCTGAATCCAGATACCTTGGCTGGCGTTGTCGTTGCGGAATCGGTAACTGGTAATTGGCCGGAAATGTTGGGAGTGCAAATTGATGACCCTTATTTTCGAGAACATTATTTAGAAACTTATCACGATGGAGAGGTGCAAGCGGTTGCCAATATTCATCAAGACCCAAGCCTGAAAAATGCCGACGCTTACATCCAACTGTTAGAAAAATTTGCTGTCAAAGGTCATTTAATCGTACCGATTTTTGCCCAAGAAAAACTTTTAGGCTTATTAATTGCTCATCATTGCGAAACTCCTCATATTTGGCAACAGCCGGAAATTGACTTGTTTCAACAGATAGCAACTCAAGTCGGTTATGCCTTAGAACAAGCTAAGTTAATAGAAGAGATAGAAAAAGTCAGAAATGTAACTGTAAGTGGGTCAGACGAAACACTGCAACAACAACTTTTACAACTACTCAACGACGTAGAAGGTGCAGCTAGAGGTGACTTAACTGTACGTGCAGACGTAACAGCTGGGGAAATAGGTACTGTTGCCGACTTTTTCAACTCCATTGTCGAAAGCCTCCGGGATATTGTTACCCAAGTTAAACAAGCTGCCATCCATGTAAATAGTGCCATTGGCTCTAACGAAGGAGCCATGCGCCACTTAGCAGAGGAAGCGCTAACCCAAGCTGCCGAAATCAACCGCACCCTTGATGCTGTTGACCAAATGACCCAATCGATGCAAGCCGTAGCCGAAAGTGCCGAAAAAGCTGCCTTCATTGCTAACAATGCTGCTCACACCGCTACCAACAGTGGACACGCGATGGATTTGACAGTACAAAACATCCTCTCTTTGCGGGAAACTGTGGGTGAAACTGCCAAGAAAGTGAAACGTTTGGGAGAATCTTCACAACAAATTTCTCGCGTGGTGTCCTTGATTAACCAAATCGCTATTCAAACTAACTTACTTGCCATCAACGCCGGCATTGAAGCAGCACGTGCCGGCGAAGAAGGTCAAGGTTTTGCCGTAGTCGCTGAAGAAGTTGGCGAACTAGCGGTTAGAAGTGCCGCCGCAACCCAAGAAATTGAGCAAATTGTTGAAAATATCCAACGAGAAACCAGTGAAGTAGTGCAAGCAATGGAAATAGGAACCACCCAAGTTGTAGAAGGGACTCGAATTGTGGAGGAGGCTAAACAAAGTCTAAGTCAAATTTTGGATGTATCATCTCAAATTGATTCCTTAGTGCAGTCGATTTCTACCGCAACTGCATCTCAGGTTGAAACATCGCAAAGTGTTAGCCAATTGATGAAAGATATTGCTGCTATATCACAACGTACCAGCGATTCTTCTCGCCAAGTTTCTGAATCTCTGCAACAAACTGTGGAGATTTCCCAGCAGTTGCAAGAGACTGTCGAGGCTTTCAAAGTTAGTTAAGTTTGTCATTTGTCATTTGTCCTTTGTCCTTTGCTAGTGATGAATGACGAATGACCATGCAAATTTTAGATTTTAGATTTTGGATTGAAATAAAAATCTAAAATCCGCAATCTAAAATCCAAAATTGATTGACCAATGACTAAGGACAAAAACCATGCAACAAGACAAAGAATTAGAAATCCAGATGCAGTTTCTGGAAGAAGCAACAGATTACTTAAATACTTTAGAAGGCGTATTACTGGAAATCGATACTAGTAACCGCATCGATTTAGATAAAATCAATGCTGCACTCCGGGCTACTCATTCTATTAAAGGTGGCGCAGGGATGATGGGATTTAAATCGCTAAGTGATTTATCTCACCGTCTGGAAGATTCCTTTAAAGTTTTAAAAACTAAAAAAAATTCTTTAGAAATTGATACTCAGTTGCAAAGTTTATTGCTATCTGGAGTTGACTGGCTGCGTCAGATTGTGGAATTGCTTGCAGAAGGGAATGTTGTCGAAGATGCGTGGTTAGAAACTTTTTGTTATCCCATCTTTGATGAATTGCACGATCGCTTGGGCGACCCCAGCCCAGAAGATGCCTCAACTATGCTATCCCCAGAGGACGGGCAAGACGTTATCCCTTTGCTATTTGCCACAGAAGTCGAAGAGTGTTTGCAGCGTCTAGAATCTATATTGGCAGATAGCCAACAGCCCGGATTGCATGAAGAAATTACGATTTTGGCAGCTGAATTAGGTGGTTTGGGAGAAATGCTGCAATTGCCAGCTTTTAGCAAGCTTTGTGAGTCAGTAACGCAGCATTTAGAAACTGTTAGCGGGGAACGCATTCCCGAAATTGCCCAGTTAGCATTGCAAGCATGGCGGCGATCGCAAGCTTTGGTGTTGACGAATCAATTCGATAACTTGCCTACGGAAATTAACTTGGGTAGTTCTACGCAATCCCAACCACTATTACCAGCAGAAGTAATACCACAGCTTCTCCCCACAGATATCCTCGACACCCAAGTAGTGTCAACAGCTGTTTGGCAAGCAGAGATAACTCCAGAAGCTTGGGTTAAAGATGAAGCAATTGCAGCCAATTTTACATTTGTAGATGCAGAATTTGCCGAGGATGTAAATTCTGTCAATGTCACCGAACACAATACAATATTTGCTAGAGAAGATAATCCTCCAGATGCCAGATTTAGCGAAGGCAAAGGAGAGCCAGTTGCCGTTGCTAAAGAAAGAGACACTCATGAGAATAGCGTCCGAGTTCCTAGCAAACAATTAGAGCAAATTAATGATTTATTTGGCGAACTGATTGTTCAGAGAAACGGGTTAAACTCGCAACTAGAAAGATTACGCAAACTCGTTCGTAATCTCAACCAGCGAGTCCAAGTTCTCGACCGCGAAAACCAGGAATTACGTATAGTCTCCGACAAAATTTCTACTCACGCGACCACATTTAATGGGGCGCAGTTGCAAGCTGAAAATGGCCACCAAATACAAGGTATAAACACAGAATTTGATGCCTTAGAAATGGATCGCTATAACGAATTAAATCTGCGATCGCAGGAAGTTATGGAAACCATTGTTCAGGTACAGGAAGTCACAACAGATGTGCAACTCAGTGTAGATGATACAGACCATATTGCTCGAAAACTAAACAAAACATCGAAACAGTTACAAACAAAGCTAAATCACATCCGAATGCGGCCATTGTCGGATTTAGTTGAACGTTTTCCAAGAGCTTTACGCGATTTAAATGTCGAGTATGGCAAAAATGTTCAGTTAAAAATTGAAGGTGGCAACACTTTAATTGAACGCAGCATTTTAGAAGCTTTAAATGAACCTTTAATGCACCTATTAAGGAACGCTTTCGATCATGGTATCGAAGACTCTGCCACACGTCGCCTTTTGGGTAAACCAGAACAAGGATTAATTGAAATTACCGCGACTCACCGAGGTAATCGCACCCTCATTACTATCCGTGATGATGGTTGGGGCATTTCTCTGGAGAAAATTCGTACCCGCGCCTTAGCTATGGGATTAGATGCTTCTCTACTAGCTAATGCTAGTGATGAAGAACTATTATCACTAATTTTTGAACCAGGTTTTACCACCTCCGAACAAGTGACAGCGTTATCTGGTCGCGGTGTCGGTATGGATGTAGTTCGCAACAACCTCAAACTGATTCGAGGAGATGTGAAAGTTGATACAGAACCAGGAGTTGGTACTACCTTCACCTTATCAGTACCATTTACACTTTCTGTTGCACGAGTTCTGCTAGTAGAAATCAACAAAATTCTATTAGCATTTCCCACAGATGTTATTTCTGAAATATCTTTACTCCAAGACGAGCGAGTTTTTGAAATGGCTGGTAGCGAAGTTTTAAATTGGCAAGGAACCATGCTGCCATTAATTCGCTTAATTCGCTATTTAGAGTTTAATTGTCTACGCTACGATAGCCCAGAGTTGGAAATTCCGGCAGCCATTAGTACTAACAGTGTATTAGTAGTCAAAGGTAATAATCAACAAGTAGCAATTCAAATAGACCGTTGCTGGGGTGAACAAGAAGTTGCGATTCGCCAAGTCGAGGGAAATATACCTTTACCTGAAGGTTTTAGCAACTGCACAATTCTCGGTGATGGTCGAGTAGTGCCACTAGTTAATATCAATGAGTTGCTGTATTGGATTGCTACAAATCAGAGAACTACCAAAGGCATTCAATTACCATCGGCAAGGTTAAAAACCCCGTTCCTGATATTTGATGAAGAGAAAATGTCAGCAGCATCTATTAAACAGAAAGGCACAATTTTAATCGTAGATGATTCGATTAATGTCCGCCGCTTTTTAGCCTTGACCCTTGAAAAAGGAGGGTATCAAGTAGAGCAAGCTAAAGACGGTCAAGATGCCTTAGAAAAACTCCATAGTGGATTGAAAGTTAAGGCAGTAATTTGCGATATTGAAATGCCTCGCCTTGATGGTTATGGCTTTTTAGGTAAGGTAAATTCAGATGTTGATACAAAAAATATTCCAGTTGCGATGCTGACTTCTCGTAGCAGCAATAAACATCGGCAATTGGCCATGCAATTGGGGGCGCGAGCTTACTTTTCTAAACCTTATAACGAGCAAGAGTTATTGCAAACCCTGGAGGAAATTATTCATCCTGTAGCAGAAAATGCAGCTTCTAATTAAAAATTGATAACCGCTATAACAGCTTATAATAAGACCGCGATGAGGGCGGCTATTTTGTAAATAAAATAGTTTAAATAATTAGCCCGCATAGACGGGCTAATTATTTTATGGGTAATTTAGGACTTACGCACAGGTAACGGAAAATCGAACCACAGAGGCGCAGAGAACACAGAGAAATGAGAGTTTGAGAGATATTTTGCGTAAGTCCTGTAATTAATCGAACCTAATGTCAATTACCTAAAACCAAAATACTTCTAGGAACCTTTATTAAGCTTCGACTTTTACACCCTTCCAGAAAGCGACATAGCCTTCAATATTCTTAGCCTTCTCCTTGGTGTTGGGATAATACCAAGCAGCATCTTTATTGATTTCCCCATCAACCTCGATACTGTAGTAACTGGCGACACCTTTCCAAGGGCAAGTAGTGTGAGTGTTACTTTCAGTAAGGTACTGTTTGTTAATGGTATCAACAGGGAAATAATGGTTGCCTTCTACAACTACGGTATTATCACTCTCGGCTAAAATAGCTCCATTCCAAATTGCTTTCGGCATAAATGACTTTGTAAATAAACTATACATATAATATTTTGACACTATTAGGGTTCTTATTTGATTTTTGAAAAGACACGTAGGGGAGCCAGCCGAGAGTACGGCACTATTTACAAGGATTTGGCGCGTTACGACGTTCCGTCTAACACACCCTACTGGCGTGGCAAGGCTAAAATGTTGCAAGCTCAATGTTGGGTTTCGCGTTGCTCAACCCAACCTACATCTAATACATTATTTTAGCTGTGTCACGACAGTACAATACCTAATTTTTTTCAGAAATCAAATCGGATTCCTATATCAGCTTATTTTTAGGACATTTATTTTGAAATTAAAAGCATTTGATTCTATCGTAAAGATTATTTTTTTGATAATTACTATTAAATAAAAGCCGAATCTATTTAAATCACGCTGTAGAAGCACAGTATTAATGTTCTTCTACAGCGTTGTCTATTTAGCATTCTATTAATTGGTGTCGTCAAACGTCCGAAAATCACAAACTAGTAATTAGTTCGTCTAGGAAAGGCAGCGACGGTATCTGATGTGATAAATTAAGCCACGGTGAGCAAGATCAAAGGAGTCAACGGTAGCCATCCCGGCACCACTGGCGCGCATCGAAGCATTCACCCGCATATTTACACTATCGCCACAGGCTGACCAAACATTAGCTACGGTTGCCAAGCTGTCTCGAACAAAATAGTCAGTTCCGCCCATCAAAGTCCGAGTAAAAACTGGGCCGCGACCACCAGCAAAAAAGTACTCGGCTCGTAGTGTTCCAGTGGTTGCAGCAGCAACATAGCCCCGATAATCAGCATCGTAAAGGGAAATTTGAAAGCCTTGGGGTAATCTGATACCAATGCTCAAATTACAGCTTTTACGGCTTTGTGCTTGGTTATTAGCTAGGGCTATAAACTGGTCAAATAGAATGGTTAGCTCTTGACCATCAGGGCTAATCAGCACAGCAGCGGAGTTATCAGGGCAACCGTTACCACCATAGATTGCATCTGTAATTTGAACGCTAGTAGTATCAGCAAAGGCAGGCCCAATTGAGGCTGTAATTAATGCAATCGCAGCAAAAAATGTTTTTAAAAGCTTCATGATTTTTATTTTTCACCACAAAATAATTCAACTAGTATTTAACTAGTTTTCACACTGAAATTCTACTAATAATTACGGCTGAATTTCGGATATTTATATAAGTTGTACTGAAAATATTCAAATCGTTACAAAAAGTGGAGTAGCACTGATGAACCAACGCAACATTCTGTCTTTAAGAGCCACTATATTACAGAGTTATTGGTGTTAAAATAAGGTGAAAGCCTCGCAGGGTAAGTGTTTTACAATGGACAAATCTAATTCCAGCTTTCTAAAGAGATTCTCTAACTTTATTAAATGCTTTGTTTACAGGCATCGGTTGATTTATCCCGCTTTTGAATTGATTAGGTTTGAAATCAAGTCGCACACGGCGTTAGAATAAATAAAAATATCAGGAGAAGAAAAGTTTGTGGTGAATGTATCCCACATCCCAAAATTACCCATACCACCATCTCTTTTGGGGTCAGAAGTCAGTTCTTTTACTGAGTTTACAGTTACTCAACGAATGCCAGCGATCGCTCGCCGAGTTATCGCAGAAAATAATTTTCCATTAGAGATTAATACCAGCTTAGAAAACCTGGCGACAGAATTGCCAGCAGGATATCTGCAACCGCTTTTAAATGATACTGCTGTAGATTTTTCAGCCTGGAATACCTATTTAGAACTCTACAAAGGTCAGCGTTGGGTAGATGTTCCCTGGTTTTTTGCCGAAACTTATTTTTTTCGGCTGATTCTGGAAATTACTAATTATTTTCGCCCTGGTGTATGGCAAGGTGTCGATCCATTTAAATTACAAAAGTCTCAAGGTTTAGAAGCATCTCTGGATTCGATTAGTCTGCTGTGTGGTCAGGCTAACAATTGGTTAGATAATTCACAACCAAAGGAAGAATCAAACAAAACAGCTTTAACAGCATTGTTATATTTTGCTTTGTGGGGAAATCGAGTTGACTTAAGTTTATGGTCAGCATTTGAGAGCGATCGCAGTCGTTTTGATATTCAAACTCAATTAGCTCACATCCTAGTAAATGATGCTTCCCAAGTCACGGAATTATTAACCAACTCTCAAGGCGGACGGATTGATTTTGTTATAGATAATGCTGGTTTTGAACTTGTTTGTGATTTATGTTTAGTAGATTTTTTGTTAACTAGCGGACTGGCTAATCGGGTTTACTTACACTTAAAGCCACATCCAACTTTTGTCTCTGATGCCACGATTAAGGATGTACATTACACAACAAATTTTTTAGCCGCAAGTGGAGATCGACAAGTTATCTCCTTTGCCCAAAGATTGCAAGACAATATTGCATCAGGGCGTTTAGTGCTGTCTGAAGATTACTTTTGGACATCGCCTTTAGCCTTTTGGGAAATACCCGACTATCTCAAAAATGAGTTAGCCAATGCAAGTTTGGTTATAGTTAAAGGAGATGCCAATTATCGCCGATTATTAGGCGATCGCCACTGGGAACTAACGACCAACATTACAGATATAGTTTGCTACCTACCAGTGCCAATAGTAGCTCTACGTACCCTGAAGTCAGAAGTAGCAGTTGGTTTAAAACCAGAAGTTATTGAGCAAGTAGCAAAATCTGACTCTTCTTGGTTGACAAATGGACAGTGGGGTGTAATTCAGTTGATAGTTTAGACAATTTTGTAAAATCGAGATAATTTGTAAGACAAGTATAAGTATCTTCACTACTTATCGGGTCGTCTACCCCTGGATTTCTCACCACATCTCATTAATTAAATAAGTAAAGAGTAATAAGTAATGAGTAATGAATCTTATTTATTACTTATTACTTATTACTTATTACTTCACCCGCTAGGGGAGCAGGGAGCTTGTGAGAAATGCGGGTACCCTACCCGTATCATTGCAAGCAGCTTAGGATAGACTAGAAGAACTTTTTAAGGAAAATGGTAGAAAAAATCACAGCTGTGTTTAATGGCAAAGTTTTCTATCCGGCTGAACCGATCGCACTGCCAATTAATACCCGCGTGCGAATCAGTATTGAAATTTTACCGCCAAGCGAACACGAAACGGTATCATTTCTGCAAACAGCGCGATCGCTCAACCTCGAAGGGCCGGCTGACTGGTCTGCCAATATAGATAAATATTTGTACAGCAAGTAAACTTTTCATGCATTCTGAAGTCTTTCTTGATACATCATTTGCCATTGCCTTATCTGCACCGAGCGATCGCTTGCATGACCGAGCCTTATATCTGGCTAAAATATTACAAGCAGCAGAAACTCGCTTGGTGACAACACAGGCGGTAATGTTGGAAATTGGCAATGCCTTATCCCAACAACCTTATCGTCAGGCGGCAATCATATTATTAAATTCTCTAGTAGCAGACTCTAAAGTAGAAATTGTCCCCCTTTCCCAGGAACTCTACGAACGTGCTTTCCAGCTATATCGGGAACGAACAGAGAAAGAATGGGGATTTGTCGATTGCGTATCTTTTATTGTCATGGAATATAGCGGAATCACTGAAGCACTGACCGCCGATGAGCATTTTCAACAAGCAGGTTTTCGAGCATTACTGCGAGAAAATTTGCCGTGATACCAATTCTGTATGAAGATGCGCCCATAGTACGGAGCAGGGGGCAGGGGGCAGTGAGTAGGGGAGGCAGGGGGAGATAAACAAAACTCCTAACTCCTAACTCCTAACTCCTAACTCAACACTCACTACTGCTGTGATTGCGATCGCAAATCTTGTAATAGCCTCTGCAAAAACTTACC
>NZ_JABXKI010000425.1 GCF_017115095.1 Nostoc sp. NMS4 | reverse complement strand
ATAGCTCTGACCCGACAATTATTAAACAAAATCAGGTCGTGCCTGTTGCCTTAATTTAAACTTCTCCTCTAAAACTGCCCAATTTTCTTGCTCAATTAAGTTAGTCAACTCATCAAGATTTTGACGATATTGTTGGAGCGATCGCAGTAATGCTTGACGATTATACCGCGCCATCATCACGCCTAACTCTGGATTTCCACCACCCACACGACTGGTATCCCGAAAACCTGAACTAGCTAACTTTTGAGCTAATTGCAAAACATCGGGGTCAGTTTCGCTCAAACAAGCCGCAATCAACGAGGAACTGACCATTACTGGTAAATGAGAAATCCAACTGACAGCGCGATCGTGTTGCTCTGGTTGACAATAATAGATATTAGCTCCTAGCGATCGCACAATTTCTTCTACAACCGTAATTGCCCTAGTTGGTGTTGTCGTTATCGGTGTTAATACGTAAGGTTTATCAACAAATAAATCCCTCTGTGCAGCTTCTATCCCACTATCTGTTCTTCCCGCCATTGGATGACCGCCGATAAAATTATCCCAAAGGGGAGTAATATCCTTAACTATCTGTGCTTTCGCCGAACCGACATCAGTCACGACTGTAGTAACAGGCAAATGAGCAACTAACTGTTCAAATTGAGGCACAATAAGGGCTAGAGGTGTACAAATAAATACAACCTCTGCGGCTGCTAACAGGCTCAGATCGACTGATGCTTGGTCAACACTGCCGAGGGTAACTGCCTTTTGACAAGTAGCTTCCCGGCGACTGACTCCTAAGATATGATGTCCTTGCGATCGCAAATCAAAACCCAAAGATCCGCCAATCAGTCCCAATCCTAAAATTCCAATATTCATTTTTGATTTTGACATTCCGTTTTTTATGACTTTACCAACTATTAAAGTTGGCATCCAAGGGGTAGCATCAATGACTGTAGAGGAATTACTGGAACAATACGCGGCAGGAGTCTTAAATTTTAGTGGTGTTGACCTCCCAGAAGCCAATCTGAGTGGGGTCAAACTCAGTGGCGTAAATCTAAGCGATGCTAATTTGAGTATAGTCAACCTGAGTGGCGCGAATCTGAGTGAAGCTAACTTGAGCAATGCCAAGCTGAATATAGCGAGACTGAGTGGCGCAAATCTATGCAGCGCCATCCTCAATAACGCCAGTCTCAATGTCGCTAATTTGATTCGAGCCGATCTAAGTCGCGCTCAACTCAGAGGAGCCTCATTGATCCGCGCCGAGTTAATTCGCGCTGACCTCAGCCGCGCCGATTTGTCGGAGGCTGACCTCACCAGTGCTGATTTGCGAGAGGCGACACTCCGCCAAGCAAATCTCCGTCACGCTAATTTGAGTGAGACTGTCTTGAAAGGTGCTTCTTTAACTGGAGCCAACTTAGAGATGGCTAACTTAAACGCCAGCGATCTTAGTCGTTCTGACCTGAGTGGTGCAAATTTGCGAGATACCGAACTCAGACAAGCCAATCTCAGCCATGCTAACTTGAGCGGAGCCGATTTGAGTGGTGCAAATCTCCGGTGGGCTAATTTAAGTGGCGCAAATCTTCGGTGGGCTGATTTGAGCGGTGCAAAATTGAGCGGGGCTGATTTAATTAGTGCAGATTTAAGCAATGCCAATTTAACAAATACAAGTTTAGTCCACGCCAATTTAACTCAGGCAAAATTAATTAGGGCAGAATGGATCGGTGCTGACTTGACCGGAGCAACTTTAACTGGAGCAAAGCTTTATGCCACTTCCAGGTTTGGTTTAAAAACTGAAGGGATGATTTGTGAATGGGTCGATCTTAGTCCAAATGGCGATCGCTCCATTGTCCAAAACTTCCATTCTGAAGAGTCACGAGATTTTTTTAACGAAACACCGCCAACAATTCGGATTATTGTGGATGCAGCCCTAGAACACGAAGCCAATTTTGCGATCGCTGGCGCTTACTATCAAATTGCTCAAGAATATCGGGGTTTAAAACAACCTCCAAGCATCGAAAGTGGCCGTCGCCGGACTATTTTCACCTTTCATGTAGATAACGATGAAGCATTATTTATCACTGCTTACATTATCATTCTTCCCTTTTTAGATGCTGTATCTACTCAAAAAAATATTTCCAGTATAGTGGAAATGATTAACAGTGAAGTTGTTGCAAACCAAAATTTTAAATCGCTAAAATCGCCCCATATAGCGAAACAATTAAATACTCTTTTAGAACAAGCCATGAGTCAGGCTACAACAATTAAACAGATGAAAAGAAATATCGAAGTAGCCGCAAAGTTAAATTTTTGTAAAGCTCCAACACAAATGGTTTTAACGAATTCCAGCGCTCACACTTTGATTGTCTATGACCATCCCAACTTTGGGAAAAGATTTATTAATCGCTCTGCTCTCAATGCTTCAGCTTATGATATATCCAATGAGGCAACAAAAAATATATTGCCTTCATTAGATGTAATTATAGATTTTATCAAAGGATTTCATTATATTAGTCATTAGTTCATTATGGGGAATTGGGCATTGGGCATTGGGCATTGAACTAATGACAAATGACAAAAAACAAGAATTTTGGAGGAAAAAATGCGCGATACCTTTAATAAAATGATTGGTCGAACTCGCTATGTGGTGTTTCGCCTATTTCTGCACTTAGGGGGAGGTGAAGTAGCGCCAATTTTGGGAGTATTAAATAGTGCTGGACGGGATGCGATCGATGTTGATGGCGACTTAGAAGTTTTAGGAGAAGGATTGGTAGAAATTAGCCAAACACTGCTGCAATACGATGAATATTGGCTTTCTGCTGCCAATGAAGGTGACGTATTTTTTGATGAAGGCGAAGCGGGAGATTACGTAAATGAATTATTTACTGACTCTGCCGAAAGATATCTCAGCGAACCAAATTACAGCTCTGATTCTGGCAGTTCCGACTCTGGATTGAATGAACCCTTATCTATACCTATAACCAGCAACATCATTGTGATGATTACAGTAGCTTATGAAGGAGAAGTACCAGATTTGGAAACCGATCTTTCTAACATTCAAGCACTCAAGGAAGGATTGAAAGCATTGATAAACTTGCATTATAAACATAGATTAAAGGCAATCCAAGTACATTTCTCGCCAGCACAGTTAGGCGATGAACTCACTAGCGATCAACTCTTGCAATATTACCCAGAATTAATTCCTTTGTAGTTTGTTGGGTAGTCCGTACTTACTACTCACATCGATAAATTGTTAAGCTCAGAGATAGGACAATAATCCAATGATCATGACCATAGTACGTAAATTTACAGCCGTTTTTTTAGCTCTGAGTTTGTGTATCACAACTGTTGCTTGTGGTGGCGAGAACCAAAGTACTCCTCCAACTAAGAACGTTAGCCAAACCTCTGCTAACACTAACACTAAACTGAGTGATGGCGAGTATCAAATACAACAAGGTACTTATGACGATGCGACTGGGGAATATAACCTGTTTTTACTTAACAATAAGCCCCCAACTTTTTCAACCGAAAATTTGCAAATGGCGCGGTTAACTGATGATGAAATCAAGCAGGGTAAAAAGACCTATCTGAAGGTAGAAAAAGGACAACCGATTTTATATCTAACGGAAGACTTTAAACTTGAGTACGTCCATAACGTTACCGAGAATAAAACCAATCCCCAAACAGGACAACAAGAGACGGTTGTAGTCCGTCGAGAAAATAGCTTCTGGGCACCTTTTGCCGGGTCTGTGGCTGGTAGCTTGGCGGGACAAGCTATTGGTAGTATGTTATTTAGACCCCAATATTATGTACCCCCTGTCTATCAATCAGGACAAGGATTAAGTGGTTTTGGTGGATATGGCGGAAGCTATGGCCAAGCAGTTCAAAACTACCAAACTCGCTATAATGCGCCACCCGCCGCCGTGACAAATCGTACTGCATTCCGCAATACGGGGACAATTAGAAGGTCATATCCTGGAAATTCAAATATACGCAATACACCGCGTAGCACTACAGGTAATAACCGTCCTTCTGGTTCTGGTTTTGGTGGTAGTACGTTGCAACCCTCTGGTAACTCCAGCACTACCAGACGCAATTCTGGCAGTGGTTTTGGTAGTGGGCGTAGTACAGCACCTCGCCGGTCTAGTGGTTTTGGTAGCAGACGACGTTAGAAAATTTCCAATTCCATAAATAGACTGGGTAACGTGTGTTAAACAAAGAAGCCGGAGGGTAAAAAGTCAATCCTCCGGCTTCTCTTTATATCTATACAATTTGTGACGAGGAATTATTAATTATTCGGTTAAATAATATGAAATACTAAATACAAATATTGCTAAGAGAACAGGAATCATTTTACTCAAGTCTATTTGCTTTTTTTGAATCATTTCTAAACAAGATATGGGCATCATCAGAGGCCAGAAGATAGTTGTCACCAGAAACATCACAAAGGATAAAAGTTTATCTTCGGGAGTGGAAGCAGGGTGACGTAGTAAAAATATTAACCAATTGCTTAAAAAATAGCACGTCATTAATAAGTAACCAATAGTTAAAGTCAGTTGTATCTGATTCACCGTGAGTACTCCTAAAGTTATGTAAGTTCACTATAGCCTTTCCTGTTCTAGTGAGGTACATGATGAGGCTCAATAGTGCATTTTCAATCACTAAAAAGGATTTGGTGCGTTACGACGTTCTGTCTAACACACCCTACTGGCTCATGTCATTAATTCTGATGGGTTTGTAGTAAGCACTTCAGTGCTTAAAATTGAGCGATAAATCGCTCACTACAAACCTTGCATAATGACACAGACCACTACATCTAATGTACTATTTTAGCTGTGTCACGCCATTAAAATACCTAATTTTTTCAGAAATCAAATCGGATTCATATATTTATTTTTATACAGATAAAGTTAATTAGAAATATTAAGCAAAATATCATATCAGTCAAACATAAATATAAAATCAGATTCAATCTTTAGGTTGAAACCATATTTACATGGGATGTAATACCAATTCGTAATTACGAAAGTCTTACAGAGTCTAGGCTTTAGGGTTTGGATCTGTTGCCGAATTTTAGAAAATTGGTATAACATTCAGCCTATTGTTATAAATACACAGGATTATTTTAATGAAAAAATTAAAGACTCAAGTATTTTTAGGCTTGACAGGTGCATTTTTGGCAGTCGGATATTCCGGTTTACTAGCTAAGGATTTATTAGCGCAAACAGAAACCAACCCAAATGTCAATGAGTATTTGGAGAAAAATAAACCTGCAAGTTATAACGCTCTAAAAAGGCAGTTAGATACAGCTATTGAGGATGCAAAAAGACCGAGTGAAGAGAAAATAGTCAAAAATCTTTGGTCATTGTCAAAAACTAATACTCAAATAAAGTGGAGAGAAAATAACGGCAAGATTGAATATCAGATGGCAAGTTGGAAATATGTTAGAAACCCCAATGAGGATTGGAAAGTAGGAACAAAAAAAAGTATAGAAGCACGGACTTGGTTAACAGCCGTTCCTCAAGTTAAAGAATTTTGTCAAAAGTGTAAGGGGATTGGCATAAATATTCCCGGTAATATCATGCTCTCTCTGAGGTTGCAGCAGTATTTAGGCTTAATTTTAAATAGAAATTCAAATAAGACGCATTTTGTAGAAATGTGGGTGAAAGCTGAAGATTTAAGTAGACCATGTGTCGATCCAGAAATTAATGATTCTAGTTGTAATGTTTTAAATATACCGATTGCTGCTAGTTATCCGATTTTGCAAGAGATATACACAAGTTCTTATGCAGTTGGTAGTCAAGAACATTATCCTTGGACGGGTTTAGGTTACACCTATGATTGGGGAAATCCGAAAAAACCTCGTGAAGGAGCTAGTGAGTTTCTGATTAACGGAACTAAAGAAAAACCGATAGAAGTAGAAGTTGTTTCAGTCACAGCGACGAAAGAATATTGTAATAATCAATATTTAACGCTAAAAGATTAGAATTGATCGCTCATGAAACACCTTGAAGGTAAAGTGGCTTTGGTAACAGGTGCTACGCGGGGAATTGGTAGGGGGATTGCCATTGGTCTTGGTGAAGTCGGTGCAACTGTATATATCACGGGTCGCAGCCTTAATAACTCTTCTAGCGATGGGGTTTCTGGAAGTCTTAGTGAAACGAAATCAGCCATTGAGGAAGTCGGTGGTGTATGCATTCTGGTCCAAGTAGACCACAGCGACGATGAGCAGGTGCGTTTGCTTTTCGATCGCATTCAAGATGAGCAGAATGGACAACTCGATTTACTGGTAAATAATGCTTACTCAGGAGTTCAGGTATTAAAAGATACTTATGGGCAGCCCTTTTGGGATTGTGAACCAAGTCTTTGGGATGCTAGCAACAACGTTGGTCTTCGGAGTCACTATGTTGCAAGTGTTTTTGCGGCTCGGATGATGACTAAACGTAACTCTGGACTAATTTGCACCATTTCCTCGTGGGGTAGTATGTCTTATATCTTTAATACAGCTTATGGTGTTGGGAAAGCAGCTTGCGATCGCCTAGCTGCTAATATGGCTGTTGAGTTAAAACCCCATAACGTCGCTTCTGTTTCAATTTGGCCGGGTATTGTTGGTACTGAGCTTTTTTCCCTTTTTGCTTCCCAAATGAATCAAAGCAATGCTACTGACCCGAAAAACTCATTAATTAGCGATCGCTACAACTGGGAAACTCCCTTATTAACCGGACGAGCGATCGCTGTACTTGCTGGCGAGCCAAATATCATGCGCCATACAGGACGGGTGCAGATTGTTGCCGAACTAGCTAAGAAATATAATCTTGTAGATGAAAATGGCCATCGGTCTGCATCCCTGCGCTCTCTACGTTTTCTACTACCGGCTGCATTGCCTGTACTGAGAAAGTACTCATGGCTCATACCTGATATTAAAGTGCCGTGGTCACTACTATTATTGAATGCCCTCGGTTCACCTAAAATTTAATGCCCCATGCCCAATATCTAAACAAACCATCCTGGGATAATAAAACTTTGTATGCTGAATTAATAGGTCTTAATAGTTCTTTTAAAACTGGTGCAAGAAGATTTTCGGTTAATTGTTGATTTAGTTTTAGTTCTAGGCGTTGCAGCCTGTGGCGGACTATTAGCGGCACTTTTGCAACAACCAGTGCTGCTGGGGTATCTCATTGGCGGGATAGTCATTGGGCCAACGGGACTGGGATTGATTAAAGAACTGATTCAAGTAGAGACTCTGGCACAGTTTGGGGTCGCTTTTTTGTTATTCGCTTTGGGTGTGGAATTTTCCTTTGCGGAACTCAAGAAGGTAAAAGCGATCGCTCTTGGCGGCGGTGGACTCCAAATTGCTTTGACGATTTTGGTGACAGTTGTAATATGCGGGTTAAGCGGAGCCTGGGGAACTTTACCTGCGAAGGGGATGTTTTTAGGGTGTATTCTCTCTTTGTCTTCCACGGCGGTTGTTCTCAAGTGCTTGATGGAGCGGAACGAAACAGAAACACCTCACGGACAAGTGATGCTGGGAATTTTAGTTGTGCAGGATTTGGCACTAGGACTAATGTTAGCAGTCTTACCAGCCCTCAACCAACCAGCAGAAACTATTGGCATCGCCGTACTAACAGCTCTAGGTTCGATTGCTTTATTTGCTGCCGGTGCGATCGCGGCGGGAATTTGGCTGATACCGCCTTTGTTGCAACTGCTAGCCCGTACCGAAAGTAAAGAACTATTTTTATTGGGAGTTGTCGCCCTATGTTTGGGCATTGCCCTATTGACAGAGCATTTGGGGCTGTCTATTGAGATGGGGGCATTTGTTGCAGGTTTGATGATTTCGGAGGTGGAGTACGCCGATCAAACCCTAACTTATGTCGAACCACTGCGAGATATCTTTGCCAGTTTATTTTTTGCCGCCATTGGGATGTTAATTGACCCAGTGTTTTTGTGGAACAACCTAGAATTGATTTTGGGGTTGGTAGCAATAGTTTTTGTCGGTAAATTTTTGATTATCACGCCCCTAGTAAAACTATTCCGCTACCCTTTGAAAACAGCCATAATTGCCGGTTTGGGACTAGCGCAAATTGGGGAATTTTCCTTTGTTCTCGCTAGTGAAGGGCAGTCTTTGGGGCTGGTGTCCCGACAAATATACTTATTAATTTTGGGAACTACCGCAGTCACTCTCATGCTTACTCCCTTTGTACTGCGGTTAGTGCCATTTTTATTTAACTTTGCCGAATCAATGCCCTGGTTGAAACCGTACTTAGAAGAAGATGAGGCGCGGGATGTATCGGAAGATTTGCCTTTCAAAGACCATGTAGTAGTCTGCGGCTATGGGCGAGTTGGCAAAAATTTGGTGAAGTTGTTGCTACAACACGGTCTACCTGTGGTAGTAATCGACCAATCAGAGAGTAGAATTCAGCAGTTGCGCGAGGCTGGGGTGTCTTATGTATATGGTAATTGCGTGAGTTTACACGTTTTGGAAACTGCCGGAGTGAATCACGCCAAAGGAATGGCGATCGCACTCCCAGACCCGATGAGTACCCGTCTTTGCTTGAAACGCGCTTTGGAATTGCACCCAGAATTAGATTTGGTTGTCCGTGCTACCCAGGATAAAAATATTGAGGTGCTGTATCAATTGGGAGCGAGGGAAGTTGTGCAGCCAGAGTTTGAAGCCAGTTTAGAAATGGCAACCTATTTATTAACTGGCTTAGGCTTGTTGTCGCCGCCTGTGGTACAACGAGAAATGCAGCAAATCCGCAACGATCATTACTTAGATTTGCGTCCTGAGCGTTCTGCAACTGAAGTCGCCCGCGATTTGCGCCAAGCCACCCGCGATTTAAATCAGCGCTGGTATCCTTTACCAGCTGATTCGCCCTTAATTGGTATGACTTTAGAAGAAGCCGATATGCGCTACTTAACAGGAGCGAGTTTGATGGCAATTCGCCGCGCTAACGGTGATGAAATTGATTATCCCAATAATCAAACCAAATTGGCAGAAGGCGATCGCTTGTTGGTGGTGGGAGCAGATGAAGAACTGGCGGCTTTAGCAGAATTTGCCAAGGGACAAGCGGCGGTTCCCGGAGAAAATAGTGCTTGTCAGTGGGTTACAGTCAATGCAGATGCGCCAACACTAGGTAAAACCCTTGCAGATTTAGATATCGCCAAGCAATTTGGAGTACAGGTACAGGCGATCCGGCGAGATGGTAAATTTATCCGCTATCCTGATGGCGGTATGGATTTGCAAGTCAGCGACCAAGTATTATTATGTGGTAGTTTGACAGGTTTGAGTCAACTAGAACAGTTATTTGCTGCGATCGCTACTTCAGTACCCCTTTCTGTCCCAGTGGTGAAAGCTGCTGAGGCAGAAGTTCTCAAAGAATTTCTGCCTATGGATAATTAAATAATTCGTAATTCGTAATTCGTAATTGGGGATTGGGGATTTAACCCCAACACAAAACTTGCCGGTTTTAGAACCGGGGGACTTAAACCCACGGAACTAGTTAACGAGAGCCACCTCAGTTTAGAGCATCACATTGCCATACCACCCATGCTGTCATCCATCAAGTCCAAGACTTCAGGTGGAACGACGACGAACGGACGCATCATATCATGGTCTTCATGCTCTAGAATATGACAGTGGTACATATAGCGCCCACAGTAGCCGTTGAAACGGGCGGCGATGGACAGAGCCTCTTTTGGATTAACACGGATTGTGTCCTTAAATCCCTGCTCGTTAGAGTCGGGAGAGAAGGGCGAATCTGTTAGCGCGATTGGCTGCTTGGGGAGAGTATATCCGCCGCCGTCCACATAGCCATCGGTGTTGTATTTCTGCCGATGTAGCGCCTGGAACTCTACCAGATGAACGTGAATTGGGTGAGTATCACCAGTCAAGTTGAGAATGTTCCAGATTTCCCAACTATCATAGGGAACTTGGATATTCACGGTGTCGTGGAAGTGCATTGCTACTGTACGATACCAAGTAGTCTCGATAGTTGAACCATTAGGAGTCTGTTGACTTTTAGGTATACGGGTTTCAATTGCAATTAGGGGTAAGCCTGTTGCATTTGCGGTGTTTTCGTCGCTAGTCACCTCTTCTAACTCTCGAAACAGCAAATTGCCTATTGGAAACTCGACTAGAGCAATCCAACGGTGATTGTGTTTCCCCAGAACCAGTTCCTTGCGTCCTTTGGTGTCACCTGCATTATGAACGTAGCGTACAAAGTTTGGGTCAAGCAAGGTTGTCTCGTTGAGTGGAGACGGAATCCCATGATCATCTGGTTTGACATCAAAACGCAGGACATGGACGAATGGTAAACGATGGTCGTCACGAGATGTCCCCGCCGCAGCTGGGGAAATTGGATTGTCCTGTGTGTCTTTCTCATCGCCAGGAGACGTAACTGTTGCACCGTGGTAAGGGGCAAAAGCAGTGTTCACAAACGCCAATTTCTTGTCGGAAAACCTAGTAAAATCGATCACGACGTCTGCACGTTCAGCCGGTGCGAGGAGCAAACCAAGGTCTGGGAGCTTAACGGGAAAGTCTAAAAGGCCGCCATCTGTGCCAATTTGATAGATTGGCACTTGCTGCGTCAGGTCTTCGCCATACTTAATCTTGCCGTCAACCTCTATAACCTCTACCAATCGTAAGCAGTAAGTACGGGCGTTAGAGCCATTGAGCAGACGTAGGCGCATTGGGTGAGCGCCGACTGAACACCGCGGCCAGAGCGTCCCGTTAACCAGGGTGTATGGCCCGAACATCTCAGCAGTGTCCTCTTCAGTTTTGTGCAACAGGTCGCCTGTCAATCGCCCCGCTTCATCGGTATCGAAGTTGCGATCCTGGATCAGCAAGTATAGCTCGTCTTGATCGCTAGGCAAGACTTTGTTTTTGACAAGAGCATCTTCCACTTGGTCACGGATGATCCAGAAGCCAAACAATCCAGCATAGACGTTGAAGCGGGTAACGCCCATCGCATGGTCATGATACCAAAGGGCTGTACTCCTTTGGTTATTTTCATAAGTTGCTCGCTGGGATTGTTTGTACAGAGCTAGATTCTCAGTCCAGCCATCACTATCGGCAGCAGTCCGACCGCCGTGTAGGTGGGTAACAGTGGCAGCATGAAGGGCAGCAGCCTTAGTGTTGATTGTAGCAGCTTTGTCTACGCCTGGAGAATTTTGGGGGATTGGATCATTCCCCTGTGGGTTCGGGCAGACGGCAACTCGATACGGTAGCAAAATATCTTTGTTAATGTGATTATGCCAGTCAACATGCACAACCTGTCCTCGATTTACTACAAACTTCGGCCCTGGAACAATGCCATCATAAGCCCAAGCTGTGGTAAAGCCGAGTTGTTTGGAGAAACGAATACGGTTGGATTTGAGGGTGACGTTTTGGTAGACTACATCTCCCGACTCCCGTAGATCGTAGATGCAAGAAACAGGCAAATCGTCTTGGTAGGGAGTCAGATCATTAGGTAGAGGTCGGGGAGTTCTGCCAATCTCCTGTGCAAAAAGTTTCCCGTCGTTCATATCTGAGGATAATTCCCCCTCTATGCTGATTGAAGAATTAGGAGCGTTGTGTACGATATTCTTGTGGCTTTCCATAGTTAATGAAATTTATTTACTCTATTGCTTCAAAAGAAAAAAGAGTGTTTTCGGAAATTTCATTAATCTGAGTTGCGATCTAATCTGGAAGCCTTGATTTATCGTAGTAAGTCAGATTTTCTTGTTCAGAAAAATCCCTAACACCCCACCCCCAACCCCTCCCCTTAGCAAGGGGAGGGGAGACAAAGCATAACTTTGAGGGGTAAAGTTCTTATTTTTGATTTATGCAAAAGGTCTATTAGTCATTCACAAATGACAAATGACTATTGTAGAGAGGCGATTAATCGCGTATTGTACAGACGCGATTAATCGCCTCTCTACTGACAAATGACTAACTCTTAGGTCTGATATATGCGATCGCTTGTTTCCAAACGGTGGTTTGCTGACTATTTTCATCAGCAATACAGATGCACTGTGGATCTTGCCATACAACCCTCCCTGTCAGTACATCCTGAGTCAGTAGCTTTAACTCTACTGGCGTTGTTTGTTTAATCAGGTTTTGGACTTGTCTAATACTGGGTAAAGTGGTGTCAAATTCGGTAAGCATTTTTAGTAAAGATGAACCTACAAGGCAAAATAAAGAGTAACTAATCCTTGATAATTCATCCTTGAAGAAATGGCAATCGAATTTACTAAGTATCATGGTCTAGGCAATGACTTTATTTTAATTGACAATCGCTCGTCATCAGTGCCTGTAGTGACTCCAGAGCAAGCGATCGGGTTGTGCGATCGCCATTTTGGTATCGGTGCTGATGGTGTAATTTTTGCCCTACCCGGCGAAAATGGCACTGACTACACCATGCGGATTTTTAATTCCGATGGTTCTGAACCAGAAATGTGTGGTAATGGGATTCGCTGTTTAGCTGGCTTTTTGGCAGACTTAGAAGGCGAATCCCGGAATCAAGACTCATATCGCATTCATACTTTGGGTGGTGTAATGACTCCCCAACTCTTATCTAATGGTCAAGTTAAAGTAGATATGGGTTTACCCAGGTTACTCGCTGGCGAAATTCCTACCACCCTGACACCCAATGCAGAAAAAGTCATTAATCAGCCGTTGGAGGTGGCGGGGAAAACTTGGGAAGTCACTTGTGTAAATATGGGAAATCCGCATTGCATCACTTTTGTAGAAGATGTAGCAGCAATTGAGTTAGAAACCATCGGCCCAAAATTTGAACATCACCCAGCTTTTCCCCAACGCATAAATACTGAATTTATACAAGTGGTAGGGCGTGACTATTTGAAAATGCGGGTGTGGGAACGAGGCGCTGGGATTACCTTAGCTTGCGGGACTGGTGCTTGTGCTTCTTTGGTAGCTGGTGTGTTAACTGGAAAATGCGATCGCACCGCCACTATAGAATTACCTGGTGGCCTCTTACAAATTGAATGGTCAGAAGTAGACCAACGAGTTTACATGACAGGCCCAGCCCTAAAGGTATTCACTGGGAAACTATAACCGATTTACCATTGGCATTACTCAAGTAGTAATGCCATAAAAGTCTAGCAGCGATCGCTTGCAGCTTAATTTTACAGGTATCTAGAATTAGGGCGTAGGCGTAACCCGCCGCAGGTATCACGAACTATCTCCATCCCATACTTCCTAAAATCTACAAAATCTCATCAATCAGTACTGTACCACCGTCACAAAAGTCTATGCCGAGATGACAATCTTCAAGCAGCGCAGTTCCAATCAATGGACGACGACCTATTCCTAGAACTATAACCTCACGCTCTATACCATTCCACACAACTATTACACGATAAGCAAAGGCTGCAATACTGGAATCATCGGCAAGGTTGGCATCAATTCGAGCCACATAGGGGAGTTGAAGCTCATTAACTACCGCAATTGGCAGGGTCAGAAAGCCTTCAAAACCTGTATCTACAACAAATTCAATTTCTACATCTGACCGTCCTAGAGGACGAAGTATTACACTCATTCGAGCTTGTAGCCCGACGACAGTACCGTGTATCACTTAGTACTCTATCCTAATTAATGTCCCACCAATGGCATAGACAGCATTAAACCCAATCCGTCCCGCCCAAATTGGCGCATCCGATTGTTTAGCTTGTAATCGACGACTTGTTATTAACAAATCATCCCCAATTTCATAGTCACCGGTTTCAACATTAATTGAAATAATTTTGCCAATATTTTCTGCTGTCTCAATTTGAGTACGGAGATTTTCATAATGTTTTTTGCCCCGTCGAGTAATTTCTTCGCCGCTAAGTTTAGGGTAAACCATAGCTATTCTCCGCATTCCGGCGCTAATTATTTGTTATCGATATTCTAAACTAAAATACACAATTAAGGCGATCGCCTAACCACAGTTGATCTGTCTACTCAATCCAGTTTATGGAAGATGGGCGA
>NZ_JABXKI010000172.1 GCF_017115095.1 Nostoc sp. NMS4 | reverse complement strand
ATTACTTATTACTCTTTACTTATTTAATTAATGAGATGTGGTGAGAAATCCAGGTTTTAGTTAGTGGCGATCGCTCTAGTTTACCGCCTATTTCCGGGCAACAGCCATGATGTGAGCGCTCATCCCCAATATAGAGGGTTCGGTCTCTAACCAACGAATTGCTTCTAAAAGGCGATCGCGGCGATCTACATCATTCCAGTGTTCCTGAAAGTTTTGTAGTAACCAGCCTGGCCCTTCAATCGCTAAAATCTTTTCAGAATGTAAACCCGCTTCTTCAACCTCTGCTCTGAGTTCTTCTGGATGATGAAAGAAGGTTTTTGTAAAATAGCGAGGATGGTTGTTTGGGTTACGGTGTTGACCATCATTCAAATCCTGTTTAACAATCTCTACAAACTCTGGATCGTCTAAATATCCCCGAAATAATCCATCTAAGGTTGAAGCAAAGCGAGAAACTCCCGCAGCAAAAGCAAAACCTCCAGTTTTTAAGATCCGGTGAGCTTCAGCCAAAGCGATAATCCGATCTGTGCGCTCAGTCAGATGATACAAAGGCCCAAGTAACAGAACAGCATCAACGCTATTATCCGCCCGATTGACTTGCCGAGCATCTCCAACCGCCAAACTAGCTAAAGGATATTCCGGTTGAGTTTGAGATAAATGTCGGGCTTGCTCTATGTGCAAAGGAACCGCATCAATCAGATGGACTTCATAGCCTTGTTGAGCAAGCCAAAAAGAATAAACACCAGCGCCACCGCCAACATCGAAAATCACTGCGGGTGGAGGTGGTAGGTAGCGGCTAATAAGTTCTTGGCTTCGGGCTAATTCCAGCAAACCTGCACCTTTTGATAACCGGTTTTGCTCTCGACCACTCGCGTAATGGATTAACGCTTCATCTCCAAGCAGATTGTTTAATTCAGATAAATCTGACATCGTGAATCTCAACTTCAATCAAATCATTATCTTTACAGCACTTCCGGCAGCTATGAGGTACATCCTCAAAACTGAAAGCTATGCTAGGAGGGGGCAAGGATAAAAACTGTATTGCATAATAGCCGGAAGCGCTGTAAGGTTATATAGCTCCCGAAGTTTCACATCGCAAGCTATCTCAATAATTATTTTCGGATGATCTCCACTTTCAGTATTATTTTTGTCTGTTCTTAAGATAAAAGCATCTCTGCCAAATATCTGACAGGGAACAATGCTCACAGAAACAGTCCCTCCATATTCTTCCTTTTCCAGACGTATGACATTTTTCGGGAGATGGTAAGGTTGATCTAACTGAATATTTAAAGTTCCAGGGAAAAATTTCATCCCCGTTTTTCTCAAGTAATATTCTTGGAGTTTCTCAATCCAGTAAGAAAAGTTTCCTAAACCACTGACAACCTTACCTTTTAAGATTTTCATAGATTTTTATTTGTATCAACCTTAAAGTGAAATGGTATTAGAGGGGAGTGCTACTGATACCACGCACAAAAATATCTACACAGGTTTCGATATAGTCCTCACAACTATAGCTACCTTGAGTGAATTTTGCACTGCGGCATAGCATTCCAGCTAACAGCATTCCTGTAAACATATCAACTGCTGGAAATGGATCGAGGTCTACTCTGACAGTGCCTCGTTTCTGACTCGATTGCAGGTAAGCTACCAGTTTTTCCCCTAAAGGCTTGGCAGCTTCTTGAATCACTTGTTTAGCTGCCTCTGGATGACGTTTGGCTTCTCCAATGAAAGTACGAATTAAATCCTCTTGTGTCTCTAGCATAGTATTGTAAAGATAGGCATATTGTTTTAAATCAACTTTCAGATCCTGTGTCCACGCTTCGGGGTGGGCAAGGGCTTCTGTCTGGAGTGCCAAAGCATTTTTCATTACTACTCCCAAAAGCTGTTCTTTGCTAACAAAGTGGCGAAATAAAGTCACCTCATTCACACCAGCAACACGAGCTATCTCACGGGTGGTTGCTCCTTGAACACCTAAATTGGCAAATACCTGCAAGGCTGCTTCTATCAAACGTGTACGGGTGAGAGTTGATGAACGGATGGTTTTATGCATTTATGCTGGCAAGTACTTACTTACATCATAGATTATGTAGAAAAAGTGGTTGTTGTAATTTGAGAAAAATAATCTTGATATCAGCATTTTTAAAATTATTGAAAATCTTTACCTTCTGAAATTGATTTCGATGTAGTAGCTAATGTTTTACTCATTTTAGTAACTGGAACAACTATCCCACTTCTTAAATAATGAGGTGCTTTTTGGATGGCAATAAATCCCAGTCGTAAATAAAACCCTTCAGCATAAAGGCTAGCAGTTGTAATTACTTTATCTATACCTTGCTCAGTTGCTTCATCGCAAAAATGTTGAACTAAAGCACGTCCAATCCCTTTACCTTGATATTTAGGATGGACATACAACCCGATGAGTTCATCAACAATAAAACTAGCAAAACCTATAACAACATCTCCCTCCATCGCAACCCAGAAAGATTCTGTTTTCATACTCTTCAAGATATTTGAACCATCAGGTTTGTCGCGGTAATTACGCCAAGCTAAAAGTTCTTTTTCGGTGTAGAAAGTTGCAGGTAGAGCTTTGATAGCAGCAATATGAATTGCACTCAGCGCCCATGCATCTGTTTCTTGGGCAGGTCGAAGGGATATTTCGTTAGCGCTCATAGGTTCAGGGCAGATGAGGAAGCAGGGGAGCAGGGGGCAGGGGGACAAGGGAGCAGGGGAGGCAGGGGGAGCAGGGGGAGATGAGGGACATGAGGGAGACAAGGGGGACAAGGGGGACAAGGGAGACAAGGAGATAAACAAAACTCCTAACTCTTAACTCTTAACTCTTAACTCAGCACTCAGCACTCAGCACTCAGCACTCCTAACGCCCAATAGTATAACTCCTGAAATATAATCTACGGTAATTCTATCGGCAAAAAGTATAATAAGCTCTAATCACCCCTAAATCTATCGATAAACCGTATATTATGGATAAAGCAATAAAATAACCAACTTCAAAAGGTAAATTTTGAAGTATTGAAGCAATATCTTATGATATTTGGCTAATTTTGCTGTGTTTATTTTGAATATCTTCTCAAAGCTTGCTCCCTTAGAGTATTTAGCAAGCTGAAAGACATTAGAAAGTTAAAAGGAGTGAATGTGATCAACGCCATACAAATTAACGAAAACTTGACAACAACAGGACAAGTCATACCGAAACAGCTTGAGCAAGCTATTCAAGAAGGTTTTAAGTCTGTTCTGAATTTGCGATCGCCTGATGAACTAGGATTTTCTCAAGATGAGCAAAAAGTGGCGGAAGCATTGGGGCTGTATTATCAAAATGTTCCACTCAAGGTTGATCTAAAAAACTTGAATGAAGAGGCGATTACAAGAATCCTCACGACACTCGAACAAATCCCGAAACCAGCAGTTGTACATTGCGCCGCCGGGATGCGTTCGACTGGAATTGCGCTCTTAAGTATCGCTATCCAGGAAGGATTAACACCAGAGGAAACCTTAGCAAAAGCGAGGAATCTCGGCTTTGGATTCTTTGAACACGCTGGCGTTAGTCCCCGATTGAAGCAATTATTTGTAGACTACGTTAACAAACACGCGAAGATAGCTATACCTGCTAGCTGTTCTTAAATGTTAGTAATTTCTAATTGTTATTGTCCTAATAGACTAGTACCGCTTCTCGTAATTCGTAATTCGTAAGGGTTTTAGACATTTCAAATAGGTGGCTGCTGTTATACAAATTATTTAAGAAGAATTCAATTCTGTTAGTGGATAGCTAAGGTTTAGTCCATTCTGGCTTCTGACTCCTGAATTCTTTCTTGGAAATTAAAAACTGCTCTTGCTGAAAGTAGACAAGAGCAGTTTTTAATGGCAAAGCCAAAAATAAAAATTTAGGCATCTTCAAGTTCAAATTGAGCCACCGTAACGGCGTTCAAAGCGAAAGCTAAAACTAATGGCATCGGTGACTGAAACCAGAAGGTAAAAAGAACAGCCAAGATTGTGCCAATTACTGCGGACATCGACCACAATCGTTCTTCTAAAGTCAGTCCTTTTTCGGCTTTAATCAATCTAAGAACATGAACTGGAATTGGTTCTGGCATTACCCCACCCGGAGGGAAAGCCCAGAAGTTGTTACGTCGCTCAACAAATAAATCTGTCCAGCCATTTTCTTGGCACCATGCCTCAATCCATTGAAGTGAGTAATGATTCATCATCGGGTTTCGGAGTTTGATTTGTGGAAGTTGTGTACTTGGTGAATGTAAACTCTTGGAGATTCCTGAAGAACTAACTAATCGCTATAAAATTAAACGCTAATTATCGAACTTTTAAGCTTTGTTAAGCAATTGAGACGCATATAATTGCGCTCAAATCTTGCTTTCATTAATTAAAAGACTAACAGTTTATGGGGGCTGTTGAATTTAAAAGACAACAAACTTTACTTGAAAAATGGAAAGTCAAGAATTGTAAATAACTCGGTAAGTATTACTGCTCAATAAAACTCTTTATATCTTGAAATTCAAATCTAAAAATGAAGAATTGTAAATAAATCAACAAGCGTAGACATTTATTTATTCAGCTAAATTATTCCTTTAGAGTTAGGAATTTCAAGTTTTATCTTCATCAAGAGCGATAGGTTCTGCTCCCCGTCTCTGTTTTGCTAAAGCTTGCTTGATGTGACAGGTAATTTATACTCAGTCGTTGCGATCGCAGTATGCAGTATTAGTAATTAAATCTAATTTTAGTTTGGTGCGATCGCAGATTGCCGTTCTCTACGCCAAGTAGCACGGATAATTTTGCTAAAGTAAGAAGCTTATGCTGTTTTTGCGTTACAAAATATTAAGCAACGGAAATACACGTTTTCCAAGTCCAATAGCAAGGCTGCGAGTCTCAATTAGTGCGATCGCAGTCTTGCTAATATTCAAGTGCGGTAATTAAATGCAGCGATTATACACTAAATTGGCTCTCAATATATTTTGGCGGCAAGCATTAGCATTCCTTCTGGGAATTATTATCTGGTGTGTGGCCGATCCAGCCCTAGCAGTAGACTGGACTCATCCACTGTCATTTAGCAATGCAGAGTTATCAAGACGTGATTTTTCTGGACAGAGTTTGCAAGCTGCGGAATTTTCTAACGCCAATATGGAACTGACTAACTTTACAAACGCTGACTTGCGGGGAGCAGTCATGAGCGCTTCGGTGATGACAAAAGCAAATCTCCACGGAGCGGATTTAACGAATGCAATGGTAGATCAGGTAAACTTGACTAAGGCAGATTTGAGCGATGCAGTTTTCAAAGAAGCTCTTTTGCTCCGCGCCATATTTAATGATGTAAATATAGACGGTGCAGATTTTACAGATGCAATTTTGGATAAAGCGCAAATGAAAGAACTGTGCAGTAAAGCCAGTGGTGTGAATTCTAAAACAGGCGTGCAAACTCGTGATTCTTTAGGATGTCAATGAAGCGTGTTGGTGTAATTGGTGGCGGACAACTAGCCTGGATGATGGCGGATGCAGCACAGAAACTAGGAGTAGAATTGGTAATACAAACTCCTAGCGAATACGACCCAGCCGTGTTAATTGCTCAGGAAACTGTTTTTGCCCCAGTTGATGATGCAAGTGCTACGGAAATATTAGCTCAAAAATGCGATGTTATCACCTTTGAAAACGAATTTGTTAACCTGCAAGCTTTATCTCTTTTAGCACAGCAAGGCGTTTGCTTCCGTCCCAGATTAGAAGCTTTAGCTCCTCTTTTAGATAAATATGATCAGCGTTGCTATTTACGCGATTTGGGTTTACCAGTTCCTCAATTTGTCGCCCTTGACGAGGTGGAAAATATCAAATCAAAAATAGAATATCTAGGTTTTCCAGCAGTCCTGAAATCTCGCCGTCACGGTTATGATGGTCAAGGTACTTTCATAATTCAGGATTTTGCTACTTTAGAGCAAAAGCTAAGTGATGAAAGCAAAACAAAAACTTTAAATCAATCACTTTTCTTGTTAGAAGAATTTGTCCCCTTTGAAAAAGAACTAGCAATAATTGCAGTTCGTTCCGTAGAGGGGGAAATTGTCACGTATCCAGTGGTGGAAACCCAACAAGAACAACAAGTGTGTCGGCGGGTGATTGCGCCAGCCGAGATTACTCCCAATCAAGTAGCAGAAATAGAAGCGATCGCACATACTCTATTAAATAGCCTAGAAGTAGTAGGAATTTTTGGAATTGAGCTATTTCTCAGTGCTGATGGCAAAATCCTGGTAAATGAAATTGCGCCCCGTACCCACAATTCTGGGCATTTTTCTCTTGACGCTTGCGAAACTTCTCAGTTTGAGCAACACCTCAGAGCCGTTTGTGGTCTACCTTTAGGAAATCCGGCTTTGCAGTGCGCCAGCGCTGTAATGGTGAACCTACTGGGGTATGAAAATTCTTACAGCGACTACCAAAGCCAGCGTCAAAAAATAGCAGAAATTCCCCAGGCGCATATTCACTGGTATGGGAAGACAGAATCACGTCCTGGGCGAAAGTTGGGGCATGTTACCGTTTTGCTGGATAATCAGAATCGAGAATCAGCAGGTGCATACGCTAACGAAATCGCCCGCACCATAGAATCTATCTGGTATCCCAGGTAAATAGATCGGAAAGTTTTGATATTGAACACACAACATCTTTTGAAAAGCTATAATGAGTGAGTTGCACTACGACGTTGGTGACTGCCATCAAGTTTTTTGATCTATGCCTTTAATGACAAGGGAGTCAACTGTTCTCGTGGCAGTATACCGGGCATGTACCCGGAAACTTTAAACGAGGAATTTAGGTTCCCACCTGGATAAACCCAGGTCATAAACTTAGGTAAAACGGCGTCGCGGTGAACTTAAAATTATTAGCTCCCAAAGTCACTTAGAACTTGGGAGCTTTAATTATTTAAATTAGTATTACTTATAGAACAAATAATAATTGCAAACTAAAAATCTGAAATAACGCAGATTAAGCATTTTGGCTGTATTAATCAAACAAATTTATAGGACTTATGCAAAAACCCTCCTAAACTCTCATTTCTCCGTGAACTCTGTGTCGCGCCAGTTGCTACAAGTCGGGGAACCCGCCCAACGCACTGGCTTCTCTGTGGTTCGTTTTCCGTTACCTGTGCGTAAGTCCTAATTTAATTAGAAGTTAGTAATACCTGGAGTTGAAGAAGAATTCAGAAGTCAGAATCAAGACACTCTCTACGAGACGCTTTAAGTACAAGAAAGAAAACGAACCGCAAAGGACGCAAAGGACACAAAGAAAGAAAGAAAGAAGAATTTAAAAGGGTTTGGCGCAGCCTTACAAAGAAATGGTATAACGTTTAGCCCATTCTGATTCCTGAATTCTGTCCGACAAAAACAAAATCTGTATAACTTGATTCTAAATGAGGTATCGTTCAGGGTTAAAATGACACAATTGCATTAAATTGTGGTTAAAGCTACAAAAAATTGTTAAAACAACTAACTAATACCGTATTTCCAGCCTCGGTCTTCCGACTAGAGAATGGTTTAACTTTTATTCATCAAGAAATCCCCACTACTCCCGTAGTTGTGGCGGATGTTTGGGTGCGGGCTGGAGCCAGCCTAGAGCCAAAACCGTGGTTTGGTATGGCGCACTTTTTAGAACACATGATTTTTAAAGGTACGGCAACGCTACCCCCTGGAATGTTCGATGCCAAAGTTGAAAACCGGGGTGGCGTGAGTAATGCAGCCACAAGCTATGATTATGCTCATTATTCCCTCACCACAGCTGCCCCTTATTTAAAAGATACTCTCCCCTGCTTGGGAGAACTACTACTCAATGCGGCAATTCCAGAAGATGAATTTAGCCGAGAACGGGACGTGGTGTTAGAGGAAATTCGCTCTTGTCATGACGATTCCGACTGGATAGGATTTCAAGCTCTCATTCAAAGCATCTATCCGCATCACCCTTACGGGCGTTCGGTGCTGGGTACTGAGCAAGAACTGATGCAGCAATCGCCAGAAGCAATGCGCTGTTTTCACCACGCCTACTATCAGCCGGAAAACATGACGGTGGTAATTGCCGGAGGTATAGCCCAACAACCAGCTTGGGAAATGGTAAATCATTCATTTGCTAATTTTGCCGAACGCTCGAATTGTCCGCAGCTGGAGAAAGTGACAAAGCCAGTAATAACCGGAATTCATCGTCAAGAACTGTGTTTACCACGCATAGAACAAGCGCGATTGTTAATGGCGTGGCTAGTACCGGGAGTAGAAGATATTCGTACTGGCTATGGTTTAGATTTTTTGTCAGTGTTATTAGCAGAAGGGCGAACTTCGCGTTTAGTGCGCGATTTGCGAGAAGATTTGCAATTGGTACAGGGAATTTGCAGTAGTTTTTCTCTACAACGGGAATCGAGTTTATTTACAATAACGGCCTGGTTGGAACCAGAAAATCTAGAGGAAGTTGAGTCTTTAATTTGCGCTCATTTGGATGATTTGCAGAGTAGAGGAATTAGCGAACAAGAACTTGCCCGTATACGCAGATTGCTATGTAACGAGTATGCTTTTTCTACCGAAACGCCAAATCAGTTGACGGGGCTTTATGGATATTACAATACCATCGCCCAAGCGGAATTATCTGTGACATATCCCCAGCAGATTCAATCTTTTAATGCCAAAGAACTGCAAGAATTAGCTAAACAGTATCTATCGCCAGAGAATTATGCGGTTACTGTACTTAAACCGTGTTAGTTATTGGGCATTGGGCATTAGTCATTAGCAAAAGACGAATGACAAAGGACAAATGACAAAGGACAAATTACAAATGACAACCTTGCTGCAAAAATCGCCCATCCATCGTACCGTATTGAACAATGGCCTTGTCGTCCTGGTGGCAGAAAATCCGGCTGCGGATATTATTGCAGCGCGAATCTTTGTGCGTGCTGGTAGTTGTAACGAAAACCGGGAGCATGCAGGGTTGGCACATTTGTTATCAGCAGTGATGACAAAGGGATGTGATGGTCTTTCTAGCTTGGAAATTGCAGAAAAAGTTGAGTCTGTAGGGGCGAGTTTGAGTGCGGATGCTGGCACTGATTATTTTTTGCTATCTTTCAAGACGGTAACATCTGATTTTGGGGAAATTTTAACATTGGCAGGGCGGATTTTGCGATCGCCTACTTTTCCCGAAACTCAAGTGGAACTAGAACGACGTTTAGCACTCCAAGATATTCGTTCTCAAAAAGAGCAACCCTTTACACTCGCCTTTGAACAAATGCGACAGGTAATGTACCAAAATCACCCTTACTCGATGTCAGTACTGGGAGATGAATCTACCATGAGCCGCTTAACTCGTGCAGATTTAGTGGAGTATCACCAAACTTATTTCCGTCCAGATAATGTAGTAATTAGTATTGCTGGTAGAGTCACACCCACAGATGCAGTCGCATTGGTGGAAGAAGTTTTTGCTGATTGGCAATCTCCAGCCCAAGCGCTGCCAATACTGAATTTACCTGAAATTAAGGTAGAACCGCAGGTAAGGTTGAAGCCAGTACAGACACAACAATCAATTGTGATGCTCGGTTATTTGGGAACATCCGTGAGTTCTGTAGACTACGCCCCGTTAAAATTGCTGTGTACTTACTTGGGAAATGGTCTTTCTAGCCGCTTGTTTGTCGAATTACGAGAAAAACGCGGTTTAGCTTACGAAGTATCCGCCTTTTACTCTACAAGGCTATTTCCAGCGTCATTTGTAGTTTACATAGGTACAGCACCGGAGAATACTAGCATCGCCTTAGAAGGACTGCGTACAGAAGTAGATTTATTGTGTACCACCGAAGTATCCCAAAGCGCACTCCAAGCCGCTAAAAACAAGATTCTGGGGCAGTACGCTTTGGGTAAACAAACGAATGGTCAAATTGCTCAGATATATGGGTGGTATGAAATTTTGGGCTTAGGAATTGATTTTGATACCAAGTTTCAAGAATTGATTGCGGCGGTGAGTGCTAAGGATGCGATCGCTTCAGCTTGTAAGTATTTAAAAGAGCCTTACTTGTCTTTAGTTGGTCAAGAAGAAGCAATTAATCGAGCGATCGCATAGGCTTATTTTCTAACGAGTAATGGGCATCTTGGCGTTGTAGAATGTCCATAATATAACGCGGTTTTTGGAAACTGTGCGTTTATTATCCGAGCGTTAACACCCTAGACGGCACATCCACCACCAACCGTCGAGTTTTTAACCACTGGCGACCAAGTAAGATTTCTGACACTCCTTCACCCACATGAACAGGAATATCAAAAGTTTGCCCGTCGATTCTTATAAGACCTGCATAAATATTAAAATCAGCCTCCCCCCGTGCCGTTCGCAGCGCTCGTGTCTGCACGTAAATCCAATCCAGTCCTTGTAAGTCTTGTTCGTCAATAGCCAACCAGCCAGAGAACCCTGTATCTAAAATCACATCAACTGGTAGTTCTAATCCATCTGCACCAATAAGCTCGATTTCAAAAACCAGCTCGTCGTCATTGCCGAACAACCCAAGTATCATATAGTTCCAGAAACCCCTGTTTCATTAATTCTGAAGAGAAACAATGGTACAGTACCGGGGTGCTTCTGGCGTGCCAAAAGCATAGCTACTTCTTCATCACGATCAATAAAATAGTTTCCACTTTCTGGTTCAACAACCATATACCAGTTGTAATGAGTTTGGATGTACTCTGGCTTAACGCGGTCAAAAATCACCTGGCTACGTTGATGAAAATCAGAGCGTTCTGCTCGACGTTTGGCTTTCTGTTCTTCTGTCCACTGGATTGAGGGGAAGATTCTTCCCCGGCGTACTGTACGAATAGACTTTGCTTCAGTCATGGTTGGTTCTGCTTTACTGCAATATCTATATTTTCCAACACATCTAGACTACTTGAGGTTTATCGTTGGTTTGTTTTATCTGGAGAATTATAATTAGCTCACTTCGGAATCAACGGATTGAGCAGGTGAGCGCTTTTCGTTACTTTGAAAAGTCACAATGAGCAGCAACTCTGAAGGCAAGGATATTAGATTATGTGCGATCGCTTTCTATAGCAGCTGTTTTTTAGACCAAGCGGCTGTACCATTAGCATGAGAATATTCTGGGAGTAAATTCCATGCAACACAGCCTGACAGCAAGTATTTTGAGTTACTTAAAATTACTATATCCAACTGTAAATCGCTGTAAAATGGAAAAACGGCCAAAGAGGTCTAAATCTTTATCAGCCATTGAAATACTCTTGTTTTCCGTTACGCCTCTGTTAATTACCTCAACGGCTGTAGTATCAATAGCAGCGCCACAGAAAATTGCCCAAGTAAATCCTCAAGATAGCATTAACCGTCCTAGCCTGAAAATTGGTAGCCAAGGCGAACGTGTATCTGAACTTCAGGCAGCTCTAAAACTTTTGGGTTTTTATTCTGGTGCAGTAGATGGTATTTATAGTGAGAATACAGCTAGTGCTGTTTCCCGGTTTAAACAAGCAGCTGGTTTGAATCCAGATGGCGTTGTTGATGCTAGCACTTGGCAACGACTTTTTCCTAATCAACCCGTAGCATCAACCGTCCCTTCATCCCAGCCAAGATTTAACTCAGCTACGAATTTTCCTATTCCCACCCAGGCTGGTAGCCTCACCAACGTTGCAAATGTCAACCCCAACCCTCCGAGACAAGCTGTCACACAAGTTGCGACTAGACCCGAACCAAAACCGACTACCCCGAAAAAAGCTGTAACCCAAGTTGCGACTAACCCTGAGCCAAGACCTTCTACTCCCAGAAAAACTACAACTTCTAGCGCAAAGAAAACGCCGAAGCGTACTACATCAACTACTCGAACTCAGCCAAACACAACTACTAAACGAACTCCTGGTATTCAATACACCTCAGATGGATTGCCAATTTTGCGTCTAGGATTACGTGGTTCTGAAGTTGTGAAGTTACAACAACAACTGAAAAAGCTTGGTTACTTGAAAGGTGATGCTGATGGAGACTTTGGCGAGACAACCGAAGCAGCAGTGAAAGCGGCACAAAAGCGCTATGGTTTAGAAGCTGACGGCGTAGTTGGTGGCTCTACCTGGGAGGTTCTTTTGCGGCGTTAGGCATAGTTAGGAGCATAGTCAGCGTCTTTTTGGCGTGTAAGCAAAGGCGCAATGCTGTAACCGGACTTGATATGAAACAGCCCTGCCTTAAAAAGGGGGCTTTAGAAGTTCCCCCCAATTTTTTATCGGCTACCGTGTATACACAAGTCGGATGTAAAGTAGGTGGAGAGGATTTTTGAGAAGCAAAAACTATGGATAATCCAATCTTAATTCACGCTCGACGACACCAGGAACGGCATTTGGAGATCCAAGGCTGATAAAAAGGGGGCAGCATTATACGAGGCGATTCGTCAATCAATTTTGGATTTACGATTTTGGATTAACCTCTCAAGGTTCATGCCCCGTCCCTTGTAGTCGGGGTCAATCCAAAATCCAAACATCGTAAATATAAAATTCTCTCGGTCAGCACCAATCGATAAATATCCGGCAAATCAGTCGAAATTGGGGAGAACAGATGTGCTTTGAAGTGGGTGGAGCAAAAATGGTAACTCATATTGGCGATGCCGTTCGCGGAGCGTCTCGTAGAGAAGGCGGGCTACGCCTACGCGAATCGGATCTATTTGAAGAATTTGCAACCATACCCAACAAAAATAATCATTTGCTGATTAGAGCTTGCAACCTCTTAGGGTGTTGGAAAATAATTATCCCTTTTTTAATTAAGAATTAACCAAAGATTAATGCCTATGCTGGTAGTGTCAAAGTTATTGTTCTCAAGGAGAAAAATAATGTTGACTAAGAAATTCACCGTTTTGGCAGTTTTAATTGCCAGTTCCATCGCTGGATTTGCCATTCATCACACAACTGTATCGGCAGAATCTTCACAAACCGTACAAGATGTGACTTTGTGGGACGATCAGATTGGGAAAGGAGCATCATTTGATACAAGTAAAGCAGTGGCAGATTTAAGTAAATTTGGATTCAACAACAAAGCCTCAGCTATTCAAGTTAACAATGGTCAGAAGTGGAGATTCTACGCAGGTAAAAACTTCACAGGTGAATATATTGATGTAGGGCCAGACGAGGCTGTTGGAAACATTGGTCGGCTCAATAATAGAATCTCATCCCTCAAAGCAATTCGTTAAGTCATCCCCTATAGGACTTCTGACTTTTCACGGTCAGATAAGACTTGCCTACTGACTGACTTTGGGTGTAAGCATCTTCCACGTTAATGAAGATGCTCTTCAACAACAAGTTAAACTGTTGGGTTGGCGAGTCTATGTCACTAATAAAAATGAATCTCAACTGACTTTGAAGCAAGCAGTTCGTGCTTATTGAGATGAGTATTTAACAGAACGAGGATTTGCTCGACTTAAAGGCTTTCCTCTCTCTTTAACTCCGATTTATTTACAACGTGAAGACCATGTTACTGGTTTGATTCGACTACTTTCAATTGGTTTGCGAGTGTTGACCCTTTTAGAGTTTCAAGTTCGTCGCCATCTGGAGAAGAATCAAGAAAAGATTGCTGGACTTTATGTTGGTAATCCTCAGCGAGAAACAGCACGTCCCACGGCTGAATTACTTCTTGCAGCATTTAAAGAAATTACCCTGCTGTTGATTGAAGTGAAAAATGGAGTTTATGCCCACCTGACTGCTCTTTCACCCTTACAGCAGCGTATTCTTGTTTTACTTGGGTTTCCAACTACTATTTATACTCAACTTGGTGGTCAATCTTTTACCCCTGAGTAGTCTTTCTTCTAACTCCCGAAAAAATGGGCGAACCGGGAGTAATAATGCTAAATTTGCGCCATTAACAACGCTGTTTGACGCGCTCACCACAGTAGCAAAACCGCTACTAATAGAAGCTTTAATACCTGCGATCGCACTCCCCAATACACCCTGCGTTTGTTGATGTTGTGCAGCTATAAAAGCTTTCAGTTGAAATACTTCTGCTTGCCCCATGTCTTTGCCGTCCTTACCATCCCTGCCTGGAAATCCATTTCTTCCGTTAGTACCGTTCTTGCCGT
>NZ_JABXKI010000337.1 GCF_017115095.1 Nostoc sp. NMS4 | reverse complement strand
ACACATATCAGGATGTTGGGTTACGCAAAGCCTCCACCCAACCTACAATTTTTTTGCAACTGCTTCTAGTGGTCTGTCAAGAAATAATTGACGAATAAATTTTCTGTAGAGACGGCGATTTATCGCGTCTCTCCAACCGTCAAAATGGATTTGACAGACCACTAGTGCTTAAAATAGCATTATACGTAGGTTGGGTGGAGCGGAGCGCAACCCAACACATATCAGGATGTTGGGTTACGCAAAGCCTCCATCCAACCTACAATTTTTTTGCAACATTTTAGCCTTGTCACGCCACTACGCCAAAATATCAAATAGGATGTGTTATCACTCCAAAGCTATTCACTGTCTGGATTTAAGCTTGCATTCAACATACCAAAATCGAGATTTTTAGAAAAAATAAGGTGCGTTATCTATCTTAATAACGCACCATCTATTAGCAATTGCAGATTAATAAATCCACATTTTTATTCTTCTGGCTCTAAATCGACATCTTCCTCTTCATCTTCTTCACTGGCTTTAGCTACAGAGTTAGCAGAAACAACAGCGCCTTTATCTAACTTTTCACGCACCAGTTTCTTAATTTCTTCAGCAAATTCCGGTTTTTCTTCTAGATACTTAATAGCGTTGTCTCGTCCTTGGGAGATATTATCGCCGTTGTAACTATACCAAGCCCCCTTGCGGACAATAATGGAAGTTTCTTCTGCCAAGTCTACAATACAACCCAAGGTAGAAATCCCTTTACCAAAAATAATGTCAAATTCCGCTATTCTGAAGGGCGGCGCTACTTTATTTTTGGCGACTTTGACTTTAACGCGATTACCAAATTCATCTGTACCTTTCTTCAAGGTTTGAATTCGACGAATATCCAAGCGCACCGAAGCGTAAAATTTCAATGCATTACCGCCAGTAGTAGTTTCTGGGCTACCGTAGGTAACACCGATTTTTTGCCGCAACTGGTTAATGAAAATTACTGTACAACCAGATTTACCAATGTTGCCTGTAATTTTACGCAGGGCTTGGCTCATCAACCGCGCTTGCAAACCAACGTGAATATCACCCATATCGCCTTCAATTTCAGCACGGGGAACCAGCGCTGCTACTGAGTCTATAACTACAATATCAACCGCAGCAGAGCGTACAAGCTGATCGACAATTTCCAAAGCTGATTCGCCAGTGTCAGGTTGAGAAATCAACAAATTGTCAATATCTACACCCAATGCGGCAGCATAAGTAGGATCAAGGGCGTGTTCAGCATCAACGAAGGCAGCAATACCGCCATTTCTTTGCACTTCGGCGAGTGCATGTAGCGCTACTGTAGTTTTACCGGAACTTTCCGGCCCATAAATTTCAATTACCCGACCTTTGGGTAAACCACCACCCAATGCTAAATCTAGGGTAAGCGCCCCACTAGAAATTGTTTCCACTCGCATCCGGGTAGCGTCGCCCAGGCGCATGATTGCCCCTTTACCAAAGCTGCGCTCAATCTGGTTTAGCACCATAGTCAGTGCTTTTTGCTTGCCTGAAGTGTCGGTGTTGATAGCCATTCCTGCTTCTAATGCCTCTTAATATATGGTTTTAAGGAGTGTTGCTCTGGGAGTTTGAGTAGAACAGATATACTATTTTAACCAGAAAATTCTGGAATAGGACTTCTCAAATCAAAAAAGGGTGTAACAAGATCGTAACTCGATCGCTACCAGATTAGGGTAGTCTTGCACAATGATACCAACTTGCATTCAGAGATAGCCTTTTTTGGCTGGGTAAGCAAGGGTTTTCAAAGAAAAATTATTTAAACAACTGAGTTTTATGCACTGTACATAATGAGACTGCTTTATTTTGGAGAGAGAAAACCTCTATCGTGGTGCGTCTAGTCACAACAAAAAGCTAAGTAGTCTCCAGTATCGATAAATCTATTAAAGTTACTGCTATCCTTGAATCCAGCTTATTGGCATGGAGATAATGAATTGATATTATAGTAACATAAATTACATAAACTATCTTCAGCAAACGTGAATAAATCACAGTCTATTAAGCTACTTGAAAGCGAGGGATGGACAAAAGCAGATGCTATGCGTGCTTTGGAAGTAATTGACTTTAGTACCAATCCTGATGAAATTACTATTCGCAGAGCTATTTCGCCTTTTGCTGGTTCTGAATTAATTAAGCGTCAGCGTCTTCAAGCTGCCCAGAAAGGTCTGGTAACGAAGAAAACTAAAGAGATTGAATTGAAAGAGCAGGAATATGCTGCCAAAATTGACCAAGTTAAAAAGTATCCAAAACAGGAAAGAGAAAAATACGAAGCTGAAATTCAAAGCTTGTCTCAGAGACATAATATTTTAGAAGTTGAACTCAAAACAATATATTCTCAAAACCAAAACTTAACAGAAGTTAATGAGCAACTCAAAAAAGACAATAAATCTCTAAAAAATTTAGTCGATCAAATTAAACTTAAATTAGCTATGAATACTAAAGAAATTCTCAAATATGAAGATAGTGAAATTCGGAAAGCAGTAATTACTTTTTTCAAATGGACTTTAGGATAAAGCACTGAATATATGACTGATAAAAAAGGTAAAAAAAGGAATTTTAGGGGAATGAGTTATCGGGTTGTTCAACTCGCTAACTCAAAGAATCGGAGTAAGCTTCATAAAAAAGACCAAATTTGGCTAAAAGAAAACCTTTACAAAAATATTGGCTGGGATAATGTTGTTAATTTTTATCAAAAGCTAGAGGGATTTATAGATAATTATCAGTTTGATGAATTCACACTTGAAGAATTATTTATTGAGGCTGATAGGATTGGTAATAAATATCTCACTAATCAAGAAATAAACGAGTACAACCAAAGATTATCTAAAGAAGTTAATGAAGTTGCAGAAGAAATAGATAAGCAGTTTCCTGAGACAGAGATGGAATTTATTGATTTTAGTCAAAATACCAATATTAAATATAAAAAGAAGCATAACCAAAAGACATATAGAACAGTAAAAATTTAGCAGAAAATATGGTTAACATTGAAGATAAAGACCTTAAAAAATTATTTGATCTTGTGGATACAATCGGCAACAAGCGATATCACAGGCTAACTCATGAAGATTTTGAAACTTATAGAAAATTCGATTATTGGCGCTATATTAATGGTGATTATGAGTGCGGTACAACTCAAGATAGTAAAGATTGGGTGAGAGAAAATTCCAATTGGTACTGTCCAATTTGTGGTTCTCACTACTCTGACAAAGGTGGTAAGACAATAGATCACAAGCTACCTCGGTCACAGTATCCTTGGTTATCAATGGAATTCAATAATTTATGGGTCATTTGCCAGATTTGTAACAAAGAAAAGGGTGAAATGCATTGGTACAAATATGAACACTATATATTTGTTAATTATCCGAATCTTTATCTTGCTGTGAAGATGGCACGTCCTAGCCAGTTACTCCAGTCTCTAAAGGATTAATTACGAATTACGAATTATTTATTCATCTGATATCCTCTTTTTTCCATCGCCTCGGCAACAATTTCATCAACAATTTCTGGAACATCAGCATATAATCCCATTAAGGGATCGTTTTTCTCCTGAATTTCTGCTAAACGTTCAATTACATGAGTAATCAATTCCGTTAGAGTTGATTGATTGACTATTGCCAGAGTTTTTGCTCGTTCAAAGGTGAGTCTATCTAGTTCAAGTTCTATTTTTTCCATGATAGTTTTAAACTCTATTTACTGATTATTTTAAGTCTAATGGAATTTTGGGATATTTCCAGTTTGATAATTCAACACAATAGCTATCAATTAACGTTATTTGCTAAGATTTGATTAGGCTTTTGCTTTTACCCATCTTTGATGACTTTCGACCTTCCCGACTCTCTGATTCTCGATACAGCCCTTTCAGTTTCTGGATTAACTGACTATATCCGCTTGCTGTTAGAGCAAGATGAACAATTGCGGCAAGTTTGGGTAACTGGCGAAGTTTCTAGCGCTAACAATCATCGCAGTGGGTTATTTTTTACGCTGCAAGATCCCGATCGCAGCGCCGGAATTAAGTGTGTAGTATGGAATAGCCAATTGCCAAAACTCGCCCAGATACCTGTTCCTGGTGAGCAGATAATCATTTTGGGCAGTATTCGCGTCTATCCCAATCGGGGAGAGTATCAGTTATCAGTTTGGCAGACTCTACCTGCTGGTGTTGGTTTACAGGCGTTGCGCTATCAACAACTCAAAAACCGCTTGCTGGCTGAGGGGTTGTTCGACACGCAAAGAAAGCGATCGCTCCCCACGCACCCCCAAACGATCGCTGTCGTCACTTCACCAACGGCGGCGGCTTGGGGTGATATTCAAAAAACTCTTAAGCAAAGGTATCCAGGTTTACACGTTTTATTTTCTCCCGCGACCGTACAAGGGGAGCAAGCACCGGAATCTATCGTTAAAGCAATTGAACGGGTGGAACGAGATGGACGCGCCGAAGTGCTAATTTTATCGCGGGGTGGTGGCGCGGTTGAGGAGTTGGCTTGTTTTAATGATGAACGAGTGGTGCGATCGCTGGCTAGTTGTTCTATTCCTGTAATTACTGGTATCGGCCATCAACGAGATGAATCTTTAGCTGATTTAGTTGCAGATGCTTGTGTGCATACACCCACTGCGGCGGCGGAAATGGTTGTGCCAGCACTTTCTGAGTTGTATACTGAACATCGGCAACGAGTTGCAGCTTTACATGAGGCGGTGCATGACTTTAGAGAAAATGCTGAGGATAAATTGCAAGGATTGCGGAATCGTTTGCGACGTTTGCGGCTAGATCGGCAAGTGCAGCAGGAGGTGGAAAAGTTAGCTTGGAAGCGTCAGCATTTGGTACAAATTACGACGGGGCGATCGCAGCAAGCAACGCAGCATTTAGAGTTGTTGCGGCAAAAGTTGGCTAGTCTTGACCCGAAAGCGGTGTTGCAGCGTGGTTATGCGGTGGTGAGAAGGGAAGATGGGGCGATCGCTCGTTCGGCAAGGGAGTTGGCTGTGGGGGAAGAGTTAGTGGTCCAATTGGGGCAGGGTGGGGTTAAAGTGAAGGTTATGGAAATAAACGAACCGCAGAGGCGCAGAGGACACGGAGAGGTTAATGGTTAAACGTAAGGGTGCTTCTAGTTCTGAGGAAGGTTGGAATTATGAGGCGAAGGTTGCTGAGATTGAGGGAATTATTACTCGCATTGAGGCGGGTGAGTTGGAATTGGAAGCCGTGTTTGACCAATTTACAACTGCTGTGGAGTATTTGCGTCAGTGCGAAGGTTTTTTGCAGCAGCGACAACAGCAGGTGGATTTGTTGATTGAAACATTAAGCCAAGAGTAGAAATTAGAGCCTGGATATCAAGGCTGAAACAGTCAAATCTTAACCCGCAGATACCCAACTTATTGGAAAATTCAAGGAATTGTTTCTCAAGAATGATTATGGATTGTTATAGTTAAAGTATCCATTTCAAACCTGTATGTTTTACCCTGAGTTTTATTAGTCGGTTAAATATAATTAGAAAAGCTAAATAACTAAAAATAAATTTACTAAGTAAATCTATGTTTTGACTATATATTCAACATTTCTGATTTATGTCAAAGTTCTAATGAGGAGTTTAAGAAACTGAGAATGACAGATGAGATCGTTGATTTGACAAACTGCGATCGCGAACCGATCCACATTCCCAGTTTGATCCAGCCTCACGGGATTTTGCTGGTTTTGCAAGATCCCACTCTAGAAATCCTTCAGGTCAGCAGTAACACTCAAAAAGTTATTGGTCGTCAACCGGAAGAATTGCTCGGCAAGTCGCTGTCAGATTTACTCAATGCCAAGCAGATTAACTTGATTCAACAATGTCTTGCAGAGGATTTTGAGAGCATCAATCCCCTGAATCTGTCTATCAAACATCTGAATAAATCAATTTATTTTGATGGCATTATACATTCTTTAGATAATATCATTATTCTGGAATTAGAGCCGAGAAAAGCGAAGGATAGCACAGGATTTTTTAACTTCTATCAACAGGTAAGAGGAATCATTACCCGCATTCAGAAAGCACCCACAATGTTGGAAATGTGCCAAATTGTGGTTACAGAAGTCCGGCGAATCACTGGTTTCGATCGCGTCATGGTCTATCGATTCGATCGGGAAGGGGCTGGCAGGGTAATCGCTGAAGACACTAATCAGGAAACACCTTATCTAGACTTACACTATCCGCCCTCTGACATTCCTAAGCAAGCGCGACAGCTATACACCCTAAACTGGCTGCGGCTGATTCCAGATGCTAGCTACCAGCCTGTCACCTTAATTCCAGCGAACAATCCCTTGACAAATCAACCGCTCGATCTCAGTCTTTCGGTGCTGCGGAGTGTTTCTGGGATTCATTTAGAGTACCTGCAAAATATGGGCGTTACCGCTTCCATGTCTATTTCTCTGATGCACGAACAAAAGCTTTGGGGATTGATTGCCTGTCATCATTCGTCGCCTAAATATATTTCTTACAATATCCGTACTATGTGCGAGTTCATTGGACAGGTGATGTCTGTGGAACTGGCAAACAAAGAAGCTAGTGAAGATATTGATTACAAAAGGCAATTGAAGTCACTACAAACTCAATTTGTGGAAGGTTTGTCTCAGGCTGAGTGTTTTCTGGATGGCATGGTGCAACTGAAATCTCAATTACTCAATCTGACCAGTGCCACAGGAGCGGTAATATGCAGTGGCGACCAGTATATTGAAGCCGGGAAAACGCCATCGGAAGACGAGGTTCACGCCTTACTTGATTGGATTAAACCTCAACTGCATCATAACTTGTTTGAGACGCGATCGCTCACTAAAGATTATCCCGCCGGCGAGTCATTTAAAGCGATCGCTAGTGGCGTTTTAGCCCTAGAAATTTCTAGAGTTCATCACAATTACATTCTCTGGTTTCGTCCAGAAATCATTCAAACGGTGAATTGGGGCGGTAATCCCAACAAGCCTGTGGAGGTTTTGTCAGAGGGCAATTTCAGAATCTCTCCTCGCAAATCCTTTGAATTATGGCAAGAAACAGTCCAAGGGTATGCCTTACCCTGGAAACCCTGCGAAGTTGAAGCGGTTGCTGAACTGCGAAGCCTAGTTGTAGGTGTTGTGTTGCGACAAGCAGACAAACTGGCAGCGATGAATTTTGAATTACAACGGAGTAACGAAGAACTCGATTCCTTTGCTTATGTTGCCTCCCACGACCTGAAAGAGCCACTGCGGGGCATTCACAACTATGCTAACTTCTTAATGGAAGACTACGCAGACGTACTAGATAACGATGGAGTTGCAAAACTCCAAACCTTGGTGCGGCTAACGCAGCGAATGGAAGACTTGATCAATTCACTCCTCCATTTTTCCCGATTAGGACGCGCCGAACTGATCCGCCAACCAGTGAATCTGAATGAGTTAGTGCAGCAGGTAATCAGCACCTTAAGCATTGCCCGGCCACAAAGCGAAGTCGAGTTTCGCATTCCTCAACCTCTTAAGAGTATTCAATGCGATCGCGCTCAGATTAATGAACTCTTCACCAACCTGATCAGCAACGCTATTAAGTACAATGATAAACCCAACAAGTGGGTCGAAATTGGTTTTATCGAAGAAAATGGACAAAGAAAAGTAGCTCCCACCTCTATGACTTTCTACGTCCGTGATAACGGCATTGGCATCCCCGAAGAGCATCTCGACAAAATCTTTCAGATATTCCGTCGCTTACATGGACGGGATGACTTTGGCGGTGGAACTGGGGTAGGGTTAACCATCGCCCGCAAAATCGTAGAACGGCACGGTGGTAAAATTTGGGTAGAATCTAACCAGACTCAAGGTAGTACGTTTTACTTCACGCTGTCAGTGGAGCCAAATACATGACTAGCTTTTCAGCTTCTCCTGTCAAGCAAACACCATTACTTTTAATTGTCGAGGACAGCAACGAAGATTTTGAGGCACTGCAACGATTTCTAGGGCGTTCTAGCGTTAAGATCCCCATTCAGAGGTGTGTGAATGGGGAACAAGCTTTGGCGTTTCTTTATCGAACTGGCAACTATGGCGATTGCCAAACTGCATCCCGCCCCGGCTTGATTATGCTTGACTTAAACCTGCCCGGAACCGATGGACGAGAAGTATTGCGCCGGATTAAACAAGATCGTAACTTAAACATGATTCCGGTGGTAGTATTTACCACCTCTAACAATCCGAAAGATATCGAAGTATGCTATCGATATGGAGTCAACAGTTACATCGTTAAGCCGATCGATTTTGCTCAGCTGAAACGAGATATTCAGATGCTGGTAGAGTATTGGTTTGAAGTAACGACACTGCCCGATTGCCCGAAGGATTAGTTATGAGTCAGAGATCGCGCATTGTCTTAATTGTCGATGATTCGCCAGAAGATCGAGAACTCTATCGGCGGTGTTTACTGCGCGATCGCGAGTATTCCTATACACTTTTAGAAGCAACCTTGGGGCGGCAAGGACTAGAACTTTGGCAGCAATATCAGCCTGATGCCATCTTACTTGATTATCGACTGCCCGATCTAGACGGACTGGAATTTCTCGCGCAATTGCAACTCTTAAGCCAACAGCCATGCTTACCTGTGATTGTCGTCACAGGGCAGGGCAATGAGGCGATCGCAGTTCAGGCGATGAAAGCCGGCGCACAAGATTATTTGGTCAAAGAGCAAATTACCCCAGAACGGCTGCAAATAGCAGTCAATGGGGCAATTGCCACAGTACAGTTACGCACCCAACTGCAACAGCGTATTCATCGAGAGCGCATAGTTGCACATATTACCCAGCAAATTCACCAATCGCTGAATCTAGATGAAATTCTTCAGACAACCGTTGCCGAAGTCCGGCAGTTTCTCCACACCGATCGCGTCTTGGTTTTTCGGTTAAAAGCTGACGGAGATGGCACTGTAGTCGCAGAATCTGTTGGGGCACAGTGGCGATCGCTGCTCTCGTCTACTATGGACGATCCCTGTCTCGTCTCGAATAAACCGCAACCTGTCAGGGACAATCCCGCCTTGATCAAAAATTATATCGAACGCTATTGTCAGGGGCAAGTAACGGCAATATCAGATATTCACGATCGCAATATTGACCCATGCCACGGTGAATTGTTGGCAAAGTTTCAAGTCAGAGCTAATCTGGTTGTACCAATTCTCCAAGATAACCAGTTTTGGGGATTGCTAATTGCTCATCATTGTGCTTCCCCGCGCTCGTGGCAACCCTTAGAGATTGACTTGCTCAAAGAACTGGCAATTCAGCTAAGTATTGCCTTGCGACAAGCAGAACTATATCAACAGGCACAGCATGAACTCAAGGAACGCCAACAGTCAGCCGAAGCTCTGCGCGATAGTGAGGAACGTTTTCGGCAACTTGCAGAAAATATTGATGCGGTATTTTGGATTAGAGAAGTGTCCGAAAATCGAGTCAGCTATGTCAGCCCTGCCTACGAACGCCTGTGGGGATTGAACCCGGAGGAATTGTATCAAGGACAACAAGCATGGGTAGATCGGATTCACCCAGAGGATCGAGAATCGACCCAGAGAGCCTTTGAGGAAAAAGCGATCGCAGATAAATTCGATCAAGAATATCGGATTATTTTACCCAATGGTAGTATTCGCTGGGTTCACGATCGCTGCTTTGGGCTTCGAGATGAAACAGGAGAGGTTTATCGGTTTGCAGGGATTGCTGAAGATATCAGCGAACGCAAACAGGTAGAGCAAGCCTTGCGAGACAGTGAAGAACGTCTGCAAATGGCGCTAGAAGGTTCTGGTGGTGGTTTATGGGATTGGAACATTGTCACCAATGAAGATTATTTAAGTTCACGATGGCTAGAAATGCTGGGATATGAGCCAGGAGAATTACCTGGGAAGTTTAGCAGTTGGGAGCTACTTATTCATCCTGAAGATAAAGTTTGGGTGATGGAACGGTTGAATGCTCATCTTCACGACGATTCGGTATCTTACAAATTTGAATATCGGATGTTAACCAAGTCTGGGGAATGGAAATGGATTGCCAACCACGGAAAAGTAGTTTTGCGCGATCGCCAAGGTAATGCCCTCCGCATGGCAGGTATCCATCATGATATCAGCGATATCTACGACGAGCTTCGCTTACGCAAACAGGCAGAAGTTGCTCTGCGAGAGAGCGAAGAACGCTTCCGCACGTCCGTTGAAAATATGCTGGATTGTTTTGGAGTATACCGTGCTATTCGGAATGAGCAGGGAGAGATTGTCGATTTTGTGACTGAATATGTCAATAATGCAGCTTGTTTCAACAATCAAATGACTTCTGAGCAGCCGATTGGGCGGAGGTTGTGTGAATTACTACCAGGACATCGTGAGAGTGGATTGTTTGATGAATACTGCCAGGTAGTAGAAACAGGCAAGGCGCTGATTAAAGACAGCCTAATTTATGAAGATGATTACGGAGAACAACGCTTAGTTAGAGCCTTTGATATCCGCGTGGCTAAATTTGGAGACGGATTTGTTGCCACCTGGCGAGATATTACCGCTCGTCAACAAATCGAAGAAGCCCTACGCCAAAGTGAAGAATTTAAAAACCGCATTTTAGACAGCAGCTCTGATTGTATCAAGGTATTAAGCCTTGATGGGCTGCTCCTGTACATGAATACAGGTGGTCTGTGTATGATGGAAATTGACGACTTAAATTGTTATCTCAATACTAAATGGCTCTGTTTCTGGGAGGGCAGCTATCGGCAACAGGCACGGGAGGCACTCGCTGCCACTAAAACAGGTAAAGTCAGCATTTTTCGCGGATATTGCCCAACCCAAAAAGGCACTCCGAAATGGTGGGAAGTGGTCGTTAGCCCGATTCTGGATGCCTTTGGGCAGATAGAACGAATCTTGTTGATTTCACGAGACATCACCGATCGCAAAAAGATAGAACTCCTCTTGCAGGAGAGCGAAGCCCGATTGAAATTGGCGTACAAAGCGACGCGATCGGGATTATGGGATTGGGATATTGCCCGCAACAGCGCTCATGTATCTGAAGAGTACTACAATCTGTTTGGACTTGACCCAACCGCAGGGGAAGTCAGCTTTGAAAAGTGGTTAAGTCTGCTGCACCCAGACGATCGCACCTCAGCCAATGAAACAATCAGTCAGACCATCCAGCAACAGCAAGACTACTATGAAGCTGATTATCGGATCTTACACCCCGATGGCATTCGTTGGTTAGCCTCTAGAGGTCAGATTTTCTACGATACAGTCGGTAATGCAGTACGGATGGTGGGTAACGTGCAGGATATCACCGATCGCAAACAAGCTGAAATCGAACGCGATTCGTTGTTAAAATTAGAACAAGCAGCCAGAGCCGAAGCCGAACGCGCCAATCGGATTAAAGATGAGTTTCTGGCCGTTCTCTCCCACGAATTGCGATCGCCTCTCAACCCGATTCTTGGCTGGACAAAACTGCTGCAAACCCGCAAATTTAGTGAAGCGAAAACAGCCGAAGCTTTAGCCACCATTGAACGCAACGCTAAACTGCAAACTCAACTGATTGATGACTTACTCGATGTCGCCAAGATTCTCCGGGGCAAACTTAGCATCGATGCGGCTCCAGTGAATCTGGCATTTGTGATTGAATCTGCGATCGACACCGTAAATACAGCAGCCCTTTCCAAATCAATTGTGTTGCATTCAATACTACCGAATATTGGGCAAGTCTCTGGAGATGCCAACCGCCTTCAACAAATCGTTTGGAATTTACTTTCCAACGCGATCAAGTTTACCCCGAAAGGAGGACGGGTAGAAACCAGACTAGAGCGAATTGACGATCGAGCGCAGATTATCGTCCGTGATACTGGTAAAGGCATTAACTCAGACTTTCTCCCGTATATTTTTGAATCATTCCGTCAAGAAGATGTCTCAATTACTCGCAAGTATGGCGGGTTAGGATTGGGGTTAGCGATCGTCCGGCAGTTGGTTGAGGCTCACGGCGGCACGATCGCGGCTAATAGTCCAGGTGTTGGCTTGGGAGCCACCTTTACAGTCCAGTTGCCACTACTGAATGTTGAACCGGAAATCAAGCAGCCAGATGAGTTACCACAACCAGCACTGGAACTCACGGGGATTCGAGTTCTCACCGTTGATGACGATCCCGATGCTCGTGAGCTATTAACAGTATTGCTTGCCGAATACGGGGCGCAAGTTTTGACTGTTGCCTCTGCGACAGAAGTATTGGCAAATTTAGAGTCCTTCCAACCCGATGTCTTAGTCAGTGATATTGGGATGCCGGAAATCGATGGCTATTCTCTGATTCAACAGATCCGCGCTTTAACTGCCGAAAAAGGGGGAGAAATCCCCGCGATCGCTTTGACTGCTTATGCTAGAGTTGAAGATTCCCAGCGAGCGATAATCAGTGGCTATCAACGGCACGTTACCAAGCCCCTCGATCCAGAAGAATTAGTTCAAGCTGTGGTGGCACTCGCCCAGACTAAACTAAATTAATTATACTTACGAATTACGTTAGCGAAGCGGTAGCGAGTATTCGAGCGTCATTACGAATTACGAATTATTTAACTACTTACAGCGTTTACGGCTGTTTGAGGTACAGTACAACACAAGTCGAATTACCCCCCTTAATCCCCCTTTGTAAATGGGGGAAACAAGAAATCTAGTTCCCTCCCCTTTATAAGGGGAGGGTTAGGGTGGGGTAATTCAACAGACATGATTGTGATTCGATAACTTGTGTGTACACGGTGTCTTTAGAAAGGATGGGAAAATAGACTCTTAAAGCCCCCCAAATACATCGGGGAGTTGGGGGGTAACGTCAAAGTTAACAAATCTCTTGCAAAAGTCTCTTCACGCGGTAGAATAACGAAATTTTGCAAGAGGTCTAATCATGAAACCATTTTTGTTTGTAACCGATTTAGATGACACCCTCGTATATCGCACCGTCGGCGATGACAGCGCTTTACCAGAACTAAATCAACTGCTGAATAGACATCGCCAAGAATACGGTACAAAAATTGTTTATTCTACCGGGCGATCGCCTGTACTTTACAAAGAACTCCAAGCTCAAAAAAACCTTTTGCAACCGGATGCCCTCGTCCTATCTGTGGGTACAGAAATTTACCTCGATGGTACTGATACTCCAGACTCAGGTTGGTCAGAAATCCTCTCTCCGGGATGGGAACGGGAAACTGTATTATCTATTACAAAAAAATACCCTGAGTTAGTGCGGCAACCAGATTCCGAACAACGTCCCTTCAAAGTGAGTTATTTTCTAGAACAAGAAGTATCTGCAAATGTTCTACCACAACTTGAAGCAGAGTTGCAGAAATCTAAATTAAATGTAAAGTTAATCTACAGTAGCGGTATTGACCTTGACATTCTACCCCATAGCAGCGATAAAGGTCAGGCAATGCAGTTTTTACGTCAGAAGTGGAAATTTGCAGCAGAACAAACAGTTGTCTGTGGTGATTCAGGTAATGATATTGCTTTATTTGCTGTAGGCAACGAACGGGGCATCATTGTGGGGAATGCTCGCAAAGAGTTACTCCAATGGCACAAAGAGTATCCCTCTGACTACCACTACCTGGCTTCGTGTTTTTGTGCAGGTGGAATTATTGAAGGCTTAAATTATTTTGGTCTCTTGTAATGATTAGTTATCTAAAAGGTATAGTCGCTGGTATCCAAACAATTGGCGCTAATCGCGTAATTCTGACTCTGGAAGTAAATGGCTTGGGGTATGATTTGCAAGTTCCCCAACGGCTAGCAAACCAGTTACCAGAGTCAGGAGGAGTAACGCAAATTTTTACCCATTTGCAAATTCGGGAAGAAGTGCCTTTTCTCTATGGCTTTGCTTCCCCAGCCGAACGCGATTTATTTCGCCACTTGCTGACTGTCACAGGGATTGGTGCAGCCCTAGCGATCGCACTCCTAGACACCCTAGAACTACCAGATTTAGTCCAAGCAATTATTGCTGGCAATACACAAATCTTAATTCAGGCTCCCGGTGTCGGTAAAAAAATCGCTGAACGCATCTGTTTAGAACTGAAAAGCAAATTAGTCGAGTGGCGCAAATCAGCCGGGTTCTTCGTCGCCACAGG
>NZ_JABXKI010000159.1 GCF_017115095.1 Nostoc sp. NMS4 | reverse complement strand
AGGAACGCAACGCCATTATCGAAAAACATATAAATATGGTGGGTTTGCGTCCCCATGCTGATAAACAACCAGGAATGTTATCAGGTGGACAAAAGCAGCGAGTTGCGATCGCCCGCGCCTTAGCGATTCGTCCCAAATTACTCTTGCTAGATGAACCCTTTGGTGCATTGGATGCACTCACACGCGGCAATTTGCAAGAACAACTGATGCAAATCTGCGAAGAAAATCAAGTTACCGCCGTGATGGTGACACATGATGTCGATGAAGCGGTGCTGTTATCTGACAGAATTGTGATGCTAACCAACGGCCCGGAATCTAAAATTGGCGACATTTTAGAAGTGGATATTCCCAGACCCCGTAAGCGGATGGAAGTAGTTGAACATCCCAGCTACTACAGCTTACGGAGTGAGATGATTTACTTCCTGAATCAGCAAAAACGGATCAAGAAAATTCGGGCGCGGAAAACTGCCGACATTGCCCGTCATGGGTTGGAAAAAGTTAACCTAGAAATTGGCTTTTTACCTCTGACCGCTTGCGCCCCCTTAGCAGTTGCTAAAGAAAAAGGCTTTTTTGTCAAGCATGGTTTAGATGAAGTCAACCTTGTGCGAGAAAGCAACTGGCGGGGTATCGTTGATGGCATAACTGGTGGTTATTTAGATGCGGCTCAAATGCCTTCAGGGATGCCCATGTGGTTAACTTTGGGAGGACATAACAACCAACCTTTGCCTGTTGTTACTGCCCTGACCATGACTCGCAACGGTAACGCCATCACCTTAGCAAAACGCTTTTATGACCGAGGTGTGCAAACCTTATCAGATTTCAGAAATCACCTAATTCTTACCCGCGAACAAAGGCACACAATGGGGGTAGTACATCCCGCATCTATGCACAACTTGCTATTGCGCTACTGGCTAGCAGCAGGTGGAATTGACCCCGACATTGATGTGGATATGAAGACCATTCCCCCAGCGCAGATGGTAGCCGACTTAAAAGCCGGAAGCATTGATGGTTACTGCGTCGGTGAACCTTGGAACTACCGCGCCGCCGTGGAAGGTGTCGGCTTTACCATCGCTACCGACTTAGAAGTTTGGTTTGGACACCCCGGTAAAGTTCTTGGTGTGCGGGAAGATTGGGCAGAAAATTATCCAAATACGCATATCGCCTTGACCAAAGCTTTGTTAGAAGCTTGTCAGTATTGTGCAAATCCCGAAAATGCCGAAGAAATTCGCCAAATTTTAGCAGGACGAGAGTACGTCAGCACTGATTTAGAATACATTCAACTCGAAGATCCAGATAGTCTCACCTGTGACTTAGACCATCCGTTGCGAGACTATGCCCATCATCAGTTTTATTCTGAGTCTGCCATTAACCGCCCCAGTCGCACCGAACAAATTTGGATTATGAGTCAATTAGCGCGTTGGGGTGACACTCCCTTCCCCAGAAATTGGGTAGAAGTTGTTGAACGGGTGTGTCGCGTGCGAGTTTTCAGCACTGCCGCACGAGAATTAGGTTTGGATATTAGCTATATTCGCCAACCGATCAAACTCTTCGATGGTACTCCCTTTAACGCCGACGATCCGATCGCTTATCTCAACAGCTTGAAAATTAAGCGTGATTTTTCAGTCGCGGAAGTTGTTCTTGATGCACCAAGAAGAAAACTCGCTTCATAAAAAAATCGTGAGAGTCTTCTTTCCTTCTTCCTTCGCGTACTTCGCGTCTTTGCGGTTCGTTCTATTACCTCTCAAAGTTAGGTTGCCAGACTACTGGTTGCAGCGAGTAGTCCCCAGTCCCCAATACCCAATACCCAAACCCCAAATACCATGCAAAACCGCAACTTGACAGCTACAACCACACTAGGAAAACCATTAGCCGGTGGAACCACCAGCCGCAGACCTTTTCTAGAAATTAAAGACGTTACCAAAGTCTACCCAACAAAGCAAGGCCCCTTCACTGTACTTGACGGCGTAAACCTCAACGTCGAACAGGGCGAGTTTATTTGCGTTATTGGTCATTCAGGCTGTGGCAAATCGACGCTGTTAAATATGGTATCCGGTTTTAACTTTCCCACCTCCGGGCAAGTTTTACTCGAAGGAGAACCAATCACCAAGCCAGGTCCAGACAGGATGGTTGTCTTCCAAAACTATGCCCTGTTACCGTGGCGGACTGCTTTTGAAAACATTTACTTAGCTGTTAATGCCGTTTATCCCAACAAACCACAAGCCGAAAAAAGAGCGATCGTCCGCGATCATTTAGCAATGGTGGGACTGGCGGACGCAATGGAAAAGAAACCCATGCAAATGTCCGGCGGGATGAGACAAAGGGTTTCTATCGCCCGGGCTTTGGCGATTCGTCCGAAAGTTTTAATTTTAGATGAACCTTTTGGGGCGCTGGATGCAATCACCAAAGAAGAATTACAGGAAGAATTGCTGAAAATTTGGGGTGATAACCGTTGTACAGTGCTGATGATTACCCACGACATCGACGAGGCATTGTTTTTGGCAGACAAATTGGTAATGATGACCAATGGCCCACATGCGAAAATTGGTGAAGTTATGGAGATTCCTTTTTCTCGTCCCCGCGATCGCGCCAGGATCATGGAAGATCCACAATACTACCAACTGCGTAACTATGCCCTAGACTTCCTCTTTAACCGCTTTGCCCATGATGATGTAGGTTAAGCGCGATCGTCATTAATTTTTCCAGAATAATTCTTTGTTTCTCCCGCCACCATCCCCCATTCTGGCGGGAGAAACACCTTAAGCTTCCAGCTAAGGCAATTCATGAATTGCCCCTACAACTGCGTCTAGAAGTTATAAAGTATGTGTAGTTGACATACCTCCTCTTCCTAAAGGAGAGAGGATTCCTTGACGCTTCACTGAGATGTGCTACCGAGGTAGTCTTACCTTCTCTCCACATCCGTTTAGAGTCTCCCAATGCCCTATGGCGACTATTTCTAGTTTACTAGAAAGCCGTGCTTCTAGCACGGGGGTTTTACCCAAATCTTCGATAAAACAGCAAGTATGTTGAGAAAAAATCTGTATGACAAGCTACCCAGAAACCCTAACTAGTGACGAATCCATTAATGAGTTAATCGCCGAGACGACAGGCATTAATCATCTGGAGGTAATTGAAAATGTCATTGATTCTTTGGAACAAGATGATAGTGCGATGGTTAGCCACACTCCAGAAGGTGGTTATCTCTGGAAATTTAAGTACGGAAGTGTGGAAGTATTTGTAAAACTCAACGGTACAACCGATGAAGACACCATAACGGTTTGGTCTACAGTGCTAAATTTACCTGCCAAAGATGAACCTAAGTTGATGCGCTATCTTTTGGAGTTGAACTGCTCTAGTACTTTTGAAGCGCGTTTTGGTATTATTGAAAATCGGGTGGTTGTAATATCGACACGCACCTTAGCGGAGTTATCCCCTGGCGAAGTATCTCGGCTGATTACCATTGTGGCAACGATCGCTGATAATAACGATGAAGTCTTACAATCTCAATTTGGTGCAACTTAAGGCATTTTCGTTCGATTTTGCAGAAAGTCTCAGCGCCAGTTTCCAGCGATCGCAACTTTCTCAGATAAATTTTAGATTTTAGGTTGGGCTATTGCTACATCCGATGTATAGCAATCAAGTTTGGGCAAATCTGCAAAGACTTTTTTCTGTGTACCAATTAAAAAGCGCCTGGGAGTGTTGCCGTGTTTCCACCCCAGACGCTTTTTATTTTTAACTTGCTCCTCACACAATTAAATCATATCACTGCTTCAATCAAAAGGTGAGTCTAGCCAGAGCCGATAGCTCCACTGCTTTAGTCGCCGCACCGGGAAGCGGTAAATCAGTGGAGACTGTATTTAGTTAGAGTCTACTGATTTTTGGGAATTATAAGAAAAAGGAAAAATAGAAGTCTTGTCTTTTCATATATTTCAAGTACTTTGCTCTATTCTCCCTACGCATTAATTTCTACTCCAGAGGTACTTGTGGTAGCGATATCAACAGGGCAAACACCGAAACTTCCTGCTCGGTTAATTGCGACAATATGGCTCATTTGCCTATTCCCATTGGGATTAAACCTGTTGGGATTTAGTTTTGCTTCAGATATTACATTCCCGACAAGAGAAGGTGTTTGTGGAAATACCAAATCGATTACCTCTTGCCAAGAAGTTATCTATCACCAATTAGAAGGAAGTTTCATTCATACAATTTTAGAATGGAGTGCTGTATGTACTGCCATTTTCATTGTCATTCTGGCTTTTACCCACTTCTACATCAAAGGAGATGTCATCACGCCAATAATTGGTGTGACTTTGCTGTGTGCTGGACTAATGGATGCATTCCACACTCTAGCTGCGGATAGATTAATTACAGCCGTGGCTGATAACAGTAAACTGATCCCTTTTACCTGGGCATTATGTCGGCTTGCTAATGCCTTAGTGACAATAATTGGGGTGATAATTTTTTTAAAAATTAAACCGAGAAAGTGGCAAGGTAGTCTCAGTTTTGTAGTTGTAATAACTCTGTTTTTGGGATTAGTTTGCTATAGCATAATTGCGGCTTGTGCAAATAGTCATATCCTCCCACAAACCATCTTCCCAAAATCAATTGTCACTCGACCTTGGGATGCCATACCCCTAATTCTATTTTTGGTTGCTGGCATTCTTCTTTATCCACGTTTTTGGCATCAGCATCCTAGTCTATTTTCTCACTCTTTAATCATCAGTACTATTCCCAATACTGTTACCCAATTGCACATGGTTTTTGGCTCCAAAGCGCTATTCGATAATGACTTTAATATTGCTCATTTTTTAAAAGTTATTGCTTATCTAGTGCCACTGACTGGACTAATTCTTGACTACATTCAGACGAATCATCAGCTTGTAATATCTTTGAAACAAGCACAACTTTATACTGAAGCTCGTAACAATGCTCAACTTGCACAACTTGCACTTTCACAACTGCAACATAGCCAAGCACAAATCATTCAAACAGAAAAAATGTCCAGTTTGGGGCAACTAGTGGCTGGAGTAGCACACGAGATTAACAACCCGATCAACTTCATCCACGGAAACCTCAAGTATTTAGATGGGTATACTCAAAATTTGCTGGAATTAGTGATAGCATATCAGCAGCATTACCCTCATCCACCACCATCAATTCAACAACTGATTAACTCGATAGAACTCGACTTTATCGCACAAGATATCAACAGCATTCTCCAATCAATGGAAGGTGGTACAAATCGGATTCGAGATATTATTGTATCACTCCGAAATTTTTCTCGTTTGGATGAATCTGATTTTAAGAAAGCAGACATTCACTCGGGAATAGATAATACCTTGATGATTTTGCATCACCGCCTTCAGCTACAACCATCAGGGCGGGAAATTAAAATTATTAAAGAATACGGTCAATTGCCTTTAGTATATTGCTATCCTGGTCAACTCAACCAGGTATTTATGCAGATTTTAATGAATGCTATTGAGGTGTTGTCAGAGTCAGTCACAACAAATAAAGAACAACACAAAACACCTAGCATTTGGATTCAAACTCAGCTCACAGCGGAACATCGAATATCTATCTCAATAATTGATAATGCTGGGGTCATTCCTGAAGAAATTCGCTCGAAATTATTTGACCCATTTTTCACTACTAAATCTGTAGGACAAGGTACAGGACTGGGGTTATTTATCAGTTATCAAATAGTTGTAGAAAAACACGGGGGCAACATCTGGTATGATTCCCTATTAGATAACAGAACAAAGTTTGTGATTGAAATTCCTTTACATCCTAAAAAACCAAATTAAAGTCAGGATTTCCGGCTACAAAAGGGGATAAAGAGCATTTTGACTTGGACAGATGCGATTGGTCTAGTGACGCTAGGGTTTAAAGCCTTTAACAGCTAGGAGATGAAAAAGTATTGTAACGACAGAATAACTTTGTAAAAAGTGGTCTTCATTTTTAGGTAAATTTAATTATCAAGCGATTGCCAGTCTCCAAGCTAAATTTGTCCCCAAGGACTGCACCCTCGCTGACAATCGATAGCGGCTGGCGAGAAGTCGCCGACATATCCCTTGCCTTCGTCCAGCGCTTCGTTCCATCCTCAATTTAGCCGAAAAGATGTACACATTCTGATGTTCATGTCTCTAACAGCAGCAACAGCCTCTGGGCGAAATCTTAAAGGTATTCTACCGGGATTGGGAACCAGTCTCGCAGACGCTGATGTTGCTGGCTCTACTTTACGCACCCGCAAAAAAGCGCGGATCTTGAAGCAACTGGGACAAGCGAAGCGTCAGAAATCTCAGGTGAAGCTTGCTAAAAACGACTTGGGGAATGTAGAAACCCCAAGCTGGCTTCGCCTGAGCTTGGGGTAGTTCATTACTCAGGTATTTAAATATCTGGATACCCAGATATTTGTACATTCAATTAGCCGTGTACCCAGGTTGCGATATTATGCTTTTATTTCTAGTGAGGAAAGTAACAGCATAATTAAGGTACTTCCCAAATTTATTAAGTATGAGTTCTGGAATGCCGACATGGAAACAATGAAGTTGCGATCGCATATTGGGACAGATGGTATATTGCAAATCCAGACACCCACTGATTACACCTATACACCCCTGTACTATCTCGTAACATCAAATCAAAAATTCAATCAGATTTCATTTTTTTAGGTTTGCATCTTTGTGCTTACACTTCTTATAGTCAAATAGCTACAACGTTTATGTTGAGTGGTGCGCCGCAGGCGTACCCCCTGAACGGTTACTATTAGCACTTGCAATGATTGAGTGCTAATTTATGACTGAGGTTTAGTGCCTATGATATAGACCAAAGCTGCACTTTTTATAGATGCTATAGTTGGTTTTTAGATGTTATTTTAGAAGAAACTAAATATTCCCTGCAAGTAATATAAAATTGGTAGTACTGGCATGAAATACACTTTTGACATTGTCGGAGTATCTCCACTTTTACAATTTTTTGATCACCAACAGCAAAATGGGCAGCAACTACCCAACCAAGGCGTAGAATACTTGGGAATGCATAGGTGTACGCTAGATACGTTTTTAGAATCTGTAGAATCAGTCCCAGCAAAGTGGGATTGGAATCTGGATCAAGTTGTAGATACCGTAATTAAGTTTTGGTTGAATAACTCAGACAGTATTCGTTATTGGAAAGTACGTTTAAATGATGCTGGTAGGGATAATTTACTAGTCACAAGATTAGCAGATATAAGCGCCTTACAAGCTGAATTTGAATCCCTACTAAATAAGGAGTGGTGAAGAGATTGTCATTGCAAGCGTTAGCGATCGCGTTCACTGCACTTCGTTCCGTTGGCAATGACATATCAAAACTAATTTAGCCGACATGATATCACTCCTGACTCCTGAATTCTGCTGTAATTCTACGCACGTTATTGTTTATTTTCTGTTGAAACGTTAATAGTATTTTTTCAGACATTAATATTGCTTTTGCCACTGATGTGGACTTTACTTATGTGTATGCATATAAATCATGGAAACCCAATAATTGCCAAACTTCCTACTTGAAGATTGTTATGTGCTGGAAACAATTGCAAGTTAAGGTTTTGAGATTCATCGTCACCGGAAAATTCCAACTTAATTGGTCTAAAATATAGCGCTCAGTGTTGACAATTTATTCAGAATCGAATAACAAGGTGGCAGCAGCATTAAAAAAAGCGTTAGTGCATTCCTACCTAGAAACTAATTAACGCCCTTGATTAAACTTCATACGGTTAAGATAATTATGCCAGAAAATACGGATAACAAAACTTCCCAATCAGACAATCAAGCTATTGCATATAAAGAACGCCTCAATTCTTGGGCGATCGCTCGCCTACTTCCTAATACGCAACGGGAGATTGTTGCTCGCTTCCGCAGCCGTTCTGATGCTGATGGCTATATGCGTCACCTCCCTCAAGAAATACCAAATGCTTCCTATATGGTTGTTTTTGATTGTCAACGCCAAGAAGCTGTCATTTAACCCTTGTTTTTAATCTCCATGACTCTTTTATTGCGATCGCGGGCGTAGTCTACTAAAAATGTCTGGGAACCGCTATATTTCATTTACCCTCTACCGAGAGGCTCAGATCCCCGACTTCTTCAAGAAGTCGGGGATCTTTTGGTTTGTAGTACTGCCGAGGAAATCAAGAATTGGTATCAAAAGAAGTGTAATTATAATTAGGAATGATTAACTTTTTCTGCCAACAAATAAATTAACTAAAAATAAATTCCGTAATTGCACCCTTGCTACTGATCTTTTAGATTACTTAAAAGTAAAAGTTAGTGCAATCAGCCTTGAAAATGCTAGAGAGTTAATAAGTGGTAAAACAGCACCGATATGACTGGTTCAAAGCTGTGATATTTTTTCGCCAACGAGAATTACTAGCGGTGTTGCTAGGGATTTTCTTCTCAATCTCTGTATTCCTACTCTGGCAGAGATTTTTAATCCAAAATCCGGGATTAGTAACACAAGTAGTATTGATTACAGGGTTATTAGTTGTTGTCACGTTGACATTATCAATCTATTTTGCTCTGGCAATGAAAGCAAGAAACCAACAAATAACAGCAATCAATCAGGAGTTAAGTCACAGGATTTTTGAACACAAACAGGTAGAAATTGCCCTCAGCACCAGTGAAAATCGTTTACGCCAGTTACTAGAAACGGTCAAAGTCATCCCTTGGGAATTGGACTTGAAAACTTGGCGATTTACTTACGTTGGGCCGCAAGCGGTAGACTTGCTAAATTATCCGATTGCAGAGTGGTACGAGGAAAATTTTTGGGTTAATCATTTACATCCAGATGACAGGAAAAATTCTGTTCGTTTTTGTCAAGAAGCAACTGCTAGGTGCGAGAATCACGAATTTGAATATCGGATGTTAGCTGCGGATGGGCGAGTTGTTTGGCTGCGAGACATTGTTAGTGTCGTTGAAGAAGCCGGAACTGCGATCGGGCTGAGGGGGTTTATGTTTGACATTACTGATTTAAAATTGGTTGAAGAAACCTTGAGATTAAGAGAGAAGGCACTTGCCGCTACCAGTAATGGAATTATTATTACCGATGCCAGACTCGCCTACAATCCAGTTCTTTACGTCAACGCTGCCTTTGAGCAAATAACAGGTTACAGTGCTACTGATGTAATTGGGCAAAACTGTCGATTTTTGCAACGCACAGATACCCAGCAACCAGTACTCAATGAATTACGCTCATCTATTCAAGCTGGAACAAGTTGCAAAGTTGTTCTCCGCAACTATCGCAAAGATGGCACTTTGTTTTGGAATGAATTGAGTATTTCTCCTATTCATGACGATAATGGCAAGTTAAGCCACTTCATTGGCATTCAGAGAGATATTAGCGATGTCTACAAGGAGCTTTGCTTACGCAAGGAAGCCGAAGCTAGTCTGCATCGGCAAGCTCTCACCTTTGAAAATATGCATGATGGCGTAATTATCACAGATTTAACCGGAAGTATTATTGACTGGAATCCTGCTGCTGAAAGTATGTTTGGCTATACCAAAGCCGAGATTTTGGGTAAAAATCCTAGTATTTTGCATCAACCAGAAGTAGCCGCAACATTAAGCGTCAAAATTTTGGAAAAAATCAACCAGCAAGGACGCTGGGCAGGGGAAATACAGTTTATTCGCAAAGATGGCAGTAAGGGAATTTGCGAAACTACCGTAGTCGCTCTACAGGATGAACAGGGGGAAACCGTTGCCACTGTTGGCATCAATCACGACATTACCGAACACAAACGAGCTAAAGAGGCACTGCAAAGGCAATTACATCGCACCTTACTACTTGAACAAATTACTCAGGAAATTCGCCAAAGTCTGGATACCAGCAAAATATTTGAGACAGCTGCTACCCAAATTGGCCAAACATTTGCAGCCGATCGCTGTCTGATCCACTCTTACATTAGTAACCCCACACCCCGAATTCCCCTAGTAGCAGAGTATAATACACTCCCTGGTTACTCCTCCATGTTGAAATTGGAAGTTCCCATGACTAACAATCCTCATGCGGAACAGATGATGAGCCAAGAAAGTGCGATCGCTTCTCCAAATGTGTACGTTGAGCCTTTACTACAAACGGTTCAACCTATCTGCCGAAAAATTGGGCTAAAGTCTATGCTGTCAATCCGCACTTCCTATCAAGGAGAACCCAATGGTGCGATCGGCTTACATCAGTGCAACTATTTTCGCCAGTGGACACAAGACGAAATCGAATTATTAGAAGCTGTGGCGGCTCAACTAGGTATTGCTCTGGCACAAGCTCACTTACTGGAACAAGAAACCCGCCAACGTGAAGAACTGACCTTGAAAAATTTTGCCTTGGAGCGGGCAAAACGTCAGGCAGAAGCCGCAAATCGGGCAAAAAGCGAGTTTTTGGCGATGATGAGCCATGAAATTCGGACTCCAATGAATGCTGTGATTGCGATGACAGACTTACTGCTGGATACTGACCTTACACCTCAACAGCAAGACTTTCTGCAAACAGTTCACAGTAGCGGAGATACTTTACTCACCATCATCAACGATATTTTAGATTTCTCCAAAATTGAGTCAGGCAAACTGGAATTAGAAGAACAGCCTTTTGATTTGAGAGCTTGTGTAGAAGAGGCTATTTCCTTTTTAGCTCCAAAAGCTGCCCAAAAGGATATCGAACTGGTTTATGTAATTGGGTCCCAAGTTCCGATTCAGATTATCGGCGATTTGACACGTCTGCGCCAAGTTTTAATGAATCTTCTCAACAATGCCATTAAGTTTACGGAAACTGGAGAAGTCTTACTCTCTGTGGAACTGGGAATTGGCGATCGCAGATTGCGGGCTTATACTGAGCGAAGCCGAAGTAAAAGTCCCCAATCTGAAAAAGAGCAGCTTCTTTACGAAATTCAATTTGCGATCAAAGATACAGGTATTGGCATCGCACCAGAGAAAATAGAGCGATTATTTCAACCCTTCACTCAGGCTGATGTCTCCATGACTCGACGATATGGTGGCACAGGGCTGGGATTGGCGATTAGTAAGCGGCTCAGTAAGATGATGGGCGGCACTCTTTGGGTAGAAAGCCAGGGGTTTATTGGTGGTAATCCTAGCCCTAGATGGGATAATGGGAAATTATTATCATTTTCTGACCCTTCACCAGGTTCAACATTTTACTTCACCATTATTACCAAAGTGGCTGCTCAGTCAGAAGAAGCTGAATTAAACACGCTACTTGCGTCTAAGCGACTATTGATTGTGGATGATAATCTCACCAATCGCCAAATTCTCAGCTTGCAAGCTAAGTCTTGGAAGATGGAAACTTATGCTGCCAAATCTGGTAAAGAAGCTTTAATTGAACTTGCTAGAGGAACCCAGTTTGATATTGCTATTTTAGATATGCAGATGCCGGAAATGGATGGCATAACCCTAGCTCGTGAAATCCGCAAGCAATCTGGTTTTCAAAATCTGCCTTTGGTGATTATGACCTCTTTGGCGAAAGTGGAAACTTCTGCTGATTTTAATGATGTCCAGTTTGCTGCTTCTTTGAGTAAACCGATCAAACACTCTCAACTCTACGATATCATGACTCGTGTTTTGGGAAATCAGCCGATCTTAGCCAGTATTTCTCATTTTCCCATAGTCGATCGGCATTTGGGTCATCGACTGCCACTGCGGATTCTGCTGGCAGAGGACACGGTTGTTAATCAGAAAGTTGCCCTATTGATGCTACAGAAAATAGGTTATGGGGCAGATGTCGTCACCAATGGGTTAGAAGCGATCGCAGCTCTGCAAAAACAGCCTTATGATGTAGTGTTGATGGATGTTCACATGCCCAACATGGATGGGTTAGAAGCAACTCGGAGAATTTCTGAACAATGGGAGGTGGGTTTTCGCCCGTATATCATCGCCATAACTGCCAATGCCATGCGGGGCGATCGCCAACTTTGTCTGGCTGCTGGTATGGATGACTACATTAGCAAACCCATTCACCTGCAAGAGTTAGCTCAAGCGCTCAGTAAATGTCCACACCAAAGAAATTCTCAATTCACTTACATCGAAAAACAAAGGGAAGTGATGCGCCTAGAATTGCCACCTTCGCCAAATATCTTCCAGTCAGGGCAAAACCAGACATTAAAAAGTGCCAAAATTGATCCCAAAATCCTCCAATCCTTGCAGAATATAGTCGGAGGAGATCGTGTGGCATTTGTTGAACTAATTGAGTGTTATCTTACAGAGACAGCCAAACTAGTGCAACATATTAGCACAGCGATCGCAAATCAGGATATCGAGACTATATGGAAGACAGCGCACAAACTCAAGTCCAGCAGTGCTTCTATTGGAGCGATCGCCTTGGCGCAACTTTGCAAGGTGTTAGAAGCACAGGCACGCAGCAGTAAATTAGATAACGATTTAGAACTACTTTCACTACTGTATCAAGAATATGAACAAGTTAAAACTGCCTTAGAAAAAGAACTTGCGAAGGAAGCACCATGAAAGCCACTGCTCAAGAAAGCCAATCTTTAGTTTTAATTGTTGACGATGAACCTTTTATTCGCCTGGTACTGCGGCATTTCTTAGAGCGGGAAGGCTATCAAATCGCGGAAGCTGAAAATGGCATCGAAGCTTTAACTGTTTTTAAGCAACTGCACCCTGATATAGTACTCCTTGATGCCATGATGCCGAATATGGATGGATTCGAGTGTTGCACTCAGTTGGAACTTGTGAATTACAAGCGCATTCCAGTTTTAATGATTACAGGACTTGAAGATCAAGAGTCAGTCGATCGAGCATTTGCAGTGGGGGCAATGGATTATGTTACCAAACCGATTCACTGGCCAGTTTTGCGACAACGGGTAAAACGCTTGATTCAGCAATCTCAGTTACAGCAAGACCTGGAAGCCATGAATCTGGAATTGCAGCGATTAGTTACTATTGATGGGTTAACTCAAGTAGCTAATCGCCGACGGTTTGAAGAGTATTTTTCCCAAGAGTGGCAGCGTCTAAAACGCGAACAACGTCCGCTTTCTTTGATTCTTTGCGATGTTGATTTCTTCAAATTATATAATGATACTTATGGTCATCGGGTAGGCGATCGCTGTCTTCAGAAAATCGCTCAAGCTATCAAAGATATTATTAAACGTCCCGGAGATTTAGTTGCCCGTTATGGTGGGGAAGAATTTACTGTAATTTTACCTAACACAGACACCATGGGGGCGACTTATGTTGCCGATAAAATTTGTCATGCTGTCCGAGCATTAGCAATTCCTCATCAAAAATCCCAAGTTAGTTCTTATGTAACTATTAGTGTCGGGTTTACGACAGAAATTCCTCAGCCGGATTATGACTTAGAAGAAATGATTGCCGCAGCAGACCGGGCGTTGTATGAAGCAAAGGCAGCAGGACGCGATCGCTTTGTGCAAAACATGCTACTACCCAAAAGTACAAATTCCTGCTAATACCCTAAATTTGACATATTTCCACCCGATTTTCAACATTTTGAGGCAAGAGGCTGCCCAATGCTTAAAATTCGCGTTTTGAAAAGATAAAAATAGCGATCGCTAACAACATGGCACTATAAAGTAAGCCATAACCAGCATTCATAATCAGTGCAGTAGTGTCAGGTAGTGCTTGCAGACCATAAACAGCATCATTTTTTAAATCTAATCGAGATAAATCTGGCAAGAAAAGAAACAAAGCTTGAGTTAGACCTTCCATAGCAGGGTTACGGCTAAGACGACCAAGTTGTACTAAATCTTGAGTAATATTTCCGATTAAATATACCGCAAAGGTTAAAACAGTCGCTAGCAGAGAAGCAGTAAAAACACCAAAAGTAATAGCCACAGCAGTAATTAATGACAACTGCAAAAACAAGAAAATTGCAGCAATGAGAATGCTTGCCGTAGGATGAGGAGTATTCCCAAATTGCAGAAATACCAAATAAATTGCTGTCATTGTGGCGACAACTACAAGCAATACGGCGGATAAACCAAAGTATTTGCCGACGATAATTTCGCTGCGACTCACAGGTTTAGCAATTAACATTAAGATAGTGCGTTTTTCAATTTCTTTATTAACGAGTCCTGTACCAATAAATATCGCAATAATTAACCCGATGGCATTCATCGCAGCCATCCCAAAGTCTAAAAACATTTTGTCTTCAGTCGTAGCTGCAAATTCAGGAAATACGCGAGAGGCAATGGCAAGTATTAAGGCATAAAAACCAATAATATATAAGATGCGATCGCGTACCACTTCCTGAAAAACATTCTTTGCTAATACAAAAATTCTGGTAATACTCATTTGTCATTTGTCATTTGTCATTTGTCATTTGTCATTTGTCATTTGTCATTG
>NZ_JABXKI010000208.1 GCF_017115095.1 Nostoc sp. NMS4 | reverse complement strand
ACGGCGGAAATCTTGTACAGACGCGATTAATCGCATCTCTAAAAAATATCGCATCAAAGAAAGTTTTCCAAAATGTCAAAATAGGGACTAAAGCCACGTACAATTAAAATCGCTTATCCCTTAATCTAGGAGCTAATGCCATGCCAATGGCGGTTGGCGTAATTGAAACTTTAGGTTTTCCCAGTGTCTTAGCAGCCGCAGATGCAATGGTCAAAGCTGCCGCAGTCACAATTGTGTATTATGGTCAAGCAGAAAGCGCTCGCTTGTTAGTCGCCGTCCGGGGACACGTTTCGGAAGTAAATAGAGCTGTTGAAGCCGGAATCGTAGCCGGAGAGCAAGTAAAAGTTGGTACAGTAATTACCTACTACATCGTTCCTAATCCCCCGGAAAATGTGGAAACCATATTACCAATCCATTTCACTGAGGAATCAGAACCTTTCCGTATGTTCTAAGCAATTTTGCGATCAAAATCTGTAGCGAAGCTTCGTACAATTAACTTGTAGCCCCCATATCGTTTATTCATACAGGAGATTAATAATGTCATTACAGGCAGTTGGAGCACTTGAAACGAAAGGTTTTCCTGCGGTGCTAGCAGCAGCAGATGCGATGGTAAAAGCTGGTCGAGTTACCCTTGTTGGTTATATCAGAGTTGGTAGCGCTCGTTTTACAGTTAATATTCGTGGCGATGTTTCGGAAGTAAAAGCTGCTATGGCTGCCGGTGTTGAAGCCGCAGAAAATGTTTATGGCGGTACACTTGAATCTTGGGTAATTATTGCTCGTCCCCATGAAAACGTTGAAGCTGTTTTGCCAATTGGTTACACAGAACAAGTCCAAGGGTATCGAGAATCCGTAGAAAATCCCATTGTTAGATCGAATAATCGATAGATTTAACCTGCTATGGGAAAATTCAAAACAAAAAATTCCCATAAATGAATTTAAAGAGAAGTTTATTGTCGGCCTTCTGACTATCAAAACTTTAGAGGATTACAAACTTTTCTGTTTTTAGATTTTGCATAAGTTAAATTTTTAAGCAGAAGAAAAGCAACAGTCCGAGTCAATAGTCAAAACCAATATTGACTGTTGACTGTTCGTTTTTAGAAATAGAAAAGATTTAAAAATAACTTACCAATGTAAAAGGTGTAGTTGTAACTGAAGCTAGTTTAAAAAAATAAATTTGCCTATCAATCCCTAAGAGGTTGTTTGAAAAGTCTAATTTATTACTAGCCCTGGCGACTAGAAGTCGCACGCCAGTTGCTTCAAGTCGGCGGAGCCGCCCAACGCACTGGCTCGCCTACACGAGACTTTACCTGCCTCCGCAGGTTAAAAACTATTGATTTTTTCTTAGTCCACGAAGGTGGACTTTGTTTGTGTAGTAGCGAATTCTATTCGCCCAATACTTTTCTTATTTAGCCTCGTAAGTATTCAACTAGGTAAGAGATTCTAGAGAGTTGAAACTTATACGGGTGGAATAACGTCTTGAAATTGAGTTAAATTAGATTCGTTCATCGGATCTGTTACAAAATGTTAGATTTACCCGATCCATTTTGTGCAAGGTCTATCCTCAGCACTCTAAGCAGATTTCTCTTATCAACGAAAAAACATAACTTTACAAAAAGTTTAAATTAGCAAAATGCCCCAAATGCCTGATAAACATTGATTTTGGACATTCTCAAGTGAAAGTAAAACATCAATGTCGAAATTTCTGCATAATTTTAGTGAATTCAGACGTAATAAAAGTAGAATCACTGAGCTATTTTCATGAAACTCATGAAATCTGGGGCAGCTGCCAGTTAAACAATTAGGTGGGACGAATGGGGGTTGTAATGCAAACTTCAAAATTGAGTTTCGAGGAATGCAATCTCACTATGACAACGGATGTGGAAAAACTGGCTCTAGATTGGCAAAAGCGCTTGGCTGTAGAATGTCCAGACCAAAATGAAGCCGCTAGGCAAAGCATTATTCTCTGGCTATTGGGATCTGACTCAAAACGGTTCGATCTGTTTAATCCTAAAGAACTCGGTATCGCCAAGCAAGCGATGGAATATCGCTGGAGGATTTTACATCAACGCTATTTGGGGCTGGGGCGAGAACGTGCTTATCGCAACTTGATAACCCGATTGGGGAGTTTAATAACATTACGGAATAAGATTCAGACTTGGGTTTCTCTCAGCCGCGATCGCCAGCGTAGTGTAATGGATGTATTACAAGAAGTACTCCAAGAATTACTCCAAAGCGACAGTCAGATGCAACAGCAAATGATTGATATTGCCCAATATACAACCGATAGACGATTGGGAGATGCTCTGTTATTTGCCAGTGTAGAAGAATATTGTCTACGGCCAGTACGCAATCAACCCCTGTTAGCTTACCGATTTGTAAATTACTTACGTCGCACTCAACGCGGTGGTTTAACCCAAGTGCCAGGGCGTGATTTGATTCGCCTAGTGTCTGAAGAAGTTCTCACAGACGACAGTGATAATCGAGTTAACCTAGTCGATAGTCAAGCGATCGCAGAATATCAAGAAGCACAACAACTAGAGGAACAACAAGGGCTGCGCCAGTCAGTACAAAAAGAATTTGAAAATTATTTACAAGAAAATCTTGGCATCGAAGCAGTGGAATGGCTAAGACTGTATCTGCAAGGGAAGTCCCAGGAAGATATCGCCAAAAAACTAAATAAGCAGAGCAAAGAAGTCTACCGTCTGCGAGAAAAAATTAGTTACCATGCTGTACGTGTTTTTGCCCTCAAAGGTAAACCGGAACTCGTAGACAGCTGGCTTTCAATTTCCTTGCAAGAACATAATTTGGGATTAAACCAAAACCAATGGCAACAACTTGATGAAAAATTGACTCCTCTAGGGCAGCAGATCCTAAATTTGCGGAGAGCAGGTAATTCAATAGAAGCCATAGCCGAACAGTTAAAACTCAAAACCCATCAAGTGCTAGGCGAATGGACAAAAGTCTATCTTGCAGCCCAAGCTTTAAGAACCCAGGAGTAGCCTGTAATGGAAAATGGAGCATAGGGGAGCAGGGGAGGCAGGGGAGGCAGGGGAGGCAAGGGAGATGAGGAGATCAAAACTCCTAACTCCTAACTCAGCACTCAGCACTCCTAAAGCACTCCTAACGCCCAATCTTCAGTATTATCCCCAGTCCATAATCTAAAATTTATCTTTTACTTACATTTACTTAAGTATATATAATTTAAATTTTAACAATCTAACAAAGTATCTTTATTAACTACCTATTGAATTAGGGGCAAAATATAAGTAAATACCAACGAATCAAATCTATGTTGTCTTCAAAGGACGAACTAAATGATACCGCAGCAAATGGACAGCAAATGCTAACTGCTGCTCAAACTCGGTGGGAGGAAGAAGGCGATCGCGAACAAATATTCCACCTGATCGATCATCTTTTGTCCTTTGAAGCTTGCCTCTACCACCAAATTTTGCCCTTTGGATTAGAAGACAAAAACCTCTTGCTAGGTATGGTTCATCCACAAGAGAGCGAAGCCCTAGATTATGTTGGTCGGATTTTGTCTTATGTCAATTGCACAATGGAGATTGAGGCGATCGCAGCCGATGCTCACCGCAGAATATTATCAGCCTACCTCAACCATAAGAATACATCCCAGCTAGATGCCCAACAAGAGCATCAGCCAACAGTGGATTTTCCCCCAACAAATAGCCCAGCCACAATTGCTGACACACCTAGTCCCTCCCTAGATGCCGACTCGGAATCAAATCAACAACCAATATTGATGGCATTTCAGACACAAAAGCGTCAAAATTCTGGGCAGAGAGTAGACTTGCCTCCGATGCCAGAGCTAGACCAATCATCTCAAAATACGACGTTCTTCACCCCTATTTCCAGAACTCAACCGGGAGAGAATTCTGAAGCCGCACCATCAAACAGTTTACCTATTTTCCCCACACAAGCCCCCGAACTACTGAGTTCATTTGAGTTGCTAACAACACTACCACCTAAGAAATTACTAGAAGAATTACTAGCGAGAACCTTGGCTGGGGGAATTGGTCGGCTGTATTTAGAAAGACAAGCTTATGAAGGTAGAATATTGTGGAGTGACAATGGAGTTTTACAGTCTGTATTAGACAAACTGCCGCTCTCAGTTTTCCAAGGAGTACTGAATGAATTAAAGCGGTTTGCTTCCTTGCCTCTAACCACAATTGCCGAACCAAAACAGGTAGAAAAGGAATATATATATCAAAAAAACCGCTTATTATTACGCTTGCGAGTCATGCCGGGAATCTACGGCGAAGAAGCAACACTCCAAGTATTGCGGGGAGCAGCATTAAAATTCTATCAACAACAACAATTGACGCGCCTAGGCCGCGATGCTTTAGGAATTTCTCAGCAACTAAGCTTCAAGTTACATGAACTACAAGAACGACTTTTACTGAATCCTAGCCTTGATTCTCAGCAATTAGAGGCTTTAGTTGCCCTAAATCAATTAGTAAAAAATTTAGACCAACAGATCAAAATATTAACACTAGATAGCAATCTACCAACAAAGAGTAAATCATCGGTCAGTAAGTGAAAACGCTGATTTCGTTCCCATACATAATTGTTATGTTGTAATGGAATCATAGACTGATAAAGCTTAGAGATTCATCTCCAATAAATACAAATTTTGCGATCGTATTCTGAGTAAGATTACGGTTTAAACAAACTTATAGTAGTCAAGTTAGTTTCCTGTTCTTAAATCCATATTCTTACAAATATTTCATGCTAACTGAGGTTTTTAGTGAACTTTTCCCCTTAATGAGTACAGCCAATCCACAAACTTTGGAATGGCTACTCAATGTTGCAATTGAACATGAATACCCATCTGGGCGAGCCGTTGTCATGGAAGATGCCTGGGGTAACGCCGTTTACTTCGTAGTATCTGGTTGGGTCAAAGTCCGGCGTACCGTCGGGGAAGATTCAGTAGCTTTAGCAATTTTTGGTCGTGGCGATTTTTTTGGAGAAATGGCAATTTTAGATGAATCTCCACGCTCAACCGATGTCATTGCTCTTTCACCCGTGAAGTTGCTTAGTGTCTCCAGAGAGCGTTTTATTCAAATATTGTTTAAAGACCCGCAGTTACATCACCGGATGTTGCAACTGATGGTGCGGCGATTGCGACAAATTAACGTGCGCTTACAAATGCGGTCTTCACCACCAGCAGTTAAACTCGCTCATACTCTAGTGACTTTGGGTGAAAGCTATGGTCAGGAATCAGACTTAGGAAGAGAAATTTTTAACATTCCCTTTAAAGATTTAGCAGAGGTGACAGAAATCGGCGTTGAAGAAACCACCAAAATCATGCAAAAGCTGCATGAAAAAGGGTGGATAAAAATTGATAGCGCTAACAACATTACTTATCTTGTGAACTTTAAACAGTTGATGAACTTGGCTGGCAAAGTGTGATTGTTTTATCCGATACAAATTTACTTAGTTACTTGTATCATATCCACTTGATTACTTATTAAACCTCTGGAGGGGCATTGAGATTCTGACTGTTCAAGAATTTTTGGCAAACAACTAGTAGTGGCGGAAGTTTGCCTACCTTTAACCAGTTGCTCAGAGCAAATTGTTTGGTTAATTGAGATGGTAGGTGTATTTACGCTGTGCTGTACTAGCCTTTGAGGTTTTAAAATCAAGTACGGGATATCGGCTTTTGTGCCAATAAACTTGGTTCGGCAACGGGTAAACCGCGTAAGTCGGTAGGCGCGAGTTGACTAAGGCGGACATCCACAAAGTCGATATCATACTCTTGAGCTATCTGTCCGACGATGCTTGATTTGCCAATGCCAGCAGGCCCCCAGATCATCGTACTAATTTGCAAGTTTTTACGGATAAGGTTGTTTAAATATGCTTTTAGATCGGCAGGTGTGATGTATTTTTTATTTTCGATAAACGCTCAGTAGATGGAACCTAGACTTCTGTTGAGAAGTCAAGAAGTCAAGGATACGGGTATTATATTTGAGCATTTATAGGTTATGCCTGAAAACTAGATTTTCAAAATGTGGTTTTCCAGTCGGGGAATCTGCGCCATTTCCCTTACCTCTAACTTGGCCTCACTAGTGCGGATTTTTGGTGCGTTGGCGTAGCCCGTCGTAGACATCGCAAGCTGCTAAATATAACTGAAATACCCAAATTGTATGTAGTATTTATGTACTGTAAAAGTCCTATAACTTTAGTTATGGAAAAGAAATAAAGTGTAATCTTTATTTGAGAGCAAAGCCCATTAATAATTACCTCAGCACGCAAGATGACCGAAGCAACAGCAATTCGTCCCAATACCTACGTCCAAGAAACTGGGCCAACAATTCATTACCTGGTGGCAATGTCCCAACCAGAAACCCATCTGTTTGAGGTGACTTTACGCCTTGTCAATCATCCCTCGCCGATTCTCGATTTAAAATTGCCGGTCTGGACACCCGGTTCCTATCTAATTCGGGAATACGCCAAGAATTTACAGGATTTTGTTGCTCTTGCTGGGGATAAGCCTTTGCCTTGGCGCAAGATCGGTAAAAATAACTGGCAGGTAGACAAAATAGGTGTTTCAGAATTAACTGTACGTTACCGCATTTTTGCGAATGAGCTATCGGTACGAACCAATCACTTAGATACTACTCACGGTTATTTCAATGGTGCGGCGCTATTTTTTAGAATACCAGGTTGGGAAAAGCAACCTATTCGCGTCACCATCGTACCACCACACCCGGAATGGCAGGTAACTACCGCCTTACCACCGGTTGCTGAAGAAACAAATACTTTCTTGGCTGGCGATTTTGATACTCTGGTGGATACTCCGTTTGAAATTGGTAGCCACCAATTGTATAAATTTGAGGTATTGGGAAAACCCCATGAATTGGCAATTTGGGGGCAAGGTAATTATCAAGTTCAGCAGTTGATTGCTGATATCCAAAAAATTATTCAGGTAGAAGCGCAGATGTTCGGCGGTTTGCCTTATGAACGATATGTGTTTCTATTACATTTATTTAGCCAAGCTTTTGGCGGTTTAGAGCATAAAGATTCTTGCTCTTTAATTTACCAACGTTTTGGATTTCGCGCTCAAGAAAAGTACGATCGCTTTCTTCAATTAGTCGCACACGAGTTCTTTCACTTGTGGAATGTCAAGCGAATTCGCCCAAAAGCATTAGAGGTTTTTGATTACGATCAAGAAAATTACACACCATCATTGTGGTTTTGTGAAGGCACTACTAGTTACTACGACTTATTAATTCCTTTACGGGCGGGAATTTATGATGTTAAGTCGTATTTGAATAACTTGGGTAAGGAAATTACCAGATATGAAACAACACCGGGGCGCAAGGTACAACCCGTTTCCGAGTCTAGTTTTGATGCCTGGATAAAGCTCTATCGCCCGGATGCCAATAGCGGTAATTCCCAAATTTCCTACTATTTAAAAGGAGAAATGGTATCGTTATTGCTGGATTTGCTGATTCGCTCTACTCACGACAATCAGCGCTCTTTGGATGATGTGATGCTGAAAATGTGGGAGCAATTTGGGCGAGATGAAATTGGCTATACCCCGGAACAGTTACAGGAAGTTATCGAATCTGTTGCCGGAATTGATTTAACTGATTTCTTTAAACGCTACATTGATAGTACTGATGATTTGCCTTTCAATCAGTATTTAGAACCCTTTGGCTTGCAGTTGGTAGCTGAACAGCAGGAAGAACCTTACTTGGGTGTGAGAATAAATACAGAAAATGGGCGAGAGATGATTAAGTTTGTGGAGACTGGTTCACCTGCACAAGTAGGGGGAATTGATGCAGGTGATGAGTTGTTAGCAATTGATGGGATTAAGGTAACGGCAGGTGGCTTAAGCGATCGCCTCAAAGATTACCAACCAAGCGATAAAATTGAAATCGCAGTTTTCCACCAAGACGAACTGCATACCTATTCCATCACCCTGAGTTCCCCACATCCGACTCGATATCAAGTAAAACCAGTTGAGCATCCTAACTCCAAACAGCAACAAAACTTTGCTGGATGGCTTGGGGCTGCGATCGCAACTGTTTAATAATTGGGCATGGAGCGTTAGGAGTGCTGAGTTAAGAGTGCTGAGTTAAGAGTTAAAAGTTAAGAGTTAGGAGTTAGGAGTTATGTTTATCTCCTTGTCTCCCTTGTCTCCCTTGTCCCCCTCATCTCCCTGCTCCCCGCTCCCTGCTCCCTCATCCCCCAGTCCCCATTCCTAAGCCGTTCTCACCGCCCCAGAGTAAATCAAACCCCGTTGCAGATCCAGCGTTATAATCGCCCCATCTCGAATTACTTGGGTTGCTTGCTTTACGCCGACAATCACCGGTACACCGAGACGCAAGCCTATCACCGCCGCGTGACTTGTGAGACTTTCTTCTTCAGTAATAATCCCGGCAGCTTTGCGAATAGCTTCAACAAAATCGGCACTAGTGCGTGGTGCAACTAATATGTCTCCAGCATTAAAATTACTCACATCCATGCCAGTATGAGCGACCCGGGCGCGACCACTCACTGAACCTTGTCCTAATCCAATCCCGTTACCTAGTACCGCCGTCACTACCTCTACCTTAATCAAATCTGTAGAGCCAGAAATTCCCTGGAGTGTACCAGCAGTCATCACGACTAAATCTCCCTCAGACAGTAACTTAAGTTCCTGAGCCACATTAATCGCAGCTTGAAATGTCTGACCAGTGGAAGGTAATCCTAGTACCAATAGCGGTTTGACACCCCACACCATTTGTAGCTGCCGCGCCACATTTACATGGGGTGTTATTGCCAAAATTGGTGTCTGAGGACGGAACTTAGAGACATTGCGAGCTGTTGCCCCGGTTTGCGTTAGGGTCATGATGGCGGCTGCACCTAGTTGTTCGGCAATTTGACCGACAGCTTGACTAATTGCATTCGGAATGGAGCGTCGGGCATCCCTTGAAGAACGTAAGTTTAAGTGTTGAACTTCTTCTTGCTCCATGCGTTCGGCAATTCGCGCCATCGTCGCCACTGCTTCTACAGGGAAGCTACCCACTGCCGTCTCATTGGAGAGCATTACCGCATCTGTGCCGTCTAAAATCGCATTGGCCACATCCGATACTTCGGCGCGGGTGGGACGGGGATTGCTCACCATACTGTCTAACATCTGAGTAGCAGTGATGATGGGAATCCCCAAGCGATTTGCTGTCGCAATTAGCCGCTTTTGCAGGACTGGAACATCTTCTGCGGGCAATTCCACCCCTAAGTCGCCTCTGGCAACCATCACGCCATCACACAAAGCCAGAATCGCCTCCATTTGTTCAATGGCTTCATGTTTTTCAATTTTGGCAATCACTGGAACTTGCTTGCCTGTACTGGAAATTAGCTCTTTAATTTCGATCATGTCCTGGGGATTGCGGACAAAGGAAAGCGCCACCCAATCGACACCTTGATCTAGACCAAACATCAGATCCTCGCGGTCTTTGTCGGTCATTGCTTTAACTGACAGGTAAACGCCAGGAAAGTTTACGCCTTTATTGTTAGAAAGTTTACCAGGCACGGTGATGCGACAATGCAAATCACCTTTGTCGCGGTTAATCTCCTCCACCAGCATTTCGACTCGTCCATCATCGAGGAGGATTTTTGCGCCAACTGGGACTTCTTCGGCTAAATAATCGTAGGTAACACAACTAATTTCTTGTGTACCTACAACTGGGCGATTTGTCAAGGTGAAGCGATCGCCTTTTGCCAAAACTATCGAGCCATTGTCAAACTTCCCCAAGCGAATTTTTGGGCCCTGCAAGTCTTGGAGAATAGCCACGGGCTGATTTAATTCAAAAGCGGTTTGCCGAATTAAGCGAATACTACGCTGATGGTCGGCATGCGTTCCGTGGGAGAAGTTTAGCCGCAGCGTTGTGGCTCCCGCTTCAATAATCGCCTTGAGCATTTCAGGACTGCTAGTGGCGGGGCCAATAGTAGCGACAATTTTTGTCCGGCGCAGAGAATCTCTTAATTGCATAGGGGCTGAAGTTAGGGAGCTATCTGGGAAGTCATCGTAACTTAAGTGGCATCTCCTTTTCAGTCACTGCTATATCAATAAAATATAAGCAGTTAGAGAGGGTTTCTGGGAGAGTGGGGCTGTGGGATAGACTAGATATGGTACATCAATCTTGTATACATCCTCCCAAAGAAGGAGTTTCTTAAATAAACTTCTTGCCGATTGTCATACCCCACTGATCAGTAAACACTAGGCTTCGTCTGGAATCATAGCGTTATTCATCTGCTGATATGCAAAGATGTAGATAAATCTTGCTATACAAAACTTTGCAAAACTTTATTATTCACTAATATTTGTCGTATATTCGTAATGTCTGCTCAAGAAGGAGTCAATGTTAGAGATGATCGCATCGGAGGCACAAAAGCCACTGACAATCCCACCCAAGGAATTTTTAGCGCCTCCTGGTGATTTTAATCCCACACTACTGTTGTTTTCTGTAGCTGTGGCGATGCTGGTGTTATCCAACTTTGGTTATTGGCTTTGGGGATGGCCGCACTGGCTATGCTTTTGCGTTAACACGATCGCCTTGCATTGTGCTGGAACAGTAATTCATGATGCTTGTCACCAATCAGCCCATCGTAACCGGGTGATAAATGCGATGTTAGGGCATGGTAGTGCATTGATGCTAGCTTTTGCTTTTCCGGTATTTACGCGGGTGCATTTACAGCATCATGGTCATGTCAATCATCCTAAAGACGACCCAGATCATTATGTTTCTACGGGTGGGCCACTGTGGCTGATTGCAGTGCGGTTTTTATATCATGAGGTGTTTTTCTTTCAACGGCGACTGTGGCGTAAATATGAGCTTCTAGAATGGTTCATCAGCCGCTTAATTGTCGGTGTAATTGTTTATATATCTGTGCAATACCACTTTTTGGGTTATATTCTGAATTTTTGGTTTATACCGGCCTTTGTGGTGGGCATAGCACTAGGATTATTTTTTGACTATTTGCCCCATCGTCCTTTTGCGGAGCGCGATCGCTGGAAAAATGCTCGCGTCTACCCTAACCCGATTCTCAATATCTTGATTATGGGACAGAATTACCACTTAATTCATCATTTGTGGCCTTCTATTCCTTGGTATAATTACCAACCTGCGTATTATGTGATGAAACCCCTGTTAGATGAAAAAGGATGTTATCAAACTTCAGGATTGTTGCAGAAAAAGGACTTTTTTGAGTTTGTTTATGACATCTTTTTAGGAATTCGGTTTGATCATCAAAAAGAGTAGAGTTATTCCATAAAGCGATACCTACGGCGGGCTGCACCGGGAGCAAACGAATGGCTAGCACTGTGAAGTTGATAAAAGTATAAAGTATATAGTGAGCAAGACTAGCCTTCATTGTAAACTGAGTGCGATCGCTGCAAAATTTCAGATTTTTGAATGTATTCCCTGTGCTATTGCTCTGCGCCAATTCCTGATTGATCAAAACATTTCTGGTAAACAGATTAGCCTCTTTACAGGTAGTACAGAAGATCCTTTCTGCAACATTTACCATGAACGCCTCCGACAAAACATTTCTATTAATGGGCGACATGAAGCGATCGCCGTTGCAATTGATGGGCAAGAACTCATCTTTGACAACATCCACCCCGAAGGAATTTCCAGAGTAGACTGGATTAATAATCTATACTGCCCTGCCCAAGATTTAGGCGGCAATTTCCAAATCACCGAAACCGAATTTTAAGCAAGAGGGACAGATGGTTGATTTATATGACCTAATCCACAATATACGGAAACGTCCTGCTATGTATTTAGGACGAGCTTCCATATCCAACCTCCGCACTTTTCTAGCAGGTTACTGCTTTGCTCGTCGCCAGATAGGAATTCCTCAAACACAACAAGAACAGCAATTTTCCGAATTTCAAACCTGGATTCAGCAGAGATTTAATTTAACTTCCAATCAGCCTTGGGATCAGATTATTTTATTTTTTTCCCAAGATGAACACACTGCACTAGATCAGTTTTTCAAATTGTTTGATGAATTCATTCAAACAGAACATCCTAAAGAACTTCAACCCAATACAACGAATAATTTGATAATGGTTTCAGGAATCCAAGATTAAAGCAATCAGGGCAGAAGCATCGCAGAGGGTCACTGGTTTAACCTTGAAGGATCATACTTAGTTGACAAAATATCTGTAAAAGCTTCTTTTGTACGTTCAGATAAGTTTGATGGCTGAAAATTCACTTGCCCTACTCTTCCTTGCAAGGACTTGTCTAAGGTATCTGTAGATGCGTCACTTAAGGTTTCATTAGTCAGAATTATTAATTTTACTCGTCGTCCAGTCAGTTCAGAAGCACGCAGGAGAATCTCCTCCCATGTTCCTTCAAAAGTTTGATGTTCCATGATTACCCTATAGTTAGCTTTTTAGGTACAGACTAACTTCCGATCTTAGCTCTGCTTGTCTCAGAAATCTCAGCATATATTCCATTGTTTCTTTGCGGAGCGCGATCGCTGGAAAAATGCTCGCGTCTATCCTAACCCGATTCTCAATATCTTGATTATGGGACAGAATTACCACTTAATTCATCATTTGTGGCCTTCTATTCCTTGGTATAATTACCAACCTGCGTATTATGTGATGAAACCCCTGTTAGATGAAAAAGGATGTTATCAAACTTCAGGATTGTTGCAGAAAAAGGACTTTTTTGAGTTTGTTTATGACATCTTTTTAGGAATTCGGTTTGATCATCAAAAAGAATAGAGTTGTTGTATGATGAAGCTCGCTTAAAAAATCTCCGATTTCAACAACCACACCCGGAGCGATTGTTGCTAGGACACTACGAACACTGGGTATCAATGGAAGTAAATCAGGTAGGCGATTACTAGACGCTACCAGAACAACGACCGCAACTCCAGCCTGTTGCAAGTTTTGCTGATATCGTAAGTTTTGGTCTGTTGTGAGGAGAATCGTGAAACTCCCCTGGATCATCAGTTGCAACAGTTCACCATTCTTTTTGCCTGACCATCCCATTTCCACAACTGTGCGTACCTCATAATCACTGAGTTCACGCCTTAAGGGTCGTGGAACACACTCATCAAGCAGAATTCGCATAGGCGGTCAGCATTTCCTTTGCTAATTCTAAAGCGGCGATCGCTTGCTCACGGCTGACACTGGGAAAGTGATCTAAAAACTCATCCAGTGAGTCACCCGCTTCCAGATAATCGAGTAAGGTTTTTATCGGCACACGAGTATCAACAAAAACAGGGGTTCCCCCCAATATATCGGGGTCGCTATGAATAACACGCGATGTGGATGTCATATAGTTAGTATGCGTGCGACAGACTACGTTTTGATCCAGGGCTATTTCATTCTCATCTAGTCCGCCTCAGAATGAATTCTGAGTCTAATAGCGAAAGTCGTCTAAAGACGACTAAGACTCATGTTATAGTCCGTTTTAACGGACTTTAGCTAATAGCCCTGAACTTCAGTTCTGGGCGGTTTCCGTCTAGAATGAAATAGCCCTGCGTTTTGATCCTAACTCTCATCGTCTCGGAAATCTCAGCATATATTCCATTAATCACGCCATTTTGCATACAGGTAGTTATTCAGAATATTTTCGTCTTTGCTCAGTAATATATTATTATTTAATAAAGCATTCGCCGTAATAATCCGATCAAAAGGATCGCGAGTCCAAGTAATAGTTAAGCTAGTACTGATAATATCATTAAAGTTTTGATTACATATTTTTAAACCAATTTCCTCGGACAGGTTAGGAATAATCACATCCGGTTTATCTTTAAGACGTTTTATTTCATATAAATACTGTAATTCTAATCTCACAATTGGCGAAATATAAACGTCATTATCATTAATTAATGTTTTAGCAATATCAGTTAATTTATCCGTCAAGCCAGCATAGAGCCATGCTACTACATGAGTGTCAAGATAAATCAATATTAATCTCCTGTTCCCAACTGATATTAACTAAATCATCTGGATTTCCTTGAATAGCATCAGATTTCAATGTTAAGTTTTTAAGTTTATCTTTTTTTTCTATAGGAACAATTTTTAATAACTTACCATTTTTGTTAATTTCTAGTGGAATACCTGTTTCTAGCACCTCATCTAGTAGACGCTCAATATTATTACTTAATTCCGTTAGTGTAACCTTTTTCATTGCTTTTCTTAAAGATTTACATTCACATTGTTTGATGAGCTTAGATATGATAGCAAAAATTTTTCCCTTACCCTAAAGATTGTTATGGAATGTAGCAACAATGCCTCAAATTCTCTAGTTCTGTGGATGTTTGCGATCGTCTCCGACGGGGCGTAGCCCATCGCCATCTTGTCACGGTGCATTATAAAAACCTTTGCGATCGCCTCATCGTTGTTCTAGGCTACAGGAAGCAAGCTACGCTGCGGTAGATAACCCATACATAATTAAAGTTCTATTTCGTTCGGTGGTATCAGTTCCTCTCGATATGATTCAAAGAT
>NZ_JABXKI010000203.1 GCF_017115095.1 Nostoc sp. NMS4 | reverse complement strand
ACGCTCACAACTTCCCTCTAGATTTGGCTGCTGGTGATTCTGCTCCTGTAGCTCTAACCGCTCCTGCTATCAACGGTTAATTGTAATCTGAGATACGCTCTTCACGCTAATCTATAAAAAAAAGACGCTCTCCTGAAAGGGGGAGCGTTTTTGCATTGGGTTAATTCCTACGTTTAGGATAGCACTGAAGAATTTTTTGAAGTGCAAAAATGACCGTTATAGGTGAGAACTTAGGAAATAATTATCAAAAAGTAAATTTTACGGGTAATAACAGGTAAGAACGGGTAATAATTGCTAGCAGCGCAGATAATTGCCTCAAAGCTCAAGTATAAGGAGAAGCCAAGAATGATTTTACACCGTGGGCGTAGGGTAGTAGCAGCTTTGTTGCTGTCGGTAGTACTACTGACAACAGCCTGTAGCCCAAAAACACCTGGACGTTTTGACCAGGTGCAAAAAGAAAGCACTCAACAAAAGAAAGGTCAATCAGTCGCTAAGACCGCAACTCAGGGTAGTGAATTTAATAAACTTTTCCCTGATGCAGGTGATGGCTACCAGCGCGTCTATACCCAAGAGAAAAAAGGCTTTGCGGAAGCGAAGTTGAAAAAAGGCGGTAAAGATATGGCATTGCTATCTATTTCTGATACCACCAGCACACCTAGCGCAGCAGCAAAGTTCTCGAAAAGCACCAAAAAAATTGGTGGTTATCCTGCAATAGAAGTTGGTAAGACGCAAACTGCAATTTTGGTAGGTAAATACCAAGTAAAAGCACTTTCTCGCGATCCGTCATTTACAGCTAGCGATCGCGCAGATTGGTTAGAGAAGTTTAATCTTAATCGTCTAGCTAACCTGAAATGATTTGTACTACGAACATTTAGATAACAAAAGCTAAATAAGGAGATTTTTGTGAGCAAATCAATTTTTGAGTTGGTCGATCAATTACCAACTGGCGGCTTGACTGTTTCTATGTTGAAGTCCCTCGATTTTGTTGCACCTGGAGAGTGGCAAAATACTGTCGGCTTTGTCAACACTATTAAGAAAGTCACTGGCGAAGACGACGAAGATTTAATTCAGCAAATTGGCGAAAGAGCGATTTATCTATTCAACGACAAATCCCAAGGATACCAAACAGCCTTGTGGTTATATCAAACCGTTGATAATACAGATAAAGCGCTTGGTGCAGCAGCTTTAGCTAACAAAGTCGGCGAAAAAATTCCTCTGTTGGGTTTTTTAAACTCTGTCACTCCCAAACCTGATAAAGCCCAAACCATCGATCTGACATTAAAATTAGTGGCTGAGTTGGTAGCTTTCTGTCAAATTAACGGCATTCCTGGAGACAGTATTGGGGATTTTGTCGCCTCTTTAGGTGAGTATAGTGGTGAGTCACTAATCCGCATGGTGGCGTTAGTTTGCGTTGATGGTTTGATACCTTTAGGCCCAGATTTTATTAGCAAAGCGATATCCGGGCTTAATCAAACAAATCCACAGGACTTAGAACAAAACTCGACTTTCCAAAATATCAAAGATGTGATTCCAGGTAACAATTCTGCTGGAAAACTCAACTTTATCGGTGAAAGCTTTGACTCAGTTAAAGGTTGGATGAGTGGGTTAGTTAGCGCCAATAATTTAACGCCACAAAAGGTTGTCCACAACTTGCAAAGTTTTACCGATATTGCTGATGACAAGTTAGATTACCTGGCGGCGTTCTTGGATGTAGCAACAAATTATTATGAACACACTGGTACGCAAACTTTGGCACATCGCTTGATTGAACGGGCGGTGGCTGAGATTTAGGTGATGGGGATTGGGGAGATGGGAGACAAGGGAGACAAGGAGATAAACAAAACTCTCTAACTCTTGTACAGACGCGATTAATCGCGTCTCTACTTTTAACTCCTAACTCCTAACTCCTATTGGGGTAAATGCAAATCTGCTGCGATCGCATATAAGTAAGGTTGAAAAATAGCCAAGTTTTCCAGTTTATCAAAAGTACCTGTTTGCGTACCTGTGTCAAATGCAGTGGTAATTACGTAAAGTTTACTGCCATCAAAGGCAACATGACCGATATGTTGCTCTTGTACTCCACCTTGTTGCTTAAGTCCGACGAACCCATAGCGGATTCCCTGAAGCTTACCAATTGGTACTGGTTGCGGTGGGTAGGCTGAGAAAATAATCTCTTTTCCATATTTACCCTGACGATCTTTCGCAAATGCAGCGTAGTGTTCTACAACCCAAGTCTTAAGTACTGGTAATAACTGGGTTTGGTACTTGGAACTTTGATAGTCTACTAAGGAAGCAGTTGGAATACCAGATGCTAAGAGTTTCTTTCGGAAATCCTCATTGTTTGCTAGAGGGTAAATGTTAATCTCAACTGTACCCAAACGTTTCCCTTTGGAGGAGACACACAACAGGGGTGCATTTCCTTCACAGGGAGCAACTTGCCAGTTCGTTGGAGCAGCAACATTTCCCAGGATTTTCTGCCAGATGTTTCCCTGATTAGAGTTGGGAAGTTTTGCAACTGTAGGGGGTTTTACTATTTTGGGTGGAGAAAATTGGGGGAGAAAAAATTTGGCTCCTAGCGGTATTGACACCAGCAAAACAGAGCCTATTAATAAATGATAAAGTCTTAACATTTTTTTCACAACCCAGATCGCCCGATATCTGCTTGATGCTCTTGCCCATTTCAGTGATTATACAGACGATAAAGCAACTATTTCGGAAAAACTTGTTTAAAAGCAATAACAAGATGTCTACAATTTCAATTTTTCACCGCGAATTGAATAATCTAACAACTCCATCGGGTGAATAACTGAAATCTTCTTACCTTGCAACTGCAAATGTTTAGTAATTTGTAAAGTACACCCCGGATTAGCAGAAGCAATTAACTCAGCACCAGTATTCAATAAATTCTGCACTTTTTGCTGACCCAATTCTTCAGAAACTTCTGGTTGTAGCATATTATAAACCCCAGCACTGCCACAACACAAAGCTGCATCTATTGGTTCTCTCAACTTCACCCCTGGAATTTGTCGCAATATCTGGCGTGGTTGGACACTAATCTTTTGTCCATGTAATAAATGACAAGCATCTTGATAAACTAGATTCAATGGTTTATCAGTAAGCGGCGATAGTTTTGTTGTTAAGCCAACAGTTGCCAAAAATTCTTGAGCATCTTTAACCTTAGCGGCAAAATCCTTTGCCTTTTGCCGATATTCTAGGTCATCTTCTAAAATATGACCGTACTCTTTTAAAGTATGACCGCAACCAGCAGCATTAATAATTACGAAATCTACATCCGTCTTAGCAAAACTATCAATCATCTGCCTTGCTAAAGCTTTCGCCTGTTCTGTTTGTCCTTGGTGTTCGGGAAGTGCTGCACAACAACCTTGAGATTTGGGAATCACAACTTCACAACCATTCGCTGTTAAAACTCGCACTGTCGCTTCATTCACGGGGGAGAAAAACAGCCTTTGGACACAACCCAAAATTACCCCGACTCGGTATCGCTTCTTACCTTTAGCAGGAATCACAGTCGGAAAATTATCTTGAAAAGATTTGAGAGTAATTTCTGGCAGAATTGATTCCATTGCTGCCAAACGGGGCGATATTTTATTGAGTAAACCCGTAGTCCGAAATAATTTAGGCAATCCCAATTTTTGATAAACCAATAACGGAACTAATAAAATCCGTAAAAGATTGGGATAGGGAAACAAAGAAAATATCAGTTGACGAAAAAATCGATCTGGCAAACTGCGGGGATAATTCCGTTCAATTTGATGACGAGTTGCAGAAATTAACTTGTCATACTGCACGCCAGAAGGACAAGTACTCACACAAGCAAGACATCCTAAACAAGAATCAAAATGTTCTACTGTTGCCGTATTGAGAGCAATTTCACCCTCATTAATTGCATCCATTAAATAGATGCGTCCTCTAGGAGAATCCATCTCCTTACCCAGCACCCGATAACTGGGACAAGTCGAGAGACAAAATCCACAATGTACACAACTATCAATTAACTTCGGGTCAGGCGGATGATTGACATCAAAGCCCTTCAAATTCTTTAAACTAGCCGTATTATTAACAGAATTTTCTGAAACTTGCATAATTAATTCTTTTCCTTCCTTTGCGTCCTTTGCGTCCTTTGCGGTTAGTTTTCTTAAAACTAAATTCCACTTACAAACCGACCAGGACTTAAAATATTTTTACTATCAAACTGTTCCTTAATACGGCGCATCAACGGCAAAGCATTTCCCGTATAACCCCAAACATCTATTTGTTCTTTAACCGCCTTTGGTGCTGACAAAATTGTTAAAAAACCTCTATTATTTTGAGTGCGATTGCTTCCAGTAAAGCATAACTCATTGCGGATTTTCAAAACTTGATTTTTACTCTCTAATTGTAACAAACCTAAACCACTACTAATATGAATTAAACCCAACTCCACCTGAGTCAAAATTTCCACAGCCGCAGTAGGTAACACTCCTATTTTGCAGGTAATTACGGATTCTGTAGCAGTAGTATGTATTCGTTCTTGCAATCTCTGCCATAGATTAGCTTCATCACCATCGGCAAAAATTGCCCCATTTAAACCCAACTTTTGCCCAACTTCCAAAACTCGGTTTGACTGTTCTTTAACACTCTCACTAATACTTTGGAAACGGGCGATTAATCCTAGTCCTTCACCCAATCCTAAACTAGACACCAATTTGGTTGATAGCAAATCTGCCTGGACTGGTGTTAACGCCGAACCTCGAAGGATATCAGCTGCTTGAGATACAGCCTCAGCTTTACCAGTTAGTACCACCGTCCCCGATGCCTCTGCTAGGGGGTACAGGCGAAAAGTTAGTTGACTAATAAAGCCTAATGTGCCATAAGACCCTGTAAGCAACTTCATCAAGTCATATCCGGCGACATTTTTAACTACTCTTCCTCCAGCTTTGGCGATTTGTCCATCAGCACGGACAAAGGTAATACCTAGTAACTGGTCGCGTACACTACCATAACGTTGCCGCAGAGAACCTGTATCACCTGTGGCAACAATACCGCCAATGGTTGCTGACTCTGGCGCTGTGGGGTCAAGGGCGAGAAATTGCCGCGACTTTGCCAAAAGTGCTTGGAGATCGGAAAATTTCATCCCAGCTTCTACGGTTACAGTCAAATCGCCAACAGCGTGTTCAATTAGTTGGTTGATACGTTCTGTACTAACTACAACATCAATGTCTTTAACTAAACCACCCCAGCTAAGTTTACTGCCACTACCACAGGGAAGGACGCGCCAGTTATTTGTGTCAGCCTTACTAATAACTGCGCCTAGCTGTTCTTGGCTGCGGGGATAGACAATACAACTGGGTGAATTTCCAGAAGCTATAGCCTGTTGAATACGTTTTTGCTGATTGAGTTCGATATTTTCCCCAAGGCAAATAGCATTTTCTTCACCGACGATAGATGCGAGTTCAGAAGCGCAGATGCGTTGCGGCTTGTCGTTAGACATCGCTTTCATTGAGTTTATTTTTTTACGCCCTACTTCTAATTTACTGGCTAACCTGACCAAAAAAGCGCATTGTCATTAATATACGGTGGTCTTAATATAAAAAGCGATGTCTAGCTAGGTTGTAATCAGCGATCGCTACTAACTAAATAAATTAATGAACTACCCCACCCTACTACGTTGAGGGTGGGGTTTCTACATCCCCACCCTGTAGAGTAGAGGGATGGGGAATTACGCAATGTGGTTAAAATGTTAGGAAATTCGAGTTTTTCACCACTGCCCGGAATTATCCTCTTGTTGCAACCCAATTAACTGTCGCCGTTTCCAAGCATAGTGGAGAATATTAATCCCTAATTCCTGAGCTGTACGAATGGTCAATCTGGGTAAACTCAAATCTCTATCTAGTCCCCAAGCAGTTGCTAAATCTCCAATCACTAAAATAATTCCTCCACCGATTAAAAGTTTAATTTGTTGTTGATTAACCATTGGCAAGGCAGCAAATAAGAAAGGTTTTGTCCTTAAAGGATGACTCCGTTGCAATTCTTCTAATGGTCTTAAAGGACTTTCTAACTGTTGTGCCAAAGCTTGAGTACTCTCAATCAGAGGATTAGCATTTGTTGGCGCATCAACTAGAAGCACACCACCTAAATTTAAATAATTTCTGAGGGATTCAAATTCAAGACTATTTAAAGATATGGCTTGTCCACCTGTAAGATAAAGTATGTCATAGTCTTGGATATTTTCTGCTAAAGAAACTTGACCTGGTTCATCAGCCCCTCGCAAACTTGGATATAGGGGTTCTACTGCTTGTAACAAATACGAAAGGCTGAAAAAATTCCGCGCATATTCGGGATCGCTATGATTGGCCTGAGCCATACATACAAGTGCTTGGGGGCGCATTTGTGCAGGACGGCGATAGCGCAAATCAACATTGTTATATCCCGGAAAGAAAGCATCCGCAGGTTGAGTAATTTCAGTATGTCCTGCTTGCAGAAGTATCCGACATATTTCTATTTCTGAACTGAGTGGTGTCGAGTTTCTTTGGTCAATTCGATAAGTTTCTTGAACAATATCTCTTTGCTGTCCGCGTCGTAATTCATCAGGATCTACATAGCTAACTACTAAGTAGATCATGAGCGCTTCAGAACTTGCTACTTCTAGATCGATGGGAAAATCATAAGAGGTAGGTATAACAATTAAATTACCTGCTAAATCAATAGCAATACCAGGTTGAATTTGTACCCAACGTCCATCTCGATATCTAGCCTCTACTTGACTTGGAGCAGTCACATCTCGCACACCTAAACCGCAGACAATTCCTGGTTGATTTAAACTTTGATATTGGGCATTTTGCCGATTACGGTGGTAATCATGGGCTGTACGCCAGCGTTCCGCATTTATTAGTAAACCGTCTGCGGCTTGTAGGCGTTCAAGGGATTTTATTGGTGGAGGTGGAAAAGGATGGGACATAGCAATTTGGGATTTTAGATTTTGGACTTCGACTACGCTCAGTCGAACGATTTTGGATTAAAAATTTGTTATAGGAATTTCAAATAATACTACCTATTTTATTTGGTATTTTAAATTAGATGTAGTAATGCAATTTTAATCATTCATGGTGCGTTAGCCCTAATTACGAATTATTTGGATTTTCGATAGATAATTCATAAGTGCAAAAAGCTGGTTTTTCTTGTTCTATGATTCTTTGAATAAGTTCTTCGTTGATGATGCCACTAGAAATATTTGAACGTAAACGTACTATAAAATGATATGGTTGTCCACCTGCCAAAACTGCATTTCCTAATTGTGCATCTCCGATAATAAAACTTGGGCCAAAAGGTTCTGTAATACTAATATGTTTATCAGCTTCATTTGGTAAATCTTCGTCTAGCGGTAAACCTGTATAAAGATGCAAGTAGAGACGCAATCCTTTCCGAGTTCCCCGCCAGCGATAAAGTTCTACGGCTCGACGAATTAAACGCCGTTGTTGCTGGAGATCCCAAACAGAATCTACTTGCCAAGCAACCCAATGAGCCATAAAGGGTAGTAATGCTTCCGGTGCTGTCAAGGGATCGAGATTTGCCCACATGACATTGTAACTATTAACTATTGGTTGAAAAGCTTGCTCAAATATTTTCATGAAGCGACCAATAAAGTCAACTTCCCGATACAAAATTGGCAAGAATTCCATGTAGGCGGTGTAGGGACGGACGTATAAATCGAAATGCTCGCTTCTCTGGATTTGTTCGTTGCCAGTACCTGAGTCTATATGTAGAGTAACTTGACTACGAAAATTTAGTGTTAGTTTGTCTTTTTTTCCAGGGGAAATCGCTTCTTGATCTTCAAAAAAAGTATCGGGAATTGAGAAGTAGAGAACAGCATCCATTTGTCCGCGAGGCGGTATTTCACTGCCTTCTGTGCCAATCTGACACCATTCAGTCGGGAAGTTTCCTTCAACGCTTAAGCTTACCCGCAAAGGACGTTGTTCTAAGTTTTGCACTTGCACAATCATCTCGCTGGGATGTCCAGGATGTAAAAGTAAACTACGTCCAGCCACATCCATGTTTTCGGCATTTGCAAATGCTAAACCTGCCACAGGTAAAGCTTCGGGAATTTGCATTGGCGTTAATTGAATGCTTACGGCTGGACTAGAGCGACTTTGAACCATAGGATTGGGGATTGGGGACTGGGAGGAGAATAACTACTGACAAATTACGAATTACGAATTACGAATTACGAATTACGAATTATTTGAATGTCGTGATTTGAACGCAGATTTGTATCAGCCCAAGAACATATCAAACCTTCCGAACCTGGATCAATCAATTGTTCTGGGGATGGTTGTCGTCGCCAATTTTCTCCTTGCTTGCGGATGGGAAACAGCAGGACGGGGCCTAAATGACGCACGCCTGGGGTTTGTTGCAGTAATGCCACAATATCGGATGTATAAACTGGTCGCCCAAAAGGCCAACCTTTGCCGTCCATTCCGCCAGTTAAGGGATTTAAATATTTATATAGCGATCGCCTTAAATTCTGGCGAATTTCTTCGCTGGCAAAAGGATTGTTGTATGCTGGCTCTAAAGCAACTTCTGTCTGCACAGAAACACCTACATAATTCGGTTCTTGTAACTCTATTTGTACCCCTAATAAGCGTCTTTCATCTAAGTAAGTCAAAATTTGATCTTGTAGGGCATTACTGAGGGCAAATTCTGCTGGTGCTATGCCATCGCCTTGAGCGATCGCATCGGTATTTGCATAAGGTACTACCAGTAAACTAACTATACCAGCTTGTCTTTGAGAATTTGCTGGCAAACACCGGACGCGAGCGATCGCACCAGCACCCGCCTGTTGAGTTAAAACTTCAAAATCTTCGGCAGTGACGGCGCGATCGCGTGTGCGGAGGATGCGGGGAGCCTTCATCACAGCCTGTTCTAGTGATTCGGCATCTGCCCCATTGATTGCTGGTACACGATTGACCACACTAGTAATGTATGGATACGCAGACTTCAAAAACTGGATTGTTCCAGTTTGAACATTACCTTTTCTACCACCGCCTCTACGATAAGCAACCATTTTAATTTCTGAGCCACGGGGAGGAATCGCCCCATATTGGTGTTCCGACTGGTTATTTTCCAGAACTTGTACAGATGTGTCATTTAGTGATGGTTGCTGAATTCGCCCTCGCACTCGTGTTTGTTGTTTAAGTTGGCTAGGTTCCAGAATCAGCGGCCCAAATTGAATTATACCAGTGATGGAATCGATGGTGTAATGAAAGTCTTCTGGCCCAGAATCAGCAAAATCTCTCACCTCAGTCCACTTCTGAGGCAATCCACCAGAGGGAGTAACTAAGATATATTCATTTTCTTTGCGTTTTAAAATCGGTGCGTTTTGTAATTCAAAAGTCTGTCCGGGTTTACCATCACTGATTCCTAGCCGCTCATCCTGAATCAAAGTACTGTGACTAGCCCGTACTGTACCGCCAATTGATTGCACTGCCAAACCAATAATCCTTGGTGGACGATTGTAACCAGATTGATTTGTTTCTGTCAGAGTAAAACTACAGCGTAGCCAACGACCCCGGTAAGAAGTAAAGTTGGTAACAGGCCAATTTTGCGGTAAATGTAGACGGACATCTGCTCCTTGAGACGGGCTACCACCCTGTTCAGCGAGTTCATAAAAACTGAAGCCGCGAGTTTTATCGTCTGACTCTTGTAATAAAACTGGTTGCCAATGTTCTCCATCCCAGGCTTCCCACTTCCGAGGCGGTTGATTGGGGTTAATACCAGCAGGTGTAGCGGCGGCTCCTTGAAAAGTAATATCTAGAACATTACCATCTAGAGGATCGTCAGATGCGATCGCTAAATAAAAGCAGTTACCAGGCTGGGGTTCCTCTTCAAATATCGGCTGTTCATCACCTGTCCAGAAACCGTTAGTCTGACGAGTCCATGTAGTTGTGACTCTTTCTCGCAGAGATTGGGGAATGTCTTCGGCGGTTTGGGCAGTTAAGAAGTGCTGTATGCGGGGTTTGCCAATAACTAAAGGAGAATCTGTACTAAAGGTAATGCTTTCTGTGGTTTCAGTTTGGATAGTTGAGGCTTCTAATCCGGCTGGAATAGTGAAGGCTTTAGATAGTACAGCGCTTAAATAGAAAGTTAATTCCGTGCGGGCTGGGGCGGCAGGTTGGAGATGAATACCCAGTAATTCTAAGAAAGCTATATAATTTTTTCGAGGTACTTGGTTAAATCTGAGCAACATCTGGTCAGTTAACCAAGCAAATAACTCAATTAGCGTAATTCCTGGGTCGCTGAGGTTGTGGTCTGTCCATTCTGGACAGTAGCGAGGAATACGCATAATACATTCTTCTACCAAATCATCGAAGCTGCGATCGTCTAAGTTGGAAGAAGGTAATTTCGGTAAAAAGTCAAATTCCATACTAATTTTAAAAAAGAATGTGACAGATTTAATAATTCGTAATTCGTAATTCGTAATTACGATTACTCCCCGGCTGAAGCCAAATAATAAGGATAAACAAAACTATAAATATTGGGACTATTTTTGAGTCGATAATTGATGATGATGTCCACTCTGCCACGTACAGGGTCGGGATCGACGATAACTTCATCGATAATAATGCGTGGTTCCCAAACTTCTAAGGCTTCCAAGACATAAAGACGGATTCGCAGTAAAGTATCGCTATTCAAAGTTGCAAACGCCAGTTCTGACAAGCGCGAACCAAAGGTAGGTCGATAAACCCGCTCACCTACTCCTGTGCGGAGAATAATCCAAATAGATTCTTTAACTTTTTGATCTTCACGGCTAACTTGTATGCCACCTTGCACACTTAAATGCAGTGGATAAGCTAAACCTGCCCCTAAATAGTCTCTATTGCCACCATAAACCATATCTAGACACTTAGACAACTGTTGCATGGATATCTTCAAAGATATCGGCACAGGAGGTTTAAGCCTATTCGCCAAAGGTCGAGGTTGAAGAGGATGCGAATGGCGAGAAGCAAGCTAGGTAATTATTTAGTAATTAATTAAGGTGAATCATCGCACCTTTGACTGTAATCTCGCCCCCGGCTGTAATGTCTATATTTCCAAGAGCATCTAATGACAGATTACCTTTTGATTCCACTGAAACAGATGGAATTGGGGCTGTGTCGTCCATTTTGATTATATGACCGCTTGGGGTTTGAATCACTATACACTTTTCACTATCATTGAGATAGATTTCGTGACCATATTTAGTTTGTAGGCGAATACCTGTTTTACTATTTGATGCATCCTCTTCGATAAACTGTAGAGTATGACCTTCACGAGTTTTAAAGGTGCGTAATCTTACAAGACCCTTCGCCGTAACTGAGTTAGCCGTCTCTTCCGGTGGTGTATCTATCCCGTTCCATACTCCGCCAATTATGTAGGGACGGTGGATATCGCCATGCTCAAAACCTACCAATACCTCATCGTCTACCTCTGGTAAACAGTCGAAACCTCTATTCGTCCCTGCTCCTAAAGCGACGATTCTCGCCCAGTCAGTTGTATGTAGTTCTGTGAGTGTGGGAAACTTGACCTTGACTCTACCCAAACTCTGTGGGTCTTTGTTATCAGTGACAATTCCGACTAATAAAGTTTCGGATGGCTGTAAGCGTTTTTGTGTAGATATAGTTGTGAATAAGTCACCAGAACGTTGTCCCCGCACGCTGAAATCAGTGTAATAAACCCGGTTAGTGTAGAAATGGCGGGTTTCTGTAACATAATAGTCCCCACTGTAGCGATCGCCCACACCCTCAAGACTAATAACTCGTCGTGGACGAATATCAGGAGTACCCTCTGCGCTGGCATCTGCATAAACAAATTCTCCTCCCAGTTCATCACACAGAGCCTTAGCCATAATGTCTGCTTTTGCTTGGTCGGTAACTGGTTTATCGACAACAGTCATTTCGTAGGGCTTAAGATTGGGAAATACAGTACTGGTAGTACTTCCTAGATTATTACCTGTTTCAGTTAGTTGTTCTTCTGTGGTAGCTTTTCCGATAATCACTTTTTTATTCTCATAGTCCCAGGCACGTACTTGCACAGAATTCACCTGTTCAGCACTGGTGACGCGAACACTAAATCTATTAATATCAACTCGCCATTTTAGTGATAAATTTCCCTCAGATGTTGGTTGACAAAAATTTATTTCGCCATCGGCAACAAATAGTTCAAAACCAATCCGGGCAGCCCTTTCGCGCAAAAACTCCATATTAGTTTGGTTTTCTTGGAAGACATGCTCATGGATTGTGGTAGTTGTTTCTATATTACCAATTTTTATCCCTACTTCTTCAGCTATTGTTCTGACTATCTGGCTATCACGTTGCTTTGTAAAAGTACGATTATAACGACCTCTGTGAAGGCGATGGGAAATATCATAGCCGCGAACAATGATATCAGCTTCAGATTTTTCATTGAAGTGAACTTCCATCCCTGTAATTTCGCCTTCAATCAGTAACTTTTGTATTTGCTCTTTAAAATTAGGATCTAGAGTAGTACTCATTCCAAAACCCAAATTCACTTTTTTCCCTATCTGAAGCAACTTGTCATATCGCCAAGGTTGGCTTTCTGGTTTGTCAGATGTAGGACTATACCTATTCTGTATTACTAGAGTAAACATTGCTGGCAAATGAAGGCTTTCTTCTACTGTCATTTGCAACACGTCCTTCATAAATTCATTAGAAACGGTTATCCTATCTATCTGGATTTTAAGGTCGCTTAAATAAGGGTTTTCACTTTTTGTAGGCATAACTATTATTTTGTAACTATGAAATGTTCAGAGTCTTCTTTAATGACCAATAAGAGATAAATTAATGTTTATCTCTTGTCGAGCTTTAGTTAAACAACTTTCCTGTGCTTTGATTTAGCCGACTCAGTTGGTCTTGAGCAGCTGATTGTTTTCCTCCAGGCAGGTTTATCTGATCTACTTCTTGCAAGGCTATATCTACCAGTGCCCTGACTGGTGTACCATCACTCAGAAACATATTTAAAGTGTAAGTTAGACTCGTGATTACACAATAAAAATAGTCTGTTCCCCATGTGAATATATAAACAGGTGGACGACTATCATCTGTTGTATCAATACTTTCCACACCTTTCTTAATGTTGTTTATATACTTTTCCATAACCGACTTTTTTGTTTCGTAAGTATCATATACTAACTGTTTCAGTGTGAAAGTGTAAGGTTCAACTCCAGAAAAATTTACCTTAGGAAGTAGAGTAGTTCCTCTATTACCTTGCTTACTTTCCCACCTAACAGTGCGAGTAAAACTAATGTCTGTGGGATTATACATTAATTCAATATCTGGCGCTTCTTTGTTATAAGCTATAAGTTTGGCTTTCTGAAGTTGCCATTGAGGTTTTTGATGATCAGTAATTTGTTGTATAATTGATGTGAAACCTGGAAATTCTAGACTTGCCATTTAAGTATTCCTCCGAAAATTAATTATTGAATGGAAATTTACCAAGGGAATTTACCTGAATTACCGCCATAACGCTCTCGCTCAATTTCTATCCTTTGCCGTAATCTGTGATAAATTTCACGGGCTAGAGCTTCAAGTTCAGCCGTGTGATCTTGAGTATTTTTTTCAGAAGACGAATTAGTATTCTCTATTGTCTCAGTTACTGGTTGTATGTCTCTAGATGTGTCGGATGGAGTTACTTCTCCACCATCAGCAAAGCCTCTAGGTGCAGCAACGTGTCTAGCAAAAGCTTGTGGCGATTCTGATGATGATGTTGAAAAAGGAGAAAATTCGGAATTTTGCTTGTTAGATTCCACATTTCCATTTAGTAAATCTTCCACGCTTGACCATTGAGAAGGTGTGTTTGATCCTTGGGAAGGTGTGTTAGTGCTGGTGGAATTTGGTTTTCGGAAAATCATGGTAGGCGACGAGTATTGAGGTAAAGGTTGACTTACATCAATTGGTTTATTTTGAAGAGTATTAAGCTGTGGAGATTTCAGGATGGAAAGCTTCTGTTTTCCAATATTCAACCCCAAGGAAGAAAGAATTCGAGAATTGGATATCTGAAGTGAGTGAGTCTCAGCGTTTTTGAGCTGTAATGAAGTGTCTAGAAAAGAATCGACTTTAGTCGGAGTCTCTGAAGAAGTTTTCGGTTCTGGTTCTCTGGGATTGGGTGTCTGTAAACTTGGAAGGACAATATCCTCCAGTGTACCACCAGTGTTGATGTGACGTAATAGAGGTAAATTTCTCTGTGCATCCCTGGTATTAATTACAAACTCCCCAGGCGTAAGCATTGCAGGTACTGTATCAGAGGGCGCTATCTGCTGACGATTTTCAACGTGGGAGTCTTTCACATGACCACCAGTAGCATAACCTTTAGGTGCTGGCAAATTTTTAATGGTCGTATTTGGCTCAACTTCAGGTGGTGTGATTACCTGATTTTGTGGGGAGCTTGGATTATCTGAGGTATCAACAAAGTTTGATATTTCAGGATTTGTTATCAGAAAGGGAAGTTCTGATTCTACTGTTTGTTCATTGTCAATAATTTTCCTGAAAATACTTGCAGTTTCAGTAATCTCAGATGATGTGGTGCTAATTGTTGGTGCGATCGCTTGTTGAATAATCTCAGGTGATGTAGTGCTAATTACTGGTGTTTCA
>NZ_JABXKI010000163.1 GCF_017115095.1 Nostoc sp. NMS4 | reverse complement strand
GGTGGCGATCGCTAAAAAGTACCAGAACCGAAACTTAGAATTTCTTGATCTGATCCAGGAAGGTACACTCGGTTTATACCGTGGCGTTGAAAAGTTTGATCCAAACAAGGGCTACAAACTTTCAACTTATGCCTATTGGTGGGTTACTCAATCAATCACACGTGCGATTGCAGAACAATCACGAACTATTCGTTTGCCGATTCATATCAACGAAAAACTGAATAAAATCAAGAAAATACAACGGGAATTATCCCAGTCGTTGGGTCGAAAACCAACTGTAGTAGAAATTGCTGAAGAATTAAAGGTTAAACCAGAGCAGGTTCGAGAATATATTCAAGCAGACCGAAAGTTAGTTTCGCTAGAAATGCGTGTTGGAAATGAACAAGAAACAGAATTAAGCGAACTTTTAGCTGACGAAAAGATTTCCCCTTTGGAAGAATTAAATTATTCATTGATGCGCCAGAATATTAAAGAGTTACTAGCATCCTTAGCTCCAATACAACGAGAAGTAATAACTCTGCGTTTCGGGCTAGAAAATGACCATCAACTGAGCTTAACTCAAATTGGAGAACGGCTTAACTTAAGCCGAGAACGAATTCGCCAGCTTGAACATAAAGCGCTCTCTATTCTTCGCCGTCAAAAAAGTGATATTTTGGAGTATCTTAATTAATTAGATTGATTTTCCCCTCTACGATCATCGCGGACGTAAAGGTAATATTTCCCCAGGGCAATTATCCTTGTTTTAATCATGAAGATGATGCTCTGGCTATACTATTAGTCAAAAACAAGAAACTATATTTATAAATAGCAACTTAAAAAACTAATCAATGTCCAGCAAAACAATCGATGTCCGAGAGTACACCGTCAGAGCGCACAAGCGGGAAATTCATACTCGCGTTTTCAACTTCGTGTGTAAGCAGTGTGAACAACCCACACAACGAGAAACCTTTGGAGTTAGACCTCTATATTGCGAGAAATGCCGCCCTCCTCAACCTCCCAAGCAATCGAAAGTAGTCCCTATAGGCAAGAGGAAACCCAGAGCTATGAACTATAAAAGCGGGAAGGATATAGCTGGGTGATTTTTTGCCTCAAGGTTTTGAGCGATGCCCCTAAATTCATTAGACTATGGAAAGAACTTGGCACACAAAGGACAGGGTAATCTTTGGGTAAGGAACACTACAGGGTGGAACGCTGTCAATAAAGAACTTAGTCCGTCAGCACCTACAGGCAGCTTATGTACAGCACAAGCATGGTTAAGAACATCAGAGACGTTGACTGATGGTTATATGTCTGTACGCCAAACCAATAGCGATGGTAGTGTAGGTAACGTGATTAAAGAGCTTAAGTTGGGAGCTAGCCCTGTCAACTCAGATAACAAAAATTACAATTTCTATACTTTTGATTTTTATCGTCCCGTCTCTAATTCCATCTTATTTTACGTCGGACTATGGGGTAACAATAAGGATTCATGGATACAAATCGACGATGTAGCTATCTCCTGTAGGACACCTTATTAGAGGAGCGATTGACTGAGAAGATTGGAGATTGAAAATTGCAGATTACAGATTGAAGTTTTTGGTACGGGCGAATTCTGCACACCTTTATACAATAATGCTGGGTTGTCAGCAGTCGCATCTGGACTATTAGCAAGTACGAGAAATTCTTGGAAAATTTGCTCTCTATTCTTACCTGACTCTAGTTTGTCAGGAATAGAGTTACTGTTGATATTTGATGAATTCGACATAAGTGATATTTCTTGGTTGAATTTGGGTGAGTCAATACAAGAGGAAAGGGGCGATCGCCTTCAAGAGAGTTACTAACTTTGAGCCAGTTGTTCTATAAGTTGCAATATATGTTTCTCAATTTGCCCAAGGGCAACTATAGCCGAGGTTTTATCGATATCGTGAACTAGCCAGTATTCGATAGCATCTGCCCATTGGGGAAAGCGTTCATTCATCAGTGGACGGTGTTCTAATTCATCTAGGGCAATAACCCCAGTAGCTGACTGAAAATCTGGCTCACTTGCTGGCAGTGGAAACCGTTCATCATCGGTATCGCCTAGAGGGTTACTTTATTTTTTATTTGCGATGAATTTTTGGTTTTTATCTTGAATTTGTAAGAGTTCGGGGATGGTGACAAAGCGATAGCCCTGATTGCGAAAATTGGCAATAATTTCTGGTAAAGCCTGTACAGTCCTAGAACGATTACCACCACCATCATGCATCAATACAATTCCACCAGGTTTTGCCTCTCTGAATACATTGCCGATTAATTTGGGAACAGCAGGACGGGAATAGTCTACAGAGTCAGATGACCACAAAATAATAGCGTATTTACTATTTCTAGCGTAGTCAACTACGCCATTATGCATCACTCCTCCGGGTGGTCGAAATAAATTTGTTTTTAAGCCTGTAGTTTTAAAAATAATATCTTCGGTGCGATCAATTTCATAAGCAGCGGCTTGTAGACTCAAGAATTGATACCAATGATGCCAAGTGTGGTTGCCAATGACATGACCTTCAGCAATCTCCTGCTTGAGTAAGTTAGGAAAATTTTTGACATTCTCTCCAACCACAAAAAATGTCCCTTTGATCTGATTTTTTTTCAGGATATCTAATACTTGTGCTGTACTTTCAGGCCAAGGGCCATCATCAAAGGTGAGAGCAATGACTTTCTGTTCGGGAGAGAGTTTTGCTGATTCAATTATCGCACCTTGAAAACTTGATGGAATAGAGTCAGAAAAACCCTTTACTTTTGCTTCCCCCTGCCAACTTTTAAGCATCGCTGTCTTGAATTCCTCAACTCGCTGTTGAGTTCCGAGATTTGCTGCGACATTATTTAGATTTAGAGTTTGTTTTGATTCCAACTGAAAACGATTTATTTTGCTCAATATGATTAAACTCAGACTAAAAGCACCACATAAGATAAGCAGCCCAATTAATTTGCCTTGAGTCCAAAGAATTTGCTTATTATTGATCACGTAAAATTCCCTTAAATAGTCAAATAATCAGTCACCATGATGATTGGAAGTTAAACTTTTATCTGCTAAACTTCAGACAAAGTATAGCTATCTATTTATGTATTGCCAAGAGTGCGATTGCTTACCATCTAATTTATTAGGTTAAGATTTATTCTGTTGAGGACTCTAATAAAAACCCCTGTCTTAGTTAGTCTACTATTCGTGTCAGAGGATCTTGTTCATATTTAGAAGACCTATACTTTCTAGAAGAGGTTTGGCTGAGTTTCATACAATTATGTAAATAAAACACATTTTCGTCATCACTTTGTAACATTTTTGTCAATTAGGTATGTAATAGTCTTTTAATCATCATTACAGATTAGCTGTCAATGACTAATATCCCAAATAAACAATATAATAATAGTTCTATTTGAGTGACGAACAGAGTCTGTACAGATATTGACATTATAAACAAATCTAACTATGCTTTGAGCAGATTATAGGTGTTCTGTATCAATCTAAAAAGCTGTCGAATAAATAAATTTATCCGAAAAATAACTCTATGAACTTACGCTTTTTTTTACTAACTATTATGAGTACTATGTTAATTACATCGCCCAGTTTAGCGGCTAGCATCAAATCTCAAATATTTAATGATAATAAAAGTCATTTAGAGCCAGCAATGGATTGGAATTATTTATTGGCTAACTATCCAAGTAAAGTCATTATACAGAGAAATTTGATTCCTCAACTCAAGCAACCAGAGATTTTTCCGAATGTAAATAATCCTTCTTTGTTTGGTGGAATTAGCTCATAGAAAGCAAAAGTCCGGGCGGCAACTGCTTGTGCTTTCAAAGCTTCAGCAGGCCACTCAGTATCCATTTCGCCACCAACAACACTGTAGAGATACTCTTGGTCATCAACCCAGTTAACGGCGGTTAGTCCTTTCTCTGTTGGCACAACAAGAGTTCTGCCTCGATACCAGTGTTCGCCAATGTAAACGAATCCCTTACCTGTGGGTTCAATCCAAAATAAACCAGACTGCCATTTATCTAAAGCCACACCGCCTGGAACTGAAGAGGCATAAAATGAACTCATTGCTGGTAATTGTCCGAGAGTATGACCAGTACTATCTTTAACCAACGCAGTTGTAGAACTGCCAACTGTTACCTGATTAACACCCCTCTCGATTGCTATTCGCAGTATTACAGATGCTTGACTTGGGGTAGCTAAACTCATCCACAATAATGCACTTACCCACCAATGGCCTACTTTTATCTGTGTAAATAAAGTTTTTAATAACAATTGGCATTTCATGTAATACATTTAAAAAGAGTTTTCAATTTCTATCCAATGTTATCTCTAGTACCGTAGTTTGCGTATATTTAATGTACTCTTCTTGGGCAATCTCATATATTTTTTATCGAACAGAATTCAGGAGTCAGAAGTCAGGAGTCAGAATGGACTAAACCTTAGCTATCCGCTAACAGAATGAGTTCTGTACGAAAAAGCGGATAGCGCAGCGTAAAGCCAACTCTTAGAGAGGCTGCGCCCTAAGCGTAGCTATGCCGCAGGCTTTACGGCATGGCAACGCTTAGAGCGAGTCCGCGAACGTCTGAGTTCTGATTACTGAATTCAGAATAGCTGAATTCTTCTTCAATCGTCCCTCCAGATAAATCCGGTATCTCTAGCTCAAGAGTAGGGTTAATATGAAATTTGACACTTGGCTAAAAACAAACTATGCCCAAGACTTGGAACATCAAGATAGATAACTATATTCAAGCCAACCCAAACTGCATCATCGCCACCGCCCATGTAGACAGCTTCCCTATAGACCTGCCGCTAGAACCGAACATCCGCGAACCCAACCGTAAAAGCGCGACCTACAGACAAATCTTCGACTCACTAACGACCGAACCCGAAAAATTCTTCTCTCGCCACAGTGGAATCGTTCTGTCAGCTAATATTGCTAAACCTGTCAAAAACAAAACTGAACTAGAGCTGGAAGTCTTAGAAGCTAACGAGGGAGGTAGTGATGGCATTATCAACGGAGGGCACACAGTTTTAGCTTTTGAGCAAGCGAAAAATTATAACTACAATTTAAGTCAAGCCAGAGTAAAAGTTACCATCCACATCGGATTGAGTGAAGAATCAGCCAAAGATATAGCCCTAGCTTCAAATACTACAACACCAGTAGATTCTCGCTCCAAAGTCAACGCCAGGGGTGATTACAAATTCATCAAGCAGTATTTAGCTCAGTTAGAACAGAAAGAAGATAGGAAATTCCGCATCGCTTATTACCAGAATCAAAGCGGCGCTCCTAGAAACGCCCAGTGCAATGTTACCCATTTGCTCAAGCTGCTTTACTGCCTCGACAGAAATAAATACAACCCCGACGGCAATAAACGAACCAAACACCCAGCAGGGATGAGTCTTCCAAGTAACATTACAGACGCAGAAAGGGAAAGATTAACCGCCTTGCTGCCTCTCTTGACTCATGCTCTGTGGATAGAGCAAAGACTCTACGAAATAATCCAAGAACATATCAGCAACCCTAGAAGAAAAGGTAACAACGATTTAGCCTCAATTGATATACGTAAAACCACGTTGTTGCCTGACAGCAAGTATTCTTTTGGGTTTGGTGCGCCAACTGACCTGGCATTACCAATAATTGCGTCCTATCGGGTATTTTTGGACAAGGACTATAAATGGATTCTGCCATTTAACGAATTTGCCGAAGACTTTCTGCAACATCTGTGGAATAACTATTTCCGCAAATACTTGGTATCAGAGAAAACAGCAGGTAATACAGTCGGCACAAAAATCAGCCGCAATCAAGAGATTTGGGAAAGTTTGTATATCTCAGCGCAAAGTTATCTAAATCAGCACTTGATGAAAATGGTTAATTCCAGTAAGGAAGAAGAAGCTCAGGTGACACAAGGTATAAAAGCGCGTCTGCAAACAGGTAAGAAATGATGAAACCCTTAGTAGGCAATTGTTAAAGCTAAAATTTCTTTAAATCTTTCACTGTCGGTCCGTGTAAAACTTCCCCATTGCAACTGAAACGTGAACCATGACAGGGACAGTCCCAACTTTTCTCGGCACTGTTCCAAGCAACAACACAACCCAAGTGAGAACACACCGCAGAAACAGCGTGTATTTCTCCTGTTTCATCTCGGTAAGCGGCAACTTTATCACCATCGACAGTGACTAGCTTTCCTTCACCGATAGCCACATCTTGCAGAGATTTATTCAATCCCTTGAGGCGATCGCCTACCCAATGAGCGCCAACTTCCAAGTTTTGCTTTATACCTTGTGGAGTGAGAAAAGGAGTTGCGCGGGTTGAATCGTACAAATCAGCCGCAGGATTTTCAATGCCTAAAATCTGGTCTGAAAGTATCATTCCAGACAAGGTTCCTTGAGTCATGCCCCACAGACTAAACCCAGTTGCCACAAAGGTATGCTTGCTTAGAGGAGTTAATTTTCCTACATAAGGTATCTTGTCAAAAGATACAAAATCTTGAGTAGACCAACGATAGTCAATGGAATCGATATCAAAGTGAGAACGGGCATAATTTTCTAAATCTAGATATTTCTCTTCAGTATTCTCCACTGTTCCCACTTGATGACCGCCGCCACCAACAAGTAGCAATAAGCCATTCTTGTCAGGAGTAGTCCGAATAGAGTAGTATTTTTCTCCTGAACCGATGTACATTCCCACAGGTGCTTTCTGCTCTGCAATCCGCGCACCAATGATGTAAGAACGTTTGGGGTAAGTTTTAGCAAAGAATAATCCTTCATCGGTAATGGGAATATTGGTTGTAACTATGACATCCTGTGCCTGAATAATTCCCTTGTCAGTAGTAACTTGACAAAGAGTATCTTCATCGACCTTCAGTACTCTTGTATTTTCAAATACGTGACTTCCATTACCAGGAATCTGCTTGATCAGGTGTAAAAGGTATTTGCGAGAGTGAAATTGTGCTTGGTTGTCAAACTTAACAGCACCAACAATAGGAAAGGGCAAGGAAGTTTCACGAACAAATGTGGCGGGTAGTCCGATTTTTAGTGCTGCTTCTACCTCTTTTTCAATGTCCTTGAGATGATCTTCGGTTTCTGCGAAAGTATAGGCACTTTGGCGACTAAAATCACAGTCGATTTGTTGTTCAGTAACTGTTTTAGCAACGAATTTTAGTGCTGCTTGGTTTGATTGTGCATATATCTGTGCCTTTTTTTCACCATGATTTTTAATCAAATCGGCATAAATCAATTGGTGAAGTGAGGTAACTTTGGCTGTAGTATGACCGCTAACACCAGTAGATATTTGTTGCGATTCAATTACGGCAACGGTTTTACCTGCGCGTTTAAGTAATGTTGCAGCAGTGATTCCCGCAATACCTGCACCAACAATTGCAACATCCACAGATAAATTATTACTAAGTGATGGAAAATTAGTTGTGGGTGTTGAGTCAATCCAGTAAGAAATGTGCTTTCCTGATAAATTAGACATATTTTTCCCTTGATAATGTTCGAGAAATACAATACTTTGATAACAAAATTAGTCTTCAAAACAAGATTTAAAAAGTTAGTTTTACTTGCTACCTAACTTTTAAGGAATTAACCATAATTTTTTCAATGTACGATTTATACAAATATTTTTAATGTTCATTCTTAAAATAGATGTTTTAAGATAAAAAACAAAAGTATCTTACGGATAAGTTTTCTTGATATATTAGAAAATATATATCAACCTTAAGGCATAGAGCAGCTAGGGCATTGCCTTCCTTCATGAATGATTCCCGCATTTCTCACAAGCTTGAGGGAAGGGGCAGAGGAGCAGGGGAGAGAACAAAAATACCAAGTTCTTTCCCCTCTGCCCCTCTGCCCCTCTGCCCCTCTGCTCTATCAAACGCCTGAAGCTTGTGAGAAATGCGGGATAGGGTGGGAGGTGGTGCGTTGTCTACGACACGCTGCGCGAACGTCCTCCTGCCTCCTGAAAGTTAGAGTCTGTTTGAAAAGTATATTTGGCATACTGAATGCAGTGAAGTGAAGTATCTCAATTCCAACGAAAAATCGTGATTATTCGCTTCACTTCGCTTTGTTCAGAATGATGAATTATAACTATCTTGGACTTTTCAAACAGACTCTAATGTATATCTAAGGATTTACTTTATAGCTCCTTCTTCCTGTGGGTAAGGCTTAACTTGATGACACGAATTTGTCTCAACGTAATTTAATTAGTCACTGTACAATAGTTAACGCACTGAAGTACTGTTGAGCATTGAAATAAATGAATTCGCAAAATGAACTCCTAAAACAGCAGTTGATAGAAGCGATTTCTTGTCAAAATCTGCAAGAAATTCAAAAAATCTTAACCCTAGCACAATTAGAGGATGAGACAATAATCCTCAAAGAAGCTCTTGTGCAAGTAGAGTATGCAAATTTTGTTTGGTTCTTGCAAGAATACGTAGGTAAGGAAAGTTATCAACAAGCGGTAAAGGATGTATCGACAAGCATGACTCAAAAACTAGTTCAAGGAGGTTTCAAGCCAGGGGTTGATTTCAACTTACACCCAGATGGTAGGATGTTGGCATCAAATGAGGCAAATGAATATTTAGAAAATTATCATTCTAAACAACTAGAAAATAGCCAAATTTCTGTTGTAGCTTATGCACTACCAGAGCCAATGCAGATGTTAGAAAAAGCTTTAGGTGTGCGATTTTTTGAGAATATTGAGAGAGTGGCAGCTAAACGTTTAGCCACAATGGATGATGCGACAGCCAGTATCTATGGTCTATGGCTGATGCAAGGGATCGGTGGTCGTCATCCATTGCTGGAAAAAGATTTTTGTGGGTGGTTCATGATTGAGATTTGTGGTGAGCGATTGTCAGCCTTAGCATCAGCCGAGATTCAAGGCTTGGAGTTTAATGGCTTAGTGGTATTTGAAGATTTGTTGATGGCACTGGGCAAAACAAATGTATCGATAGTGAAAGAGAGCGACCTAACTCTTGAAAATTTGCGGTTACTAGATAAAGTTTGGACGGGAGAAAATATGCGAGTGTTTGAATTAATTTCCATCTTGGAAAAAGATGGCGAACGAGATTTTTAATCAAAATGCGCTCGCTACAGCAATTGTGCGGATTCATGAAGTTAGCTGATTAATAAGTCCCGCATAAACACGGATTCATTCCTGCTGCCTTTCAGTAAAACTGCATTATACAAGTTTTGAAGGTGCATTTATGACTGATACTACAATGTTAGATAACCGTATAAATAAGCAAATAAAATTTGAACCATTAGAAGCGACAGTAGCAGCAACAGAAGAAGAGTCAGTAATATTAGCCGAAAAGCTCACACAGGTGGCAATTCCTTTACCCGTATTGTTACAAGCACTGAATATAGCAAAACACGATAAGGCAGCAGCTTTCCGCTATGCTGACAACTACTTAAACACAATTAGAAATAAAGAGTGGATGTTTAGAAAATCATTATCTGCTGCCAAAAAAAGAACTTTTGAGAAAAAACTTGGAAATAGTTAGCGTAATTGCTGAACAAAGTATTGTAGGTATTATATACAGGTAGGCAGAATATTTAACGGAACTTAAGCAAATTATTTTAAGCCAAAGCATCAATAAGTTTTTATTCAAAAAATTTAAAATTAATAGAAAAAGTTCAATGACACAATTTAATGAGAATCAAGAAAGCCAAAAAAACTTTATTTATACCCGGTATCGCTATTGCGGAAGAGTAAAGCCAGAAAATCTAGCATTTAATGCTAATTTACAAGAATTTTCGCAGAAAGTTGCCTATATTGTTAATCTGGAAACAAATGGAAAGTTACCTCCTGGGAAAGCTTTCAATCAGATTGAAGAACTTTGGGAAGAATTAAAATGTACTAAAGATGGGCTAATGATTGACGATAAGTACTAAATGTTTATCAAATCATAGAATTAACTAAGAATTCAGGATTCAGTTTTCTCCTGCGCCGACGTTACTGCCGATTCGTTGGATAAATTGTGGCGTAAAATAGTTATTGACGATATTTCAGCGTACTTAATTTGGAAAGAAGTGGAGATATAATCCAGGATTTGAAAGTTTATTTTAACTGGAACTTGCGTGTCTCTAAAGCTCAAGATTCTCTTGTGCCGAATGCCAAAATCTAGCGATACTGACCTGCTTTTTCTCCTCTTCAACCCTGTAGACAACACGATATGGTTTAAGAATAAGCTGACGAATATTAGGGTCGTCAAACTCAGGTACTTTCTGACCAATGAATGGAAATTGACTTAACTCCCTACTTTTTTCAAGGAGTTGCTGACCCAATTTCCTTGCAGCTTCAGGATTGCTTAAGGCAATATACTTGACAATTGCTTCCAAATCCCCCACAGCTTTGGGAGAAAGAACTACTTGGTAGTCCATGCTTCAATCATCTGCTCAACAGATTCAATTGACACTCCAAGTCCTTGGTCAATCTCTTCTAAACCCTCTTTTACAGCCGCGATAAACTCAATTTCTCTAACAATCTCACGCAGAGACACATTTGGCGGCAAGCGCTTCACAAGTTCAAGGACTGTTTCTCTATCGCTCATAGCAGTTTTTGCTTCTATGCAGATGACTACTGTAATCTTAACTCATGGGTTCACCTTGTAGCTTTTCTTTTAGTTAAATAAAAAAGCTTTAAATGTTTCCCAACCTGTTTATGGATTAAAATTTGTGGAGATATTTTCGTTTAAAAATAAAAAATCTGTGGATGTGTCCATGATATTTTTTATTGATTGATCTTCATCAGATTCAGGAGTCAGGATTTAAAATTTAGTTAGATATTCTTCCTTTCTAACAGAAAAGCGATAAGCTTGACGGTATGGCGGGAGCTTACCGCTTGTAATATAGATTCTCAATTAAGCTGTTCCACACTCAAATCAATTACCTTAAGAACATCTGGCAACCAGCGAACGTGTTCCACAATCTTGTCGTGAGTCCGGGCTTTATCCCGTGTCACCGTTCCCCACAGTTTACCTTTTTCAGTTAGATGCCAGATATTTTTGTGACTTTGTTTACCATTCGTATCGGTCTTGACTTGAATCTCTTTGGTTTCTTGCCAGCAGACTCCAAAACACGATTAACTATTTGGGGTTTGATGGGCTTGAGTAGTCCGTTGCGTTCGGCATATAATTCGCCAATTGCGGTTGGAGACAAATGCCTGTCGTGAGTCGCTTCAATTTCCTGAATAGCTCCGACCAACTCTTGTGCCATCGGAGCTATTTCGGGACACAAAGCTTGTACACCTCGAAGAATGGTGATGGTTTGAAGTTCTGCACTGAGGCGAGTGCCACACAGAATCTTTTGCCCAAAGTTAACGAGTTCATCAAGGGTGGGTTTAAGTTGTGGTTGCTCTGTCGGTTGATGGACTTCATACTTCCCGGTACGACGTATAGAGGGAAGAACATCTTCCTTCGTATAACCACTGCCTTGTTTGGCACGGCAATCGGACTGTCAGAGCGTCCAATCAAATAATACAGCCCCGGTTCATAAAGGGTTGCCATTTTCTGCTTTCCGCCAGGGGTCATAATTGGTTTATGATCCTTCCATGCAGCAGGAACTTTGCCCAGATAGTTGGAGTAATTACGCGGGTCTGCTTGGGGATACAAAATAGCGACAATATCAGCAGCTACCCACTCAAGTTTTTCTGGTGTGCCGATGAATCGGACTTGTTGAGACTCAAACACGAAAACTGATAAATCCGACATAAATTCAATTCTCCTTAACTGTTACCCAGTTAGTTAAAATAGCCATACAGCAAGCGGTTAAGGTTACTCTTCTTAAGGTTTTACTTTCATGTTTAGCGATGTAACCGCCCTCTAATTCGTTCTGCTCAAAAGAAACTCCAATTACGTCAAAAATGTTATTAGCAACATCAAGAGAAATTGATTTCGACCAAGACATATTTACTCCAATGAATCCAAGAGTTCAGCTAAACAATTAAAAGCAATCTTCAACTACTTCAACCTACTCCCTTCTTTGAACCAACAATTTCCCAGACACCCCAGCCGTAAAACCCAACCCAATTGCCGCCACAGTCACACTGGGTTTGATAAACAACGTCGCAATACCGATAACTGCACCCCAAAGACAGCCATAGCAGCAAAGGATAATCAACTGATTTTTGGGTTTAGCCCTTTCGTCTTTAATAGATTGGTGAACGATGGCATAGTTTTCCATCTGATTAATAATTTCTAGTAAAGAAGCGCCGTACCGTTTTTCTAGACGCTCGATAGCCAATCTGTCTTGCTTAACTGGACTTATTGAAAGTTCTTGTAATGCTGTGGTTAATTTATCGCTCATAACACAAAAAAAGTTAGAAAAATATCCGTTAATAAAATTGAATCGGTTCAATAATGAGTGACATTTAAAACAGAGGTAATAAAATCTCCAGTCAAATGTCAATTTTAAATTTGTAAATTAATCCTTGATGGTCAGTTTGACGGATAAGTGTGAGAATTGCTGTTTTTAATTCATCAGCACGTTCATTTTCTCCCAATTCTTTAACGATAAAATCTTCAAGTGTTAGATGTCGTGTACGCTCCAATTTATCAATCATCTGTTGAGAAGGACTTCTTTGTATGGCAGTAAATATTCTCAACTGTTGCCGTTGTTGAGTTGATAATGAATCTCCTGTTGGTTTATCGTTGTCCCGATCAAGAGCAGAGTAATTAGGCAATTCTGGCATTGCACCCCATGTGGAATTACCGCCAAAGAACACAGCGCGGTTACAAGGCGAGGCTTTAATCAAAGTGTTTATTTGCACTAAATCAATCATTTCGAGAATCGGTGACTTTTTCCACTGTTTTAAAACGTTAGTATTCTTATCTGAAATGATGGCAACTGCCGTAATTTGGCTAGTAGCAGACAAATTTAACCCCAATGGCCCAACATAAGGAGATTGAGCAAGTAGCCAAACATTCTCCTTGCTAGAACCGCCAAGTGAAGAAATATGTAAAATCAATGTTCCAATGCGTTCGTTTCGGCATTTTTTAGCTGCATCTCCAAGGGTGGAACCTTCGTCAATAACTAATAACGATTCTTCTTGATTATTAGCCCATTCGATGTAACCGATTGATTCGTCAGTTCCATCAAGTACCTCATCCATCCATTTACAAATGTTTTCTGGGGGTTCATTTTTGCATTTTTTACGCCGAACAATGTCAACCACGCCCTCTGTGTAACCATATTCAGATGGTTCATTTTTGGGGTCAATATAAAAGATTTTGCGGTTTGGCTTTTCGGCTTTGATTCGACGTAGGGCATTAGCAACCAGCATTCCTTTACCGCTTCCACCAATCCCAAAAATGATGCAGTTACGGATAGGTGAAGCAATTTCTCGAACTATATCTATAATGTGTGTGGGATTGTGAACTGAAGATGATGTATTTGTATTTATTGGTAATGAATACTGTAATTGATTAGGCGTGGAGATGTAAGGAATAAGTGGTTGAGGAGATTCATTGAGCCGTACTGTTTCTTCAATATAATCAATTGCGGCATTAGAAAATTCATACTCTTGACTACTAGCAAACTGTAACTCTTTGTTCACAGACTCTTGACCAACCTGTTGAACATAGCCTCGAAAATCATCGCCATCGAGAATATGAGCAATACAGCCATATTCTCTAATAGCTGCTTGATTGCGTTGAATACATTGAGCTTTTTTAAAACTGCTATATATTGTCCATCCAGCAATGAGCGCTCCAGTCAGGGGCGAGGTGGCCGAAGCTGTAACTGCTGCCACAATCAACCCAAGAGCAATATTCCATTGAATGTTGTTTTCGGTAGTGGACTTAAAAGCGATCGCGCTCCATTGCTCCGGGGTTCTTTGGGTCTTATTAATATCAAAACGTGTCATATTCATATTTTTTTATAAAAATCTAGTATTTAAGCGAGAAAGGGAGAAATCCGGGTGAAGACTACGCTCCCGGACTTAACTTATTGCTCGCTAGGGAATAATGGCGTAAGACAATTTACCTACCCAAATGATTAACGAAACTATTACCTCAATTGCAAACAACGTAATCAGCGCCAGTGCCAAATTACCGTAGTCTAATTTCCCCCACTGCCCTGTCGCCAAAATAAATATTAAGTCTGAGATTCTACCACTAGCCACAGGTGAATAAACAGTAAGGCAAATCAGGAAATCAACGGTGTAAGTAAAGATTTTCAATACCTCTAAGTTGCTGACAACAGAGATTGGAAGATGATTGTATGTGCGTTTGAGCATTTTGAGAGTGGGATCATCAGTATCTTTTTCGTGATAGCGGGAACGCCCATCAGCCTCGGTAACAATCTTCTCTATAAACTTTTCATTGTTATAGAGAATCAGGGGCAGTATTTCAATAATTTGAATTACGCTCCAAAGTATTGCTCCGAGTATCCAAGAAAGACTCTTTGAAAATATTGCTGCAATTCCGTTGAGCAGAGGGATTGAAGCGACCAGAGAAATAAATGCGCTACTGGTGGCTTTAGCTCCTAAAAAAGATACTGCTCTTTCATAAGGCTGAATGTTCAAATAGGCGAACCAGATGCCAGCTACCACTAACCCCCAATATAAAAGCCGTAGCCAGGAGTTAGTTTTTGCTTGTCCATTCTGATTTTTGGGCATCGTGAAATTCATTTTGCTCCTTCATCTATCGGCTGGCTGTATGTACCACCGCGAAAGCGTTTAAGCCTAGTGGCAACTAAATCTCTGTTACCTGTAAAAGCGATCGCCTCCACTTCTCCCCTCAAGGCAATCACACCAGTATTACCCTAGCGTGGCAAAACTTACTAGAGAAGAGCAGAAATCCTGTAATCTTGACCTTGTAGCGAAATAATGGTGCAAAAACTTGGCAAGA
>NZ_JABXKI010000297.1 GCF_017115095.1 Nostoc sp. NMS4 | reverse complement strand
CGTAACCCAACATCCTGATATATGTTGGGTTACGCAAAGCCTCCACCCAACCTACAATTTTTTTGTAACATTTTAGCCTAGAAAGTCCAATCGAGATTTTTTCAGAAATCAAATATGATTCCTATATCAGGTGGTAAGCACTCATTGTTTCTATATTTAGTTTGCGGTTTAAGAATGCGATCGCGTAGCCCGTCGTAGACATCGCTCTAAAATTAAAATGTTAATGAATGTTTAGATTAAAATGCGCGTTGTTATCCAGCGAGTCAAATCATCTCAAGTTATAGTTAATGGTGAAATTATCAGCAAAATTGGGCGGGGGCTAAATTTACTCGTAGGTATAGCCAATACCGACACTGATGCTGAAATCGACTGGATGGTGCGTAAGTGCTTAGAACTGCGACTGTTTCCTGACGAAGAAGGAAACGATCGCTGGCAAAAATCTGTACAAGAAATTGGCGGCGATTTGTTAGTAGTCAGTCAGTTTACCCTTTACGGTGAATGTCGCAAAGGTCGCCGTCCTTCTTTTGACCGTTCAGCCGCTCCCCAATCGGCAGAAGGTTTGTATAATCGTTTTGTTACCAAGTTAAGAGCTAGCGGGTTGCAGGTGGAAACAGGTAAATTTGGGGCAATGATGCAAGTTACCATCGAAAACGACGGCCCCGTAACTTTGTTACTTGAAAAAGAAGCGATTTAAGTATATACACTAAAAGCTAAATAACAGCAGCCTCTAGACTGTGGTGTTCTAATTGATGAGAGAATATTAAATTAACCATCAAAAAAGTTTAAATTCATTCATCATGGCGAAAATCCAGTTTTCTAGAGGTCTTGACGAAGAGGTAACTCCAGATGTGCGCTTGACGCGATCGCGCACTGGCGACAGTGGTACAGCGACGTTTATTTTTACGAATCCGAAGATTTTAGATCAAGGTACTACCGAAGATATTACCGGGATGTACTTGATTGACGAAGAAGGCGAAATAATTACCCGTGAAGTTAAAGCTAAATTTGTTAACGGGAAACCGGAAGAATTAGAGGCACTTTACGTCATGAAATCTCCTCAAGAATGGGATCGTTTTATGCGCTTCATGGAGCGGTATGCTGAAGAAAACGATCTGGGACTGAGCAAAAATGAGGCGTAGGGCATAGGGTATAGGGCATGGGGCATCGCTAATTGTCAATGCGCCTTTACCATGCCCAATTATCCATTATTAAAAGTTCATAACTGACATATAATGCCACAACCCCACCCAGACTCGCATGGAGTTCTAGTAACTTGTGCTGTAGTTACTGTCAGCGATACACGCACTTTGGAAACAGACAAAAGTGGCCAGCTAATTCAGCAGTTACTCCTTGACGCTAACTATGCTGTAGGAGCCTACACGATTATCAAAGATGAACCTACCCAAATTCAAGGGCAGATAGAAAATCTGGGTAAAAGCTCAAATTTGGATGCTGTAATTTTCAATGGTGGTACAGGTATTGCACCAAGAGATACTACCTATGATGCCATTGAGAAGTTACTGGAGAAAACTTTGCCGGGATTTGGTGAATTATTTCGTTTTTTAAGTTATCAAGAGATTGGTTCGCGGGCGATCGCTTCTCGCGCTGTTGCTGGTGTTTATCAAAATAAATTAATTTTCTCGCTTCCTGGTTCTAGTAATGCTGTACGACTAGCAATGGAAAAACTGATTTTACCCGAACTCACTCACTTGGTAAGTCAGGTTGGTAAGGCGGTGAAATGAGCAGCCCTTCAGAAAGTTAGCATGATAAATTTTGTAAAACTAAGGCATGAGGCACTGAAATCATCCTTTCTATCCTTGCATTTTAAGACTACCCAGAATTATAGTGAATCGGATGAAATGTTAATATCAGGTCAGTAATGGAGTCTATTTACTGGAATTGCACAATTGCTCACGGCATCACTGCATTTTCATACTTCGGCATCCCCATAGTAATAGGGGTTTCCTTTGCCAAAACTAAGCCAACTATCCCTTCTAAGTTTTGGCTAGCTTTTTTGTTATCAGGTGGATTCGTACTATTTTGCGGATTTCATCACTTTTTGGCGATCTTTGAGCCATATATGGCGGTGTCTCTGTTGCACTTAGGTGTGCTTGACTTGATGGCGTTTATTTCCTTGTGTGCTTTACTCTACCTGATGCCAACCGCTTATCAAATTGTCAAGGCGATCGTTAAATATCAAGAAGATACCCGCGAACTTCAACGCAGCCAGCAGATGCAACGGCTATTCCTAGATCAGGGACCCTTTGCGGCCTATATCAAAGATGAGCAATCTAGAATGCTTTATTACAATCAGGAGCTACAGTCTAGATTTTCGGTAGATTCACAAGAATGGTTAGGGAAAACTGATAGTGAATTCTTGCCAGATTCAGAAGAGGGGCGGCGGGTAATGGAAAACGATCGCGTTGTTTTGAATACTCTACGTCCCTTGAAGCTGATTGAAGAGGTAAAGATACCTGGTAACGATCAGCCGTGCTACTGGCTATCCTTTAAGTTTCCGTTTAACGATTACGCAACCAGCGATCGCCGCATCGGTGGGATCAGTATTGATATTACAGAATCTATAGAAGCACAGCGATCGCTCACTGACCTAAATCGGCAGCTAGAAGAAAAAACACTGGAATTAGAAGCAAAAAAACGAGAACTTATATATCTTTCAGATATGACAGATATGCTTTATTCCTGCGAGTCTGAAGATGAGGTGTATCAAGTAGTCGCTTTAACTTGTTCCAAGCTGTTTCCTAATATGAGTGGTTGTGTCTGTATAATTGCTAATTCCAAGAATTATGTTCAGATGAATAGTGTTTGGGGAGATGAAAGAAGCAGTAAAGAAATATTTTCACTATCTGACTGTTGGGCATTGCGGAGAGGAAAAGTAAACCTTTTATCGCCTCGGAATTCAGGATTAATGTGCGGTCACTTAATAGAGCCAGTTAGCGGCACACATTTGTGCATTCCATTGTTTGGACAAGGCGAAGTAGTTGGGATTTTACATATCTATGCACTTGAAGAAATCAGTCCAGAAGATCAACAAACTTCTGAGATTATTGCTAGAACATTAGGCATTGCACTGAATAATCTATCGATAAAACAACGTCTAACCCATGAGAGCTTGCGGGATGGGATGACCCAACTATTCAATCAAAGCTATATGGAAACCATAATGGAACAGAGGCTAGCGGAAGCTGACCGATCGGGACTACCTCTTAGTATTATTTTCCTAGATATCGATAACTTCAAATCTTACAACTCGCGCTATGGGCACGTGACTGCCAACGTTGTTCTCCAGGGATTAGCAAAGTTACTGTTAAAATCTATTCGCTCTTTTGACATTGCTTGTAGATGGGGTGGTGAAGAATTTGTGATTGTGATGCCTAATATGACTCTGGAAACGCTGAGGAAGCGAGTAGAACAATTAAGGCTAGACATTGAACAAATGCAATTGAGAGACGGCGATCAGATCCTTGAAAACATCACCGCTTCTTTTGGAATAGCTGTATCAGAACCAGGAATGACGGTTAAGAATTTGCTGAATCGGGCAAATCAAGCGATGCTTGAGGCAAAGCGAACAGGGAAGAATCGGGTTAGGGAATATATAAATACTTATAATTAATTTTGGAGGCAGGAGGCATTTTTTTACGTAGACGCTTCTCTACGAGACGCTACGCGAACGGCTTCCCGCAGGGTACCGCAGAGGCAATAGAGTTGCCAGTGCGTTGGGCGGGTTCCCCGACTTGAAGCAACTGGCGCGACGCAAAGAAAAGAAAGAGAAGGAAAAAACTGCTTAACTTAACTGTATTGATCTATAACTAAAGCAAAAAAAATTGTAGGTTGGGTGAAGGCTTTGCGTAACCCAACATCCTGATATGTGTTGGGTTGCGCTCCGCTCCACCCAACCTACATCTAATGCACTGCCTAAAAAAACAACTCCCTGAAGATGTGGGAGTTGTTCTTTTATATTCAAGCAGTTTTTAAAACATTTAGAATGGAGCGATGCCTACGGTGGGCTGCGCCTACGCTAAACAAATAGTAGCCAAAATAGCAGCGATTACATAAAATACTCCAACTACTTGCAATTCTGACCAGCCAGTAAGTTCTAAATGATGGTGTAAAGGTGCCATTTTGAAGAGACGTTTGCCTTTGCCATCGGGGCCTTTGGTGGCTTTGTAATAACTTACCTGTGCCATCACTGAAAGGGTTTCTACAAAGAAGATACCACTCAGAATAAACAGACCTACTAAGCTATTTGTCAATAATGCTACAGCCGCTAAAGCCCCGCCCAGTGCCAGGGAACCAGTATCTCCCATGAAAACGCGGGCTGGGTTGCGATTATGGGCTAAGAAACCTAAGCACCCGCCACTTAAAGCAGCACAGAAAACCATCAATCCTGGTGCTGTAGGCGCGATCAAAGCACCTAATGCCAAAAGTGCGATCGCAACTGTTCCTCCTGCCAAGCCATCAATACCATCTGTTAAATTAGTCGCATTACTTTCTGCAACTAGCACAAAACCTGCTAATGGCCAAAATAGAAATCCTAATGGTAGTGTGAAGCTCACCCAAGGCAAAGCAATATTTGTAATATTAGAAGGTTGATTAAACATCAGCCATAGACAAAACACAGCCGCAAAACTCACCTGCAAAGCTAGTTTTGTACGGGGAGATATACCTTTATTTGATTTCCGGCGCAGAATTTGCCAATCGTCTAGCCAGCCAATCAATCCATAGCTGATTGTCAAAGCTGAAACTGCAAGCACCTCTTTAGAAAAGTTAGACAATATACAAGCAAGCAGCACAGATACAGGTATAAAAAATATGCCGCCCATTGTCGGAGTGCCAGCCTTTTTTAGATGAGCTTGGGGCCCATCTTCACGAATTATTTGTCCAGTTTTGAGTGCTTGAAGTAAAGGTATTACCCAATAACCCACCACACCTGAACCCAACGCAGACAACAGCAATGGCAGGGTTAATGACATACTTTGCCAAGGTAGCCGATTGGCCATCGAATCCAAGAAAAATGCTGTTGTACCTAACCCTACGGCTAATAAAGAGGCTAGAGCGATTCCAGAAATATTTAATCCTTGCTCAGGAGATAATTTAGCGTCCACAGAAGTTTCCCTTCACTCCACACTTATAAAATTGAATACCAGTAACTAGGGATACTGCTAAGTCCCTAGCCTGAAAAGGCTAATTCTCAGCGATTCCTATATCATCATCATCATCGAGGTCGTAGCCAATTCCATCTTCTACACCCATTAAGGAGTCTATTCCTTCTTCGTCAGCTTGAAAATCCGGTTCGTGAACGTCACGCGCTATGATGCGACCGTTGTTTTGTAACCAGTCCAACAAAGAGGACTCTGGTTTTAGGGGGATGACATCGGCTCGCTGGTTACGGGCTACTTCACGTAATGGAGAGTTCAACATATCGAAAATGAGGACAAGAAAAGGTTGACGTAAGTTGACATTTAGAGTCTATCACTTGACACGGATTAATTTAGTTATCTTTTCAACCCTTTAGTTGATAAATCCGTATTCAGATAGAAATTTTTTTATTTAATAAGCATAAGGCTTAGTCCAAGCGATTCTTAGTAATTTTTATGGCTCTACATATATGTCATTAATATCTTGTTTATGCTGATGGAAAGTGAATGATTTTTGAGGTGACAGGCGATGACGGCAAAAGCGGCTCTTATGGATGCGATCGCTGGTACAAATCGCGGTCTACTAGCGACCGAAGCACAGAAACAGGCTATCTTAGCAGCGATCGCCAATTTAGAAGACTTTAATCCTACACCCCGTCCGGTGGAAGCTGCTAATTTGCTAGATGGCAATTGGCGATTACTATACACCACTAGCAAGGCTCTTTTAAACTTAGATCGTCTACCTTTGTGCAAACTAGGTCAAATCTATCAGTGTATCCGGGTAGAAACTACCAGTGTTTACAACATAGCTGAAATTTATGGCTTACCTTATTTAGAAGGATTAGTCAGCGTTGCTGCTAAATTTGAGCCTGTTTCAGATCAACGTGTCCAAGTGAAATTTGAGCGTTCTATTATCGGCTTACAACGTTTAATAGAATACAATTCTCCGGTAACTTTTATCCAACAAATTGAAGCAGGTAGAAAATTTCCCGGAATCGATATTGCCATAAAGAGTGACAAACAGCAAGGCTGGTTAGATATCACTTATATAGATAACGACCTACGAATCGGCAGAGGTAATGAGGGAAGTGTGTTTGTCTTAACTAAAACATAAGGTTTTACAAAATAACTGTTTGCGATTGAAGGTACGCTATAACGTGTACCTTGTCAAGTAGGGTCTAATACCTTTTGCAGTTTTTGGATGTGCTATGTAGCAGGGAGCAAGAATTTTAGATTTTAGATTTTGGATTTTAGATTGAAATTTAATCCAAAATCCTCAATCCCTTCGGGTTCAGCAGTCGCTCATGGGGGAAACCCCCAAGACCGCGCTGCTTCACCAAAATCCAAAATTGAATTGCCCAATGCCCAAATTCAGACAAATAACTTAACAAAGACTCTTGCTGCGACCTTGAGGTTGTAGAGTGAAATCAATTAGCCCTCTAGATAGGCGATTGATAACTAAAAGGGAAAATAATCATGGTTCAACGTGGTTCTAAAGTACGTATTCTCCGCCCTGAATCCTACTGGTTTCAGGATCTAGGAACTGTGGCTTCCATCGACCAAAGCGGCATCAAATACCCTGTAATTGTCCGCTTTGAAAAGGTCAATTACTCTGGTATCAATACCAACAACTTTGCCCAGGATGAATTAGTCGAGGTTGAAGCACCAAAGGCTAAAGCACCGAAAAAATAGCAGCAAAGCTACAAGGGAGTTGTTTGATGCGATGATGAAGGGTAGTCTTAAGTCTGAAGTATGAAGTTCATTCATTCTTTGTCCTAGCCTACTCTAATCTACGAGAGCCGCCCTGCGGGTATTTACGGTTTCTTTTGGGTAGTAATACGACCCACTTACGGGTATGTAAGTTACTACCCCATCTCTTCTTCCCCGATCCCTCAAATAAATCATAATTGCTTGCTTAACTCAGCTTGAATGCCCGAACTGCCTGAAGTTGAAACAGTCCGAAGGGGTCTAAATCAATTGACCCTTAACCAAGAAATCACGGGAGGAGATGTGTTGCTCGATCGCACCATCGCCTACCCGTTTTCTGTTGGTGAGTTTGTTAATGGAATTGAAAAAAATGCGTACCCCGGAGGGGTTGGCGCAGCCATCGCTACTTGGCATCGTCGCGGTAAATATCTCCTCGCCGAACTCTCCTCGTCTTCCGGCTGGCTAGGTGTTCATCTGCGAATGACCGGTCAACTCCTATGGCTACATCGAGATGAACCATTACACAAGCACACGCGAGTTAGATTATTCTTTGGCGATCGGCAAGAATTACGCTTTATCGATCAGCGTACATTTGGTAAAATATGGTTGGTTCCGCCTGGTGTTGCTGTAGAAAGTATTATCACTGGTTTGGCAAAACTGGCAGCAGATCCATTTTCACCAGAATTTACTGTTGAATATCTAGCAAGCAAACTCCACAACCGCCGCCGTCCAATTAAGACTGCGCTACTAGATCAATCGGTGGTGGCGGGATTAGGTAACATTTATGCTGATGAAGCCTTGTTTAAGAGTGGAATTTTACCTGAAACCTTGTGTATAGATTTGCAGCTAAAGCAAATTGAATGTTTGCGAACAGCCATCATTCAAGTGTTAGAAACCAGTATTGAGGCTGGTGGTACGACTTTTAGTAATTTCTTAAATGTTAAAGGTACTAACGGTAATTATGGTGGTGTAGCCTGGGTTTATAATCGCGCTGGAGAACCCTGTCGAGTTTGTGGTACAGCAATTCAACGAATTAGGTTAGCGGGGCGATCTAGTCATTTTTGCTCCCAGTGTCAAACTTTACGGGGAGTTAGGAGGCGCGATTAATCATGTCTTGACAAGAGTTAGGAGTTCTAACTCGGAACTCTTTTAAAATGCAGATGAAAGACGTTATAAATTTGAGAGAGGAACTCATGGCAGTCAAAAAAGGCGATATGGTTCGCGCTGTGCGCGAAAAACTAGAAAACAGTCTGGAGGCTAAAGCCAGCGATCCTCGCTTTCCTGCTTATTTGTTTGAAACCAAGGGCGAAATTGTAGACATCAAGGGTGATTACGCCCTGATTAAGTTTGGGAAAGTGCCAACACCTAATATTTGGTTACGTGTGGATCAACTCGAAGAGTTTAAATAAGTAAAAAGAATTCAGAAGTCAGAATTCACCATTTATTCTGATGAATTCCGTTAGATAAACAGACACTCAAAATTCAGCTATCCTGAATTCAGGATAACTGAATTCTTCAATTTTCTGAAGCATGTAATATGCTGAGGGATCTGGCTATATGATGGGCTAAAGCTTCAGGTGTAGGAAAGTCCCAGACAATATCAGCTTCGAGCTTTACAGCACTACAGAGCCACTCTTCCAAGTCATTTGATAATTCTGCTGCCGTTACGGAATCTATACCATACTCAGTAAAGGATTGGCTAAAGTTCTCTAATTTGCCATCGAGCTGGAATCTTTTGCTCAACCAATTTTCTATCCAGTTCTGAATCGTCTCTACTGTATAGGTGAGACTCACTAGAGTTTCAACAGACTTAGCCTCTACAGGCTTTGTCGTTTCAATAAGAGGAGAAATTTCGATCTGGTTGTTAGATGTTTGACCAGAAATAATTGTGGAACGGTTTTGGCGCAGCAGTTCATCTAGTTCACGGTCTTCCCCTGCTAGAGTTTGTTCAAGATCGCCGATCGCTTCTGTATAATTCGATATCATCTGGCTAATATCATCGGCACCGGACAGGAGAGATTCACCAGGGATACCACGTAAAGCTGTTTCGAGCTTCTGTTCAAAGTGGAGTTGTGTCCACTCAACAGCGCGACGCAGACGTTGGGATTGCGATCGCTCAAACGCCTGTTGAGTTACAGCCCACAGAACGGCAAAGGAAGCAAGTTCACCGATGAGCAGATACCCCCAACGGATTGAAGAGATTTGGTCTGGAAAAAGAGACTTGGCTTGGGCGTAATGCTCGTTAATTTGTTCAGCAGCAACTCTCAATCGGTGAGAAATCGCTGGTGCTGTTAGCTCGTTGCTCAGAAATTTATGTATTTCTACACTATTGTTGATCGCACAGGAACCAACAAACGTATGTAGGGTTTCTGTGGGGCCTTCAAAAATGCGAATTATTCTGGCATCACGGAGGATCTGAGGTGCTATGTTCGTCTCTATATAACCCCGACCACCCAGTAGCTGCATGAGATTATCAGCAGCCTTCCAGAAAAATTCCGGGCCAGTTGTCTTGCAAATGGCATAAATTTCCGGTGGAATCAAATTTCCATTGTCAAGTAACTTGGCAATCCTGGCAACGAGGGTTTCTACTGCTGTGGTAGCTGCTGTGAGGTCATTCAATCGCATTAAGGTTACTGGGTTATCTAGTAACCGACCAGTTGATATCGAACGGCGTTGGGCATAGCGAAGTATTAACTGAGCGCAGCGTTTCATCCCACCGACACTTAGAGATGCCAGACATAATCGAGTAAACATCATGGCATCCTGAGCGACTTTCATTCCCTCTCCCAGATTGCCCAGCAAATGCTCTGAATCAACGGCTACATCATCTAAATAGACGGTATTCTGAACCATTCCCCGTAGCCCCATTGTCAGGGCTTCAGGTCCAGAGCGTAGACCTTCCGTTCCTTCACGCACAACAAAACCACTGATTCCTCTAAATTTGCCGTTGCTATCAAGGTGTTTGACAAAAACATTAATCACACCTGCCCATGCTGCTGAACCGCTCCAGATTTTCGTGCCTTGTAAGAGCCATTCACCATTGGCATTTGGTATTGCTTTGCTTGAAATGGCTTGAGGATTTGACCCGGCATTTGGTTCTGTAAGAGCAAAAGCAGCCAATTCGCGCCCTTTAGCTAAGATGGGAAGCAGTTCATCCCGAACGGAATTTGACGCATAGTTGAGTATGGGACGAATCCCCAATGAATTGTGCAGAATAACCAGAGAAGCTACTGTTTGGTCGATCGCTCCGAGTTGTTCTATAATCCTCATGGTGTCGTAGCTGCCAAGACCGATGCCCCCGTATTCCGGTGATACCTGCATACCCAAAATCCCTCGGTTCCCGAAATCGAGCAGAATATGAGGTGGAATACATCGACGCTCATCAATGATCTGGGAGTTGATTCGCTTGTTGGCGTAATCGCGCAGCCACTCTATCAAGTTGTCAGCAGTTTTTTTGCTAGTGTCTTGTGCCACTGCCGTATTGATAGTCTGAATGCAAGGATCTGATGTTTGAGGAGTTTGAACTGGTTCTACGAAAGATTGTGCTTTCGCCTCAGATTGCTCTGAAGTTTGATTTAACAAACTCTCGCTCCAAGAATGTACCACCTTCAAGCTATTTCCTAAAAAGGCACTTCGGCAAGCAGATCGCTGAATTTTGCCACTGGAGGTTTTGGGAAGACTCACGGTGTCGAGTAGCACTATTGCATAAATCTGCAATTCATGTTCTTGTGAAATAGCTTTACGGATAGTTTTAACTACCATCTCCACATCTAACTTCTGTCGCCAAGTCCGCTCTACTTCCTGAATGACTACTAGTCGCTCTTCGCCGTTAACCTCTACCGTAAAAGCTGCCCCAAAACTGGGTCGCAGTGCTGGGTGGCTCTGTGAAACTGTCCATTCAATGTCTTGGGGATAATAGTTTTGACCCCGGATAATAATCACATCTTTGAGTCGCCCTGTCACCAACAACTCGTTATCTTTAAAGAATCCCAGATCCCCCGTTCTTAGAAATGGTCCTTCTTTGGTGTCTTTGAGATAAGCACCAAAGGTTTTCTTTGTCTCTTCGGGTCGCTGCCAATAGCCTTGGGTGACGGTAGAGCCAGAAATCCAAATTTCTCCAACTTCTTCTGGCGCACATTTGGTTAATAATTCTGGATGAACAATAACTACTTTGGTATCAATTCCAGTCTGTCCGCATCCTACAAAGGTCTGTAGTTTATGATCGCTTTCAGCATCTATTACCTGATTCTTTGCCAGTGCCTCTGCTTGAACTTTGTAGAAATTCGCTAACTCTCTGTTTTTCACTGCGGTAACAGCTAAGGTCGCTTCGGCTAAACCGTAGCCAGGACAAAAGGTTTCTGGATTAAAACCACAAGATTCAAAGGTTTGGGCAAATTGTTTGAGTGTGTCTGCTCTGATTGGCTCGGCACCATTTACACTGACCTGCCAGCTACTGAGATCGAGGGTAGCACGTTCTTCTGGTGTAATCTTGAGGACGCAGAGTTCGTAGGCAAAATTCGGAGCGCCACTATGAGTAGCTTTGTAGCGCGAAATCGCCTCAAGCCATCGCATCGGTTTTTGAATAAAGGATGCGGGAGCCATCATGTAACAGGGAAACCCTTGATATAAGGGTTGCAGAACTCCATAGATCAGTCCCATGTCATGAAAGACAGGAAGCCACGTTACCATGACACTTTCTGAGCTAGACTCCCACATTTGGTGCATGTGCTTGGAATTTTGCAGCAGGTTCCGATGACTTACCATTACACCCTTCGGCGTTCCCGTAGAACCGGAAGTGTATTGCAGAAAAGCTAGAGTTTCTCTACTCATCTTTTGCACTGGTTCCCAGTCTGATGCTTGACTATTGGGAATGGTATCGGTAGCCAGCAATTGTATACCGTCAAACTCTGCTTCTTGTGCAAATTGGCTTTGAATCTGCGTGAGATTAGAGCTAACCGTTAGTGCTATTCTTGTTTGAGCATCTGATACGATTGATTGAAATCTAGATAGACTTTGATTGCGCTTGGGCGGATAAACCGGAACAGCTACAACTCCAGCATATAGACACCCAAAGAAGGCAGCAATGAATTCTAAACCTGGTGGATATAACAGCAGAGCGCGTAGGCGTAGCCCGTCGTAGACATCGCCATAACCTTTTAGAGACTGAAGATGGGAGGCGATCGCTCTTGCTCGCAGGTCTAGTTCTCGATAAGTGAAGCTGACTTCTTCAGTTTCTCCATGTTGCAAAAAAGTATAAGCTTTTTGATTAGGCTGAATTTCTGCTCTATATCGTAATAATTCTACTAAAGTAGAACATTCTTCTACACAGCTTTTGAACTTATTCAAACTGATAGCTGTCATAAGCCAATATCCTTGTTCTAGTTTAGATAGTTGCGTTGATTTCTAGTAAAAAAATCAGACTTTTTCACAATACCTTGTCCTTTAGGACACGCTACGCGAACGCCAATTTACGAGGGCTTGTCTTTTGGGTTCGGCAAAAACAATAAGTCCTAAAAATCCCTTCAAGGTTTCCTGCAAGCTTTTTTTACGTATCACCTGCATGGCAAAGGGTTTGAGCCTTCTGCCTTTGTACTTCTGATCTTGAAAATCAAACTTTGACAAAAAACCAAAGAAAATATGTAGCTGAAAACCATTGATGGCGACAGCCCCTAGTTGAAAGTTAAAAATGTCTAGACAGCGACTTCAAGAGATTGGACAGTAACTTGATAAGCAAGTTTATCCAGCGTTTTTTAACACTCTCTGGTCGTTGTTTGTCAAAATAATGACGATCCTAAATCTTTGTAAGGTTCTTGGAGGAGCAAGGCGATTTTATAAGATCGGATTCTTTTTAACTTTGAATTATCTAGGTCTATTCTCAATCAGACCAATTTTTGGCGTTGCAAATCTTCTGCTGTATTTTTTGTCAAGTATGAATTTCTTCATTGCATAGGAGCCGTGATTAGCAACAAACCAGAACAAAGTCTTTTCAGAGGATGTTTGAAAAGTCCTCTTGTGGGTAGCAAAACGTTCTAGATTCCCCTAAAACCATCTTAGAAAGGAGGACTTTGATTCCGGTTCTCCCCCCACTAAAAAGATTAGTTCGTTCTGCGATCGCTGCACTCTTCATGATAATCTAAAGGTTCTAGAAGGCTTGAAACCATTGTAGATAGCACTTGTGTGTAGACCGTAGCTAAAAAAAGGGGAGATCGCTAAGTGCCTAAAATTACAGTTAAGCATTTTTCAAACAACCTGTCAGAAGACTTCGTTACTATATATGAAATATACAACACAAGTAGTTAAGAAAACATTATTATTTGGTTAAATCTAGGGCGAATACTTTTTTCCATTTATTATGGTATTCTGTAGAGTTTTTAACATCTAAAACTTTGCTTTTGCTATGAATAATATATCGGGTGCATACCATTATTTATTATCTGAGCAAGGATAAATAATTCGTAATTCGTAATTCGTAATGACGCTCCTGCGGACGCTTGAGGACTCGCTACCGCTTCGCTAACGTAATTTGTAATTTCTATAAATAAAAGGCAGTAGGTTAAAGTCCTCTGCCTTATTTGTTATTCCAAAATTTTTCACCCATGAAAACCAACATCACAACATTGGTTTGACGTTAGCGGCGGGAATCCTGATCTGCGGGGTCGCCGTAGGGGTCTTCGCTGGCTGGACGGACATCACCAAATTCCCCTGTGTCTGCGGGGTCGCCGTAAGGGTCTTCGCTAGCTGGGCGAACGTTGCCGTAAGATGCGATATCTGCGGGGTCGCCGTATGGATCTTCACTGGCTGGGGCGACGTTGCCGTAAGATGCCGGGTCTGCGGGATCGCCGTATGGATCTTCGCTGGCTGGACGTACATTGCGATCGCGCAATTTGGCATCTTCTTCAGCTTGATCGCTGTTTGACCCCAAAAGTAAATCTTTCGCTTTTCGGAAAAATTCATCTACCATAATCTGTCTCCTGATTTAAGTTCGTGTTTCCGACGTGCGCGATCGGCGTTATCCTTCAGGAAACCCGCTTTCTTATTTACACACGCTTTGCTGATCTAGAGTGCTGGAGCTGCCTCTGAAGTTATACCAGTGAGATCGCGACCTGTGGCACTCCGGTTATAGCCTTGGAATTGCCGATACTTTTGTGCTTCAGATTCTGGTACTCGAATTCCTTCTGCTGGTGCTGTTACCCAGTGAGCGCGATGTTCAGCATCACGGTAGTATACACGCCCATTCTTGGAAAGATAGTATTTACCTTGCGCTCCTTCTTGTGAAGCATTTTTATGCTGGTTGTAGAGGTAATAAAGTCCGGCAGCACCCGCCAAAAGCGCTACTTTCTGCCCTGTACCCAATCCTTTCTTGGCTTCTGGTTGGTTTGCGCGATCGCTCACTGTTCTACTAACGGTATCATCCACTGGTGGTGGAACTGAAGCGTTTTTAGAACCGCCTCCGCAGCTACTCAGCAAGGGTACCATTAGCAATGCCGAAAGCAGCACTGCAAATAGACGCGAAACTATTTTACGTTCTTTATATATTGTGTTCATTGGATTTCGTTCTCACCTGTATTTGCTAAAAGCCTTGCTGTTGCAAAAACAAAGTTGGAATTCCTGTTATTTCGCTTGAAATTGAAAAAACACATACCACTTAATTTACAACTGCACAGCTACAGCGTTTCTCTGTCATGATCGTCGATTTTCTCAAGCATTCCATCCCGCCTTTGAGAGAAACCGCATTCATCCCAAGGAAATATATTGTTGATTTTTGATGAGTCTATTTAGCTGAAATGCCGAAATTTTCAGCAATTTCTCGGTTATTTTTTCTGCGTAAATAACATAGAAAGATACAGTTACTATGATGATTTTTGTCAAAAACTACACTCAATATGACATCAAAAAATACTAGCACTCGTCTTCTTTTGGCTTTGTGGGATTTGGGAGGAACGCAGCAGGAAGTTAAGAAGGGTCAACTCACTAAGCGAATTGTATCGAAAAGCCAGAAGGTAGCAGATTATCAGGGCATATTCGAGGAATTACAGAAGCAGGGTGCGATCGCAAT
>NZ_JABXKI010000391.1 GCF_017115095.1 Nostoc sp. NMS4 | reverse complement strand
AAAAATTAGAGATTTTCAAGATTCTGGAGGAACAATCTTATTTGTATCCCATGATGTAGGTTCTGTGTCACGTCTTTGCTCTAAAGCTATGTGGATTAACCAAGGGATTCTTGTAGAGACTGGAAAACCTGCGGAAGTATGTAAACACTATCAAGCATGGGTACATGAAGAAGTAAATAAAAGAACTAGCATAAATTTGGATTCAAATAAGAATGAGAAGATTGGTGCTAATGAAGAAGAAATTGATTTAACTAAAATCACCACTAAAGAATCAAATCCTTTTACTAAAAAGCCGTATATGGCTTTTTATGGATTTGAAAGATTTGGTACAGGACGTGCAGAAATTGAGTATATTTCTGTGTTAGATAGTCAGGGTCAACCTATTCAGTTGGTTTATCCTGGAGATGTATTAAAAATTAGAATCACTACATTCAGACACGACAAAGTTAGAAAGCCAAATGTTGGTATAGCGCTACTGGATAGATTGAGGACTGTTTTATCAGGATGGAGTACAGAACTCTTAGATAAAAATTTTGCTAGCTACTGGCTATCTAAATCAGAAATAGGAAGAGCAACAGTTGACTTTGAGTTTATTTGGCCCCACTTAGCTGGTGGTAATTATGCCTTAGATATAGCATTTGGAGATGGAACACACGAAAATTTAGAAATGCTGGACTGGATTCAGAATGCCATAGTTATACAAGCAGCAGTAAATGATTTGGTAGAAGGAGTCTTTCAAGTATCTGGTAGAAAGATCGGACTCTACGAGGAATCACTATGTACACAATAGTTAAAAATTATTTTAAATCTAAGCTCGAAAGCTGGATTAAATTATATTTTGATATTTACCTGAAGCAATCTCTAACGCAAGGATATTTTGACCAACGCATCAAAGATGTAAGTTTAAAACAATACTTGGTTTTTGGCGAGCCTCAAAGACTAAAATTGTCACAAACATGCGTTGTAAATAATGCATTATTTAACTTATCTTCGGGGAATATAGTAATCGGAGAATATGTTTTTTTTGGACACAATGTTAGTGTAATAACTGGAACTCACGACTATAGAAATTTTGGGCTAGAGAGGATGAACAACTTTCCAACTCAAGGAAATGATATTGTAGTTGAGGAAGGGGCTTGGATCGCAAGTAATGCCACCATAATTGGCCCTTGTAAAATTGGTAAGAATTCTGTAGTAGCCGCAGGTGCTGTTGTTAAATGCGATGTTCCTAGTTATCATGTTGTAGCAGGGATTCCAGCCAAGATAGTCAAAGAAATAATTCCGTAAAAGTGAAAGTTTTATATAGTTTTATATATTTATTTTAAAAATATAAATAATGATCGAACCAAACAATCTTGAAATTAATGTTGATGAATTAATGGATAAAATTCGTAAAGACGTAGTTAAACGTCAAGTATACTCTCAAGAAACAAATTTACAACCTAATAATTTACAACCTAATCTAGACACATCAAAACTAAAGTTAAGTATTAGTAATATTGAAGCTTTTCTTCAAAATGCAGAATCTCGTTCAATTGTACGTACAAAGTGGCCAGATAAACTTAATTTTTTTCCTTTTAATCTCAGTGCTAAGTTACAAAAACTTATTATAAAAATTCTTAATTTTCTCTTTAAAGATCAACGAGAAGTTAATTTCAATATAATTAACTCTCTAAAGGAGTCTGTAGCACTTAATTACCAGCTAATAGACCAAATTGCGACTTTAAAAGCGCAAGGAGATAGTCGCCTAGTTAATATGGATAGTCGCGTCCAAGGAATAGATGAGCGGCTAGTTAATATGGATAGTCGCGTTCAAGGAATAGATGAGCGGCTAGTTAATATGGATAGTCGCGTCCAAGGAGTAGATGAGCGGCTAGTTAATATGGATAGTTGCGTCCAAGGAGTAGATGAGCGGCTAGTTAATATGGATAGTCGCGTCCAAGGAATAGATGAGCGGCTAGTTAATGTGGATAGTTGCATCCAAGGAATAAACGACAGCTTAAGTGCCATCGATACTTTAATTAGTAGCTGGCTAACTGGTATTCAAGAAGGCTTGGATACTGTGAAGATCCAAGTACAAGCAATAGATGAATATAAAAGTATTGTAGATGCTCGTATTGAAAGACTAAATGAGCATTTAATTACAACAGATAATCGTATAATTACAGCAGTTACTCGTATTCAAGAAATAAATGAGCATTATATCAGAAACGATAGTTACCTAAAAAATGACCTAATGCAGCAGAAGCGTTTAATAACAGTGTTTTTGGAAGAGGCAAAAAAATGTTTACCAGAACCTTTTAATCAAGAGCAATTGCAGACATTTATTAATGAAGATATTCACTTTTTAGATGCATTTTATGTTGCATTTGAAGAACAGTTTCGAGGAAGTCGGCAAGAGATTGTAAATAGGTTAAAAGTTTATTTGCCATTGATTGAGGAAGCAAAAATAGGCACACATGAATCTCCAATTTTAGATGTGGGCTGTGGTCGTGGTGAATGGCTGGAGTTACTACAAGAATCTGGATATACAGCCAGAGGTCTGGATATCAACAGAGTCATGGTAGAACAATCTCGCTCCAGAGGATTTGAGGTAATAGAAGCAGACGTAATAGTTTATATGCAATCTTTACCTGATAGCAGTTTAGGAATAGTAACTGGTTTTCATATTATTGAACATCTAGCTTTCCCAACATTAATGAAATTTTTCAGTGAAGTAGTCAGAATACTTAAACCTGGAGGATTAGCTATTTTTGAAACACCTAATCCTCAAAATGTATTAGTTGGTAGTTGTAATTTTTATTTAGATCCAACGCATCGCAATCCTTTGCCAAGCTCCATGATTAAATTTATTCTTGAGACGCAAGGTTTACAGCAGGTCAAAGTCATAAATCTTCACCCTTATCCAGAAACATATAAAGTCATAGGTTCTGAAATAGCAGAACGATTCAATGAATATTTTTATGGACCACAAGATTATGCGGTTGTCGGATACAAGATTATAACCTAAAAAACTAAATATGTTAATAACTATATCGGCTAACTATGAGCATATCTAATCTAACAATTTTTATTATAGAATCTTGATAGATTTAATCAATATTATGTTAAGACATCTGACATATATTGAAGTTTAGCTTTGTTATCAGGAAATCAACAATGGTAAATATTGCTCTTTTAACTCCTTGCCTTATGAAGGGTGATGCAGTTAGCAATGATGTAATGGGAATGTATAATTGTCTAAAAAAATATGGTTATACCACACAGTTATTCGCTAACTCTTGGGAGTCTTCAAATGTAGATTATATTCAGCATGTAAATCAACTTAAATCTTTCATTAGAAAAAAAAAAGATATATTAATTTATCATTATTCCGTTGGCTGGGATATTGCTCTTGAAATTATTAATGATATTAATTGTTTTAAGGTTGTTAAATACCATAATGTAACTCCGCCTGAGTTTTTTCAAGGGATTAATGCAGATTATGTTACGGTATGTCAAGCAGGAAGAAAACAACTAAAGCTTATTGCTGATGTGCCTGGTGCTTTATATTTGTCTGATTCTGAATACAATGCAGATGAATTGCATTCAATGGGAGTTTCTCAAGAAAATAGTTTGGTGATTCCACCATTCCATCATATTGATGATTTGCAATATGTTGATGCTGACATCAGTATTTTAGATAAATATATAGATGAAAAAGTAAACATTTTAATGGTAGGTCGTCTTGCTCCTAACAAAGGACACTCTGCTCTAATTGATGCTTTTCATGTTTACCACAAAGATTATAATAAAAATAGTCGCCTGATCATTGTTGGTAAACAAGATGAGCGTCTAAATATTTACACTACATATCTTTATGAAAAAGTTAAGTCTTTAGGTTTGCAAGAATCGGTAGTATTTACAGGAGGAGTTTCTACTGCAAGTCTGAAAGCTTACTATCTTGTTGCTAATGTCTTTATGATTACTAGTGAACATGAAGGATTTTGTGTGCCACTAGTTGAATCTATGGCCATGAAAGTACCAATTGTAGCTTATGGTTCAACTGCTATCCCTTATACAGTAGGAAAAGCAGGTTTGGTTTGGGAACAGCTAGATCCTTATTTTATGGCTGGGTCAATAGACTGTATAGCTAGTAAAGAATCCATTAGCACCACTCTAGGTGAGATGGGATGGCGGCGTTACCAAGAAACTTTTACGAATGAACAAATCGAATCTAAATTTATGAAGGTGATCAAGAGCATAGAGTGAAACAGATTGCTATCGTTGTTCAAAGAAGTCATGAAAGTATAGTAGGAGGCTCAGAAGCTTTAGCATGGCAGTATGCTAATTTGCTAAGTGATGAATTTAAGGTCGATATAATTACTACAACCGCATTAAATTATACTAAATGGTCTAATGAATTACCTCCTGGTTGTGAAACAAAGCAAGGTATAAATATTCATCGCTTTCCAGTTACTATAGGTCGAACTGAGTATTGGCATCACCTACATCAAAGACTTTTAAGAGAATTTCATAAACCCAAGTATAGCCAAACAGAAAATAGCCAAATAATTCCTTGGAGTATTGCACTTCAGGAAGAATTTATCCGTCGTCAAGGCCCTTACTCAGAAGCTTTACTATCTTTTCTAAAACAGCGATGGAGTGACTATCAATCTATTATTTTTACCACTTATTTATATCCAACTACTTACTTTGGAATACCTCAAGTCCCTTCTTCTAAAGTTTTGCTAATACCGACTCTTCATGACGAACCGACTGCTTATTTGACTGCATACAAGTATATGGCTCGTAAGGCTCGCTTCTTAGTGTGGTTGACTAATGCGGAGAAACTTTTGGGAGAGAAGTTATGGGGTGAACTACCTAGTGAGATTATCTCTATGGCTGTGGAGACAACTCCTTGCACTCCTTTTATAGCTAAGTACCCGTATATTCTCTATTCTGGTCGTATTGATTCAAGTAAGGGATGTAATGATTTAATTAATTTCTTTACTCAGTTTAAGAAAGATATTTCCTCTAATTTAAAATTAATCTTAACTGGGAAAAGTGAAATAGAAATACCAAATCATCCAGACATTGATTTTAGAGGTTTTGTTTCGTCAGAAGAGAAATTTCAACTCATGGCTGGAGCATCTATTTTTGTTATGCCATCGCCCTATGAAAGTTTTAGTATAGTAACTTTGGAAGCAATGGCTCAATGTACGCCAGTATTAGTTAATGGCTCCTGTCAGGTCTTAGTAGAACACGTTAAGCGTAGCGGTGGTGGCAAGATTTATCATAACTATGATGAATTTTCCACAGTAATACAAGAAATGATGGCAAATCCTAACCAACTAGTAGAAATGGGAAATTTAGCCAGAAATTATGTAGTATCTAATTATGCTTTTAATAGTGTTAAGAAAAATCTTATCGAAATGATTCATGCATGTGCTTAAGAGCTTAATACAAATTAATACGTGTGTCTTAACTACGCTTAGTCTAACAATTATAACGCTGACTATTCTGCTGAGGTACAGTTTATTGACATTTAAAGTAATACTGGTGACTCCGACAGATGGTACACTCTTAATTAGCATTCCTAAGCTACTTAACATAGATACTCTCCTGAAACTTTAGTGATAAAGATAGAAATATTGTTGTCAAACCTATTGTCCCACCCTAAAATTAATTACTCCCAATTTTTTGCCTAGCTTTCTTCAATTTTAGTTTTTTTAAGTAGGTTTATAAATGTGATCAAAAAAGCCCTAATCACCGGATTAACCGGACAAGATGGTTCATATCTTGCCGAACTACTCATAGCAAAAGGCTACAAAGTCTTTGGTCTAGTCCGCCGTTCTAGCACCAGTAACCTAGAGCGTATCACCCACCTTGATGGCGACATTCAAATCGTATCCGGCGACCTCCTCGATCAATCATCCCTCATGGATGTAGTGAGCGAATGTCAACCAGACGAAATTTATAATCTCGCCTCTCAAAGCTACGTTCCACTCTCTTGGACACAACCTGCTCTCACTGCTGAATATACAGCTCTTGGTGTCTCTCGCCTCTTAGAATCTATTCGTCGCTGTAAACCTGATGCAAAATTCTATCAAGCATCCAGTAGTGAAGTTTTTGGTCAACCTGACGAATCACCCCAAACTGAACGCACAGCCTTTCGTCCCCGGAATCCTTATGGTGTTGCCAAAGCTTATGCTCATTGGATGACTGTCAACTATCGGCAGAAATATAACCTTTATAACTGTTGTGGTATTACTTATACTCACGAATCGCCTCGACGCGGGACAGAATTTGTATTTCGCAAAATCACATACGCAGTTGCCCAAATTAAATTAGGTTTGGCAAGTGAACTAAAATTAGGCAACCTAGATGCTCGTCGTGATTGGTGCTATGCCAAAGATGCTGTTTACGCTATGTGGTTAATGTTGCAGCAAGAACAACCCGATGACTACCTTATTGCCAGTGGTGAAACCTACTCTGTTAAACAACTTGTTGAGTGTGCTTTTGACTGTGTTGGGCTTAATTGGCAAGATTATGTCTCGGTTGACCCCGCTTTTTATCGTGCTGATGAACCAGTGCAGTTAGTTGGTTGCATTGATAAAATTAAAATGGGAATAGGTTGGCAGCCTCAATACTCTTTTAATCAATTGGTCGAGCTAATGGTTGATTATGATCTTAAGAAATTAAGCAGTTAGCTTGTTTAGTTTCTTAATCATAAATAACCATTAACTTGAGACTAGGGAAAAAGCAAAATAGCTTACCTAAGAATGCAACTACTAAATTTTTTAGTTATGTTTTCTTAGGTAAGTTTTTTAGCAAAAATTTATTAAAAAATTGCAATAAAAATAATTTCAAGTAGGCTTTAGGATGAAGATATTTATTGATTGTACTCACACTGCAAAACATACATACAAAAATACTGGAATCCATCGAGTGGTTCGAGAACTAACTTCTGAATTATTGCAAATAAGCTCAAACCGCACAGATATAGAAATAGTAGCGGTTATGTTTGATGGTAGTTTTATGCGGAGAGTGACTAATCTTAATCAACAGCAAGATGACCATTTTATCAAGGTTAACAAATATCTCAATCTAACTAAAATAAATATAAAAGTTCAAGCTCTATTCTTGAAGCTTAAAAATAAAATTATAAACTTTTTATATGTATTAAATTTGATTGATTGGTTTGATTCAAATTCAGAAAACAAAAAAGGTTTCCTTGAATTTGAAAGTTCTATAGTCCAGCCAGGAGATATTTATGTAATAGCTGATGCTAATTGGGATTTACCTAAAACTTACTACCGATTTTTACAACTTTTAAAAAGGCATAAAGTCACTATTGTAGTTATATGCTATGACCTGATTCCAATCAAGTTTCCAGAGTTTTCTTCTAAGAGATTTACGAAAGCTTTTACAAAATTCTATAGCGATTATTCTACTTTATTCGATAAGGTATTATGTATTTCTAAGAAGAGTGCTGAAGATTATAATAATGCGAAATATCAAGGAATATTAGCTAATAATAATTCACAGATTGTTAAAAGCTTTCGCTTAGGCGGGAACTATTATAAACATGATTTATTGCTAAGTGAAGAAAATAATAGCTCTGATATAAAGTTGCAGAAGTTACTTGATAAAAAATATATTTTAGTAGTTGGCAGCTTAGTGCCTCATAAAAATATTAAAACTATCATTGCAGCCTTTGATTTATTGATAAATTCTAGTTATGATGATGTGTTTTTAATTTTTGCAGGTAATAAAGGTTGGGACTCAGAAACTGATAATTTGATAGAATCTAATAAAATGTATGGCAAGCTTATACAAATACTAGGTTCTGTTACCGATGCTCAACTAGATTTTCTCTATCAAAATTGTTACTGTTTAGTTCAAGCCTCCTTTTATGAAGGATTTGGATTACCTGTGGTAGAAGCGCTACAACACTATAAACCTGTAATTGCTAGCAATGGCGGCTCTTTGCCTGAAGTGGGAGGCGATTTTTGTAGATATTTCTCTCCTACTCAACCAACAGAACTGTATGAAGCTTTAAAAGACTTACTTGATTCAGAGATTTACTACAATATTTTGGTAGAGCGCATCAGAAATGAGTATGTGCCATTCTCATGGCAAGAATCTGCTGAAGAGTTTCTCTGTTGTTTGTATAATTAAATTCAGTTTAAATAAAAGCTTAAAAACTTGCTGGTCAATCTATCTTTTTTGTCTAAGAAACCCACAGGTATAACAACCTACGCTTTAAATATTATTGCAAATCTGCAATCTCTCAAACTAACATTATTAACTTCACAGTCAATTTATGACTATGAATGCTATGAAATTTCATCAAAATTAACACCAGACTGCGGCACGAAAGGTCATTTTAACCGCCTCATCTGGACACAATTTCAACTACCACAAATATATAAAAACCTCAAATCGAGTCTCTTATTCTCCCCGCTACCGGAAGCACCCCTTTATAGCAACTGTCGTTTTGTTGTCACATCTTTTGATATGATTCCGTTGCGTTTTGCCACAGGCTTCTCACCACTCACAGCTTACCATCGCTACTACACGCCCCAAGTTCTTAAGCAAGCACAACACATTATTTGTATCTCTCAGACTACGGCTAAAGACATCACGGATTTTTATCAAATTCCCGCCAGCAAAATTACTCCGATTCCTTTGGCGCACGATCGCACTCACTTCCTTCCTCTCAACCTCCCCACCAGCAACTACTTTCTCTACATTGGTCGCCAAGATCCTTACAAAAACATCCAGCGACTCATCAGTGCTTTTGCGGCGTTACCTAACTGCAAAGACTATGAACTATGGTTAGTCGGGCCAATTGATTCGCGTTACACCCCTATTTTAAAAGTGCAAGTTGCAGAATTGGGTGTAACTAATCAGGTGAAGTTCCTTGACTATGTACCATATAGCGAATTGCCAAAAATCATCAATCAAGCGATCGCTCTGGTTTTCCCCAGTCTCTGGGAGGGTTTTGGTTTACCAGTTCTGGAAGCAATGGCTTGTGGTACTCCCGTCATTACCTCAAATCTCTCCTCTTTACCTGAAGTAGCTGGCGATGCGGCGATTTTAATCAATCCCTACAATACCGGAGAAATTACAGAGGCGATGCAAGGTATTGCAACTAATTCGGGATTGCGATCGCGCCTTTCTAGCCAAGGTATTACTCACTCTCAACAATTTAGTTGGGAAAAAACAGGAAAAGCAACCGCCGAAGTCTTATCCCATTACATATAAACTAACACCAGAATTTAAATGCAATGATTTGGGATTTTGTCAAGTTTTCAGATTATCTTGACTAATGACTTCTAATTAATCGTAAATCCTGATGAAAGCACTAATTCTTTCTGGTGGTAAAGGTACACGCTTACGTCCCCTCACCTATAGCGGGGCAAAACAACTTGTACCAGTTGCGAATAAACCTGTTTTATGGTACGGCATCGAAGAGATGGTCGCTGCTGGTATTACTGATATTGGCATCATCATCAGTCCAGAAACCGGGGCAGAAGTCCAAGCTAAAACCGGAAATGGAGAATGCTTTGGAGCGAACATCACCTACATCGTACAAAACCAGCCACTTGGACTTGCTCACGCCGTTCGCGTTGCTCATCCCTTTTTAGGGGATTCTCCCTTTGTTATGTACTTGGGCGATAACCTGATTCAATTAGGTGAGTTACGTTACTTTTTGCAACAATTTAGCCAACAACAGCCGGATGCTTTGATTCTTTTACATTCGGTTGACAACCCTAGCGCCTTTGGCGTGGCTGAGGTAGACGAGACAGGACGGGTATTACAGTTAATTGAAAAACCGAAAATTCCTCCTTCAAATTTAGCATTGGTAGGAGTTTATTTCTTTTCTCACCTCATCTATGATGCGATCGCAAATATCCAACCTTCTAGCAGAGGCGAACTAGAAATTACTGATGCTATTCAATACCTAATTAATCAGGAAAAGCAAGTTTTAGCTTACAATCTTCAAGGTTGGTGGCTAGACACTGGTAAAAAAGATGACTTATTAGAAGCTAACCGATTAATTCTCGACACTTATCTGACAACATCAGTTGTGGGCGAAATCGATGCCCAAAGCCAGATTAGTGGACGAGTCCAAATTGGTGCCAAATCGAAAGTAATTAACTGCACAATTCGGGGGCCAGTAGTCATTGGCAGCAATTGTCATTTAGAAAACTGCTTTATTGGCCCTTACAGTAGTATTGCTAACAATGTCACACTCATTGACACCGATTTAGAACACAGTGTTATTTTAGAAGGTGCTAGAATTGCCGGAATTCATCAGCGCATTATCGATAGTGTGATTGGACAAAGGGCACAATTGAGTCTTGCACCCCGTCGTCCCAAAGCCTTGCGATTTATGATTGGCGATGACTGTCAAATTGAACTAACGTGATTTACTGATTATAAATAGGACAAGCTAACGTCAAAGTTGGAACATAGTGCTTGTAAAATATGAATGCGAAATTCATCTAAGAAACTTCCAAATAAAAAAATATTCAATTAATTCTTGTGGGGTGGGCATCTTGCCCGCCATATCAACTGGGCGGGCAAGATGCCCACCCCACAATATTGGATAATTTATTTCTTGGAGTTCCCTAACAATCAGAACACTGCGGCACATCCTATAAATAATATTAATGAGCATTGTACATACCAAGATTTCTGAAGTTCTACAAATTGAACCCCAAGTATTTGCAGACGATCGCGGTTTCTTTTTTGAAGCTTACAACCAGCAAAAATTTGCTCAAGAAATAGGAATTGTTACGAACTTTGTCCAAGATAACCACTCTTGCTCTAAACAAAACGTCCTACGTGGGCTGCACTACCAAATTCAACAACCCCAAGGTAAACTCATTCGTGTTGTTGTCGGTACTATTTTTGACGTAGCCGTAGACATTAGAAAAAGCTCGGCTACTTTTGGTAAGTGGGTAGGTTCTGAACTCAGTGCTGAAAACAAACGCTTACTGTGGATACCACCAGGTTTTGCTCATGGTTTCCTCGCACTTTCCGAAATAGCCGAAGTTCTCTACAAAACTACAGATTATTATGCACCCCATAGCGATCGCACAATTCTATGGAACGATCCAGATTTAGCAATAGATTGGCCTCTGAGTGCTACACCGATTTTGTCAGCTAAAGACCAAGCTGGTAAATCTTTGAAAACTGCTGAAGTATTTGATTAAGTAGTCAAATAAAAAATGACAAATGACAAATGACAAATGACAAATGACTAAATCAATTTTGCTGATTGGTAGCAATGGTCAAGTGGGTAAGGAACTGCAACAAATTCTCTCATCCCACGGCGATGTTATCTCAGTAGCACGCCCAACAGTAGACCTTGCTCAACCCGATACTCTGTGCGACGTTATCAGATCCAAGCAACCGCAAATCATCATTAACGCTGCTGCTTACACTGCTGTGGATAAAGCCGAAAGCGAACCCGAAGTCGCGATCGCTATTAATGCTACTGCACCCCTAATTATTGCCCAAGAAAGTCAAAAGTTAGGAGCTTTTCTAATTCATATTTCGACCGATTATGTTTTTGATGGTAATGGCTGTAGCCCTTATCAGGAAACCGATACGACTAATCCGTTGAGTGTCTACGGTAAAACCAAACTTGCTGGAGAAGAAGCAATTCGGCAAACTTGCGCCCATCACCTCATCTTGCGTACCGCTTGGGTTTATGGAACCTTTGGCAAAAGTAACTTTGTCAAAACCATGCTGCGACTAGGTGCAGAACGCCAAGAACTTCGTGTTGTAGCCGATCAAATTGGTAGCCCGACTTGGGCGCAAGATATCGCCGCAGTCATCACCCAGATGATTCCCCAGTTAACTCCAGAAATTAGCGGCACTTATCACTACAGTAATAGCGGCGTTGCTAGCTGGTATGATTTTGCCGTCGCCATTTTTGAAGAAGCCCAACAGCTAGGCTTACCCTTGAAAGTTGAACGTATCGTCCCCATTACAACCGCCGAATATCCCACACCAGCCCGTCGCCCTCCCTATTCCGTCCTTGCTTGTGGAAAAATTTCCGCAATTCTAGAGACTTATCCCCCCCATTGGCGACAAAGACTCAGGGAAATGCTTAGGATTGGGCATTGGGCATTGGGCATGGGGGAGAAGTTCTTTAATTTTGAATTTTGAATTTTGAATTTTGAATTGATTGCTCCCCAGCCCTATCCCCTTTTTAATACTCCCGTTTCATGCTGGATAGGCAAGACATCTAAAATATCAGTTTGGGAACAATATTTTAAATCATCTAGACAGTCAAGACGCAATAATCGTTGACCGTGACTAGCTTGATGAAGTAGTCCCAATAAGTTATCTTGCCATTGAGAGTAAAGAGCGATCGCACTTATTACTTCATCATTGCCAGCGAGTTCTTCTGGTGACAACTGGGTTTGCTGCAAAATACTATGAGCGATCGCACCCGCACAAACTGTATCCTCTAAAGAATAACTGCCTTCCCAACCGGAACCGACTATCCATACTGTCTCTGGTTGCTTCTCTAAAAGAAATTGCACCACCGCCGCCCGATTAATTAAGGCTGCTGCTAATACATTTGGCGAATCTTGTACCCGTTGTAAAGCACGAGTGCCATTTGTGGTACTGATAAACAAACGCCGCCCTTCTACTAATTCTGGTGTGCAGTCCAAGGGAGAGTTACCCAACTCAAAACCAGCTACTTTCGCGCCGCCGCGTTCTCCAGCCCGTAGCCGTTTTTCTGGAGGCCATTTTTCGCTAACTTCAATTAACTGATCTAAATCGCTGAATACTTGTACAGCTTCGCCTCCAGATGCCAAAACTGTCGCAATTGTGCTAGTGGCTCGCAAGACATCAACTGCGATCGCACATTCTGGCGCTTTATCCGTTGGAGTCAATTCAGGAGTGTGGTATACGAATAACTTCACGGGCTGGATACACCTGTTTTAATTAATATTACTGCCGCATATAACATTCTACCTAGTTGGTGTCTTAGCTAACTATGCAATTAATCCCTAAGCATTTTTTAGCATCAAAATGCACAATGTATCCCATTCAATAGATAAATACTCAAAAAACTCAAAAAGTCCCTTCTTATGCTTCTAGACTTTCAGACTTGCTGCACAATCTTGTAATCTAAAATAATAAGGGCATTGGGCATTGGTTATTAATTCTTCTTCCCCTGCCTCCCCTGCCTCCCCTGCTCCCTAATCTCCCTTCCCCTTCCCTTCAAAAATCACCCTATGGCACCTTTACCCGACTACCGCCCTAAACAACTATCTTTAGGCCCGTTGGAAGCGGAAATTTTAAATATCATCTGGGAACTTGGTTCAGCCACAGTCAAGGATGTACACGATCGCATCCTCGCCGATCCCAACCGCGAATTAGCGTATACTTCTGTCACCACCGTTTTACGTCGCCTGACTGATAAAGGTTGGCTGGCTTGCGACAAAAAAGAGCGGGCATTTTATTGGCGGCCAATGCTGAGTAAGCAGCAATCAGAAGTCATCAAAGCTCACGAGCAGTTACAGCGATTTTTGGCGGTGGGGAATCCCGATGTTGTTGCTGCCTTTGCTGATAGTCTGGATGAAGCAGCTAGTGAGCAAATAGCAGCGATCGCTAAACGGATTCAATCTGCACGCCAAGCCAGGGAGGAACAATGATGCATCTGATGATGATTTTGAATGCTTTGGCAGTCGCCTGGTGGTTAAGATCCTCTTGGAATAAACCCCAAGCTAGTTGGAGTCGGCGGTGGCAGCGATCGCTATTTCTATTCCTCTTCCCGCCCTTGTTAATTTTCATGACTGCGATCGCTGTGCTATTCATGGGGCCTCAAGGACAAATGGGCGGAATGTATACAGGCTCAATTAGCTATTTACTAGCATTAATTTATTTAGCATTTTTTGCCATTTCATGCATTAAACTTGCCTTCCAGGGTTGGCAGTCTGTAGAATCTGCCCGTAACTGCCCCTTAGTGGATGTTGGCAATAGACGAGCTAGACTGCTGCAAACGGGCGCGTTGTTTGCAGGTCAAATTGGTTTTTGGCAACCAGAACTAGTAGTTAGTCAAGGATTAGTACAAACTCTCTCACCCGCTCATTTAGAAAGCGTCTTAGCCCATGAGCAAGGGCATCACCATTATAGGGATACCTTCTGGTTTTTCTGGCTGGGTTGGGTACGTTCCTGCACTGCATGGTTGCCGAATACAGAGCCTTTGTGGGAAGAATTGTTAGCCTTGCGCGAACTCCGTGCCGACAGTTATGCAGCATTACAGGTAGACCCTCTGGTGTTAGCAGAATCACTTTTATTAGTAGTTAGTAGCAGCCCCGTCTTATCAGAAATTTGCTGTGCTGCATTAGGTTCCTCCGGTGCAGATCGCTTAGAACAAAGAGTAGAAGCTCTATTAACACCACCAGAACCAACCCCAGAAGCTCAATTGCAATCCTGGCATGGCTTTTTGTTGGCGTTCCTACCTCTACTGACTGTAATATTTCATAGTTAAGTTGAATTTAGCAACCTACTACATCACAAAATCGTGATGTTTGTAACGAAAACTATGATATTTGTAACAAAAATCGTTATGTTTGTAACGAAAATCGTAGCGTTCCTAACAAAACTCGTTATTTTGTAACGAAAATCGTAGTGTTTGTAACGAAACTCGTAGCGTTGGTAACGAAACTCGTAGCGTTCCTAACAAAACTCGTAGTGTTTGTAAAAAAAGTAGTGATGTTTGTAATACCGATTTAAAAAAAGAATGCGACAAATAGACCATTTGTAGAGACGCGATTCATCGCGTCTTTAACTTTACCCATTAGACTTCTTGCAAAAATCCTTAAATCACCCCTCCTAACCCTCCCCTTGCAAAGGGGAGGGAACTAGATTTTCCGGTTTCCCCCCTTTGCAAGGGGGGATTAAGG
>NZ_JABXKI010000340.1 GCF_017115095.1 Nostoc sp. NMS4 | reverse complement strand
TTTCCCATAATTGTGATATTCCACCTCAGATGTCACACTTGTCAATACCTTTTGAGCTGAATCCTTACCAATTATCGATGCCTGTGATCCTGCTTATATTAATTACTAAACGCTTTAAGTGTTTTTATGTAAATTTCATAGAAACTTTTAATATCAGTATATGTACTACAAAATGAAGTGCGGAATGTGGGTTAGTAGTTTTGGGTGTTAATGGTCAGCAGGTGCTGGATAGGATGGACTCCATTGCGCGTCAGCTATTTGCTGGCGGAACTCGTCATCGCTGTTCACCATAGGAGCGACCCCAGCGTCCTGCGCTTCCCGACCCACGGCAAAGGCGATGTCCCGTGCAATGTCGCGCAGGCTTTGCAGGGGAGGCAGCAGCGCTGCCGTCTGATCCTGAAACACGGGTGAGTGCTTGGACAGGGCACGACCAGCGGCGATCATCATGGCATCGGTCACTCGGCGCGATCGCGAAGCCATCACCCCCAGACCCACTGCCGGGAAGATAAACACGTTGTTGCACTGAGCGATCGTCATCTTCTTGCCGTTGAACTCCACGGGCGCAAACGGCGAGCCGGATGCCACGAGCGCTCGCCCATCCGTCCATCGAATCAGGTCTTCGGCGTTCGCTTCTGAATTCGCAGTGGGGTTGGAAAGCGGGAAGATCAACGGTCGATCGGTTTTGCGCGCCATCTCACGCACGATGTCTTCGGTAAATGCCCCGCCCAAGGTGGATAGCCCGATCAGCGCACCCGCATTGATCTGACCAATTACGTCCGCTAGTCCGGTGTTGCCTTTGTCGGTCTTAGGCCAATTCTTTACCTTCTCCAGAGGTTGAGCATAGCTCCGTTGCTCTGGGGTGAGATCGGTGCGCCCAGTATGCAGCACATCCTTGCGATTCACGAAGTAAAACTTGCTCCGGGCATCCTGCTCAGATAACCCATTCGCCTTCATTTCGGCAAGCAGATAATCGGCGACTCCGATCGCTGCCGAACCCGCGCCAAAGAAAACGATATCTTGGTCGCCGAGCTTCTTGCCACTAACGTTCGTTCCGGCGATCGCACAGCTCAATACCACAGCCGCCGTGCCTTGAATGTCGTCGTTGAAGGTTAAGAGCTGATCGTGATACTTCTCCAGCAGCGGGCGGGCGTGCTTACCCGCAAAGTCTTCCCACTGCAATAGATACGTTTCGGGAAACTCTTGCTTTACCGCCTGAATGAACTGATCCACGAAATCGAAATACTCGTCGCCCGTGATGCGCTCGTGTCGCCAACCGAGGTATTCCGGGTCGTTCAGACGCTCTTGGTTGTTGGTGCCGACATCTAAGATGATGGGCAAGGTGCGCTCCGGTGCGATACCCCCGATCAGGGAGTAAAGCGAGAGCTTGCCAATGGGAATGCCCAGTCCGCCTACGCCCTGATCGCCCAATCCAAGAATGCGCTCGCCATCGGTAACGACGGTGACGGCGACATCGCGGTGCGGACGGTTCCGCAGGATTTCGGCAATTTTGTCTCGCTGCGGGTAGGAAATAAACAAGCCCCTCGGACGGCGGTAGATGTGGGAAAACTGCTGACAGGCTAGCCCGACTGTCGGTGTGTAAACGATCGGAGTCATCTCTTCGACGTGATCGAGCAAGAGCCGATAGAAGAGTGTCTCGTTGCTGTCCTGAAGCTGGCGCAGGTAGATGTTGCGCTCCAGATCACTATCTTTTTTCTTGAACGCTTCATAAGCGCGCGTTACTTGCTGATCGAGCGTCTCGACAATAGGCGGCAGAAGACCATCTAGACGCAGGGCTGATCACTCCTCTGGGGTAAAGGCGGTGCTACGGTTCAAGGACGGATCGTCAAGTAGGGTCATGCCCGTAAGAGATAGGGCTGCGCTCGATTTTTGATTGGCTTGCATGATAAATCTCCTTACAAAAACTGGTTGTACGAAACTTAAACGAGCGATCGATACTCAGGCTTGTATACTTGACCGCGAATAAATGCTTCGAGGTCATCTGGATGATCCACCCGTGCTAACCCGTTATCAAACACAAGCTTCGCAACTCGAATCGCGGTCTTGATATCGATTTCAAGGATATTGGACTGTAACGGATAGAGCAGTCCCTGCTTCAGCATGTCCTCTGGTACTTGGTCCGCAACCGCTGATGCCGCCTCGATGAACATCTCATCCGCAACCCGCTTCGCTCGCGTGGCATAAATCGCCAACCCAACCGCCGGGAAAATATAGAAATTGTTCGCTTGTCCTGGTAGGAATGTTTGACCGTTGAAATGAACGGGCGGGAACTGAACCCCAGCCGCATAGATCGCCTTCCCTTTCGACCAGGTGTAAGCTTGTTCAGGCGTACATTCTGCATGATCCGTCGGATTCGACAACGCTAAGATTACCGGACGATCGTTAATCTTCGACATCGCTTCGATCACCTGCTGAGTAAACGCACCGCCAACGGTACTGACTCCAATAATCGTCGTCGGCTTGATGCTCTCGATCCCGGCTACAAAGTCTTTCGTTGGTGCATGTTCGTGAGCGTAAGGTTTCTGGTAGTCTTCGAGATCGGTGCGAGACGGTTCGAGCAGTCCATTGATGTCGAACATCGAGACTTGCGATCGCGCTTGCTCAAGTGACATCCCTTGTTTGACGAGCACGGTGCAAAGTAGATTCGCTAACCCGATCGCGGCTGAACCTGCACCCAGGAATAGATACTTCTCATCTTTGAGTTGGGTTCCTTTCAGCTTCGTGGCGTTGATCATGCCAGCTAGGGTAATGCCTGCGGTACCTTGAATGTCGTCGTTATAGCACGATACCTTGTCTCGATAGCGCGCCAGTAGATTGACTGCATCCACGCCCGTCCAGTCCTCAAAATGAATGCAGCAGAGCGGAAATACTTCCTGTACTGCGTCCACGAATTCATCCACAAACGAGTAGAGTTCCTCCTGAGAGGGTCGCGTTTTGCGAAGCCCCAGGTTGAGCGGATCGTGCAGGTACTGCTCGTTATTCTCCATGTCCATCTTCCACTCGATTAAACCGTAAGCTTCATCCACATAAATCAGCACAACGAAGTAAATTTTCTCTCCTATTGTGGTTTCGGGGTGTGAGTATCAATGGATGCTGTTGCTACTCGCACCCCATAAACAACGATTTGTAAATAAGTTTTGAGGCTAACGCCTCATGCGTTGGACAATCATATGTATCCCCTCAAAATTTCGGGGTAGGAATTATTCTGGTATCCATGAGCAACCAAAGGAATTAAAAGAAGATTTCTCTCGAATAATAGCTCCCAAAGATGGAATATGACCGATTTGAGAAATACGGTCACGTATGTATTCAAAAAAACTGATTTCCAACTTACGAGTGGTAGCAACAAGGGACATAAAAATATCCCAAGCTTTGGTACCTTGTTCAGTTTGGGTGGCATAGCTAATATTACGACGCTGCACTATACCCGCATTTCTCACAAGCTCCCACTAGCGAACCTCGCGGGTGAAGTAATAAGTAATAAGTAATAAGTAAGATTCTTTACTCATTACTTATTACTTATTACTCTTTACTTATTTAATTAATGAGATGTGGTGAGAAATCCAGGTATAGTCCTAGCAGCCAACTCCGCAGGATTATTATGTAATGGTAATTCTGGATGTTCTAAAACTAAAAGTAACTCCGATACTTTTGCAGCAGTTAATCGTTTTCGCTCATCCAACTGTTCATAACTACTTTTTTCGTTAAAAAGTTTTTCTCCTTACCCCAACTTACTGAGCGGATACCAAATTAGCTTGTTCTAAATTTCCCATAAATCCTCAGTCTATTCAAATTTTCATCTGAGGATTTTTCTGTTAAACGGAAGCGATCGCTTCTTTAGTTATGAACATAAATTTTCAAGTTAGTCATCATGAATACTCAAGAAATTTTAAATCATCTCATCATTGGAATTACAGCCTTATATACCATTGTGATACTAGTTGATTTCGTTGTGGGAATAGTCTATCTGTGGCATAATTTTACACTCAATCTCGAATACCATACCAACAACAGAACATCTGAACAATCACAACTTGAATCTATTAATATTAAGAAATCTCTCCAGTTAGAAAATCAAAATCAATCAACTAACCGTATTACATCAAAACCAGAACCTCAACCAAACAACTTTGGTTAGCATTGATGTAGACAAAATTGATTTACGAACAGCTAGAAAAATTGCCACTGCCATAAAAAAAGCTTCAAAATCCAATCATGACTTAATTATCAAACAAAAAGTCAACAATAAATGTGTTCCTTTAGCCTGGTTGCAAGCACAGATTAAGCATCTCTGCTGTTTCTAATTATTGCTTAACTGCTTTCATCGACAAACTAATCCGTTTGAGTTTCTCGTTGATTTCTAATACCTGGACTTTCACTACTTGTCCAACTTTAACAACTTTGTTGGGATCGTCTACAAATCTATCAGCAAGTTGGGATATATGCACCAAGCCATCTTGATGTACGCCGATATCGACAAAAGCACCGAAGTTGGCGACGTTCGTGACGATTCCCTCTAGTTCCATTCCCACATTTAAGTCCCTGATTTCCTTAATTCCTTCTCGGAAGGTGGCATACTTAAATTCAGCACGAGGATCTCTACCTGGTTTTTCCAGTTCGCTGAGGATGTCGCGTAGTGTGGGTTCGCCAACGGTATCGGTAACGTATTTCTTCAGGTTGGTCTTTTTGAGTTTTTCGGCAATTTGTGTTACCTGATTTAATGGCACATTTAGATCGGATGCGATCGCTTCTACTACAGAATAACTCTCTGGATGCACTGCTGTATTATCTAATGGGTTGTCACCGCCGCGAATCCGCAGAAAACCTGCTGCTTGTTCAAAGGCTTTTGGCCCCAACTTGGGAACTTTCAACAGTTGGCGGCGATTTTTAAAGGCTCCATTTTGGTTACGATAGGTGACAATGTTATTGGCAACTGTTGCCGTAATCCCAGAGACGGATGTCAGAAGTTCTTTGGAAGCGGTGTTTAAGTCTACGCCGACGTAGTTCACGCAGCTTTCTACAGTGTCATCCAATTTCTTTTTTAACAACTTCTGATCGACATCATGCTGATATTGTCCCACACCAATGGATTTGGGATCGATTTTCACCAGTTCCGCTAAAGGGTCTTGCAAACGGCGACCGATGCTAATAGCACCGCGCACAGTAATATCTAAATCGGGAAACTCTTGAAGCGCTACAGTACTCGCAGAATATATAGATGCGCCAGACTCATTCACCATTACCTTAACTGGTTTGCGTTCTATATTTTGTAATACTTGGGTGACAAATTCCTCTGTCTCGCGGGAGGCTGTACCGTTACCAATGGCGATTAACTCAATTTTGTACTTTTCAATCAGATTTTTGACAGTTTGTGCAGCTTTGAGTCGCTGTTCAGCCGCTTGGTGGGGAAATACCGCCTGATATTCCAAAAATTGTCCAGTTTGGTCGAGGACAGCAACTTTACACCCAGTTCTAAATCCAGGGTCTATCGCTAGGGTTGGTTTCATCCCGGCTGGTGCAGATAGTAGCAACTCTCGCAGATTAGTTTCAAATGTCTTGATTGATTCTATATCCGCGTAAACTTTTTTATCAGAAATAACCTCTCCCATCAGAGAGATTTTCATCAAACGGTTGAATGCATCCTTCAGCATCGCCTGATAAAAATCCCGAATTGTCCGTACTTTGGTTTTAATTTCTTTCGACTCAAGATAGTAAAGTACCGTATCCTCATCAAAAGCAATTTCAAAGCTTAATATTTTTTCAGTTTCACCCCGACACAACGCCAACATATTGTGAGGTGCAATATTTTTTACCCTAATTTGATAGTTACGGTACATCTCAAATTTGGTTGTACCTTCGGGATAATCATCTTTGATGCGGGAGACAAATACCCCTTCTTCTAAAAGATAGTCGCGGATATATGCACGTAACTCAGCTTTTTCAGCTACTTCTTCCGCCAAAATATCAGCAGCACCTTTGAGTGCTTCTTCTGCTGTTTTTACTCCCTGCGTTTCCGAAATATACTTAGTCGCTTCTGACTCCAAGGATGCAATTGCAGCATTTTTGACATTTAACGACTTGATGAATTCCGCCAGTGGTTCGAGTCCTTTTTCTCTGGCGATGGTGGCGCGGGTGCGGCGCTTTGGGCGATAGGGTAAGTATAAATCCTCAAGTTCGGTTTTTTGTAAGCAGGATGAGATTTTGGCTTTGAGTTCATCTGTAAGTTTACCTTGTTGAGCGATCGCACTTAAAATTACCGATTTTCGTTCTTCCAGTTCTGTTAAATAAGTATATCGCTCGGACAGTTCGCGTAGTTGCACCTCATTCATCTCATCAGTGCGCTCTTTACGGTAACGTGCAATAAAGGGAATTGTTGCACCCTCCGCCAAAAGTTCCAGCGCGTTTTGCACCTGATGGGATTTGAGGTTTATTTCAGTTGCCAGTAGTTGAGGAATGTTCAGCATTAAGTGTCTAAAATGAAAATACTACTTCTAAAGGTAATATGCTAGATCCTTATCTTCGCGCAAGACCAAAGTTTTAAGCTAATTTACTACACATAGGTACTTACTTTTAAAGCTCTACCACAAAAAAAGAGTTGTCAAGCTTTTAGGCGCTTCATCTATCGTAATAATTATTCCAATTGGCGTAATATGCAACGTTGCATAATCTTGACTTTCTATAATATTTATTTCGCTCGACTGTTGTAGCCAAAACCTTATTGGATGTAAGATTAACCACACTTCCAAAAAATTTGTTCTAAAAACACTACAACCTTTAGTTCAGAGGTTAGTAAAATGCCTTTGTTTTTCTTGATACCACTGTGTACTGCTTTAGCTACTGGCTATTTTTTCAAAAAGAGTACTGATGAAATTGCATATCTTGCAGGTGTGTTTGCAGCTATTAGCTTGATTTTAAGTTTAGTATTAGCACCTTGGCAGATTCAGTTTGGATTGTTAATCCTTGTCTTCGTTATTACCAACAGACTTTTGCAAGATAATCAGTCCAAACAATAGCAAAACAACTTAGAGAAACCTCTACCCAGCCAAGGAAACTTGGCATTGTTTTTCTTGATACCACTATATACTGCTTTAGCTACTGGCTACTTTTTCAAAAAGAGGATTAATGCTATTGCATATTTTGCAAGTGTATTGCAGCTATTAGCTTGATTTCAACTATAGTATTAGCACCTTGGCGGATTGAATTTTGATTGTTAATCCTTGTCTTCGTTATTACCAACAGACTTTGGCAAAATAATGAGTCCAAACAATAGAAAAACAACCTAGAGAAACCTTTATCTAGTTAAGTGAAATTGGCGAACTACTTGCTATGTCTGAGATATCGGAATTTGGATCGAGATTTTGGAGATAAATAGAAAATAAACATAATTGTATTTTCCTGTAATAGCCAGTGTAAGTACTGTGATTCCAGTTTAATTTTTGCTTTTGACAACTCTTAGTTTTGCATTTATCGAATTTAAGATTAAGTCTCTAGTTCTACAAGTTTAATACCCAGATATTGCTTCATAAATGTACAAATTTTAAAAAGAAAAATTCATATAGAGAGAGGAGAATTTTTCTTTTATAAAGTTTTTGTTTAAGTGAATTTTCAGGAGATAAATTTTCGATAAAGTATAGCGATAAATTTGCAACACGCCTTTCTCGTGGTATTCTAGTAAGTAATTGTATGTAACAATAAATTTGGAGAACAAACCCTATTTAAAATTACAAAGAATGATCAAGCAAACCTAATACTAAATCTAAATAGTGTAGAAATACCTCAAATTCAATGCAAGCAACGTCAACTCAAAGTTGATTAGCCAAAGCTAGTTTGGATAAATTTTTTTGTGCAAGATGCTGCATTTGGAGATTCAGTAAAATTCCCCAGAAACCTGTAAAACGTATTACTATAGATTGATTTATCTATGATTTACGTAGCCAGCCAGAGTTATATTGCTTATTGTGTCCCCATATCCAAACAGAGTACGTATACACACTCAATTTGAGTAAAAACTTTTACTTTTATAAATCGGCTTAATTGACAATCCATTTTTATTCATTTAGGTGCATCTGTTGAATATGTGGGTAGAATCGGAGTTCAGCATAAGCTACGCCTACAGGCACTGCTAAACTTTGTATACAGAGTGTGGCATAGCAAAGTTATCAACCTTACCTATGTCTGCATCCACTATAACTAGATATTGCGTAGATATTGCGATCGCACTAAAAGTATTGTTGGAGCGAAACTGGGTAGCAGAGAAAATATCTGTAATTCACAATTAGGCAAACTCTAAATTGATTTTACCAATTGTCAAGCATTTGCTTGGGAGTATAACTGGGCTGTTTACTGTCCAGTTCATACCTACTATCTTGATTAAGGCACAGTCCGATGAAATCTATATCGCAAATTTCAAACTTTAAAATAATTCCTTATATCATCCTATTCGTCAGTATTGTATTTAGTATTTGTGGGCAATTGCTGATGAAGAATACCATGAGTCATACAGACGAGGGAGTATTTACTTGGGACTTTATTCAAAAATTAACATTAGCTATTACTGTCTATTGCTTAGGAATAGTAAATTGGATATTGGCTCTGCGCTCTGTAAAATTGAGTATTGCTTATCCACTGACTAGTTTAAATTATGTCGGGATACTTTTCGGCTCATACTACTTTTTTAATGAGGTAATTACATTAACTCGAATAGCAGGAGTGATAACTATTTTTTTAGGTGTTCTTCTAGTCGTAAATCCTATAAAAAAAATTCAAGCTTAGATAAGTTTATAGTTAATTAAAACTTGAAAAATGAGTATTTTTACTTGGCTAAATTTAATGCTTGTTGTTTTGTTTGGAACAACAGCCCAACTATCACTCAAGTACGGACTTTACATTTCTAGCTCTACTAAGGGAGGAAGCGTATCCCTCAAAAATCTCTTATTATCTCGTTATTTTTTGATTTGGTTTATCTGCTATACATTTATGACTATATTGTGGCTTTATATATTGCGGACAATTCCTCTAAGTCAAGCATTTCCAGTTCTAGGATTAATGTATGCACTTGTACCAATTGCTTCTCACTATCTTTTAAAAGAAGAGGTTGTATTTAGCCAGTGGTTAGGAATTTCCGTGATTATAACTGGCGTAATTCTAGTTGTACATTAATAGCTTAATAGGCAAATAATTAGCTTATTAATTAATATTAATTTTTTCAAAATCATCCTCAAAAAATCTTACAAAATCTAAATTTAGTTTATGAATATAGGTATCATTGGCGGAGGCATAACTGGGCTAGTATTAGCTCAACGTCTTTCACATCAAGGACATACAGTCACTGTATTTGATAGCAACAAACAACTTGGGGGACTTACTACCTATCATGATTACGGGTTATTTACCTGGGATCGTTTTTATCACGTTATCCTACCTTCTGATACTCACTTAATAAATTTTCTCAGAGATATTGGTCTTGGAGATAAACTGCGTTGGCATCGAAGTTTAACAGGTTTTTATGACAATAAAAAGTTTTATTCTATTAGTAACACTATAGAATTTCTGCGCTTTCCTCTCTTTGGACTTATAGGTAAAATCAGATTAGCTTTTACTCTACTGTATGGTTCACGCCTTAATAATTGGCGGCGCTTAGAGAAGATTTTAGTTGAAGATTGGCTATTGAAACTCGGCGGAAAAAATACATACGAAAAGCTCTGGAAACCTTTACTTTTATCCAAATTAGGAGAAAACTATAAGCGAATATCAGCAGTTTTTATCTGGGCTTATATCAAACGACTATTTTCAGCGCGGGATTCTTCATTAAATAAAGAACAACTTGGTTATGTCTCCGGCGGCTACAAAACTGTTTTTGACCATATAGAAAAATTAATTTACGCGGCTGGAGGTCATATTCACAAAGGTGTTGCAGTTGAATATATTGCACCTCATCCAGGGGGTGGAATGTGGGTAGAGTATCAGGGTAAAAAAGAGCATTTTGATAAAGTTATTTTTACTGGCCCAGTTAATATCTTGCAACAGGTTGCTGCGAAGGGACTGGTAAAAGTTTCAGACACTAGTGAAACAGTAGAATACCTGGGTGTAATCTGCATGGTACTTGTTACTCGTAAGGCTTTAGTTCCTTATTACGTAGTAAACATTGCCGATAAAAATATTCCTTTTACCGGAGTTATTGGTATGAGTAACTTAGTTTCTTTACAAGAGACAGCAGGGTATCACATTACATTTCTACCAAAATATATACTTTCCACTGACCCGTTGTTAAAACAACCAGATGACGAATTACGTCCAATCTTTTTCCAAGGTATACGTTCAATGTTCCCCGAACTCAAAGCAGATGATATTGTCGCAGCACATATTAATCGAGCTATTAAAGTACAGCCATTACAAGTTTTAAATTATTCAAACCTTGTTCCCAAAGTGAGTACTGAAAACAATGATTTTTTCGTTGTCAATACCTCCCAGTTGGTCAATGATAGCGTCAACAACAACGCAGTAGTCCGACAGGTCGATGAATTTCTCAAAAAATCGACATTATTGAATTCTTGAAATTTGAGTAACGATATTTAATTTTAAAAATCATACGAGGTCTTTATGAGTCTTTTTGTCCTTTTACCCGCATATAACGAGCAAGAATCAATTCGACCTTTGTTCAAAAGGTTTCAAAAATTGCAGCAAATTTTTAATATGGAGATAGAACTGATTCTAGTCGATGATGGCAGTAGTGATAAAACTGCTCAGACTGCTTTAGAAGAATCTCAATCACTGGGTATATTACTAAAATTGGTTCAACATCCCAAAAATGCTGGTTTAGGTCAAGCAATTAAAACAGGTTTCACGACTTTCTTAGAAATTTCCAAAGAAGGTGATTTTTTAGCTGCGATGGATTGTGACAATACTCAACCACCAGAACTTTTAGTAAAGATGTATGACACCATGATAGCTGGTAGCTATGATATTGCGATCGCATCTAGATATCGAAAAGGTTCTAAAGTCATAGGCTTATCAAAATTTAGAGAGCTGATGAGTTACGGAGCCAGCTGGCTATTCAGAATTGCAGCCCGCGTACCAGGTGTAAAAGACTACACTTGTGGTTACAGACTGTATAACCGTACTTTCCTCAGTAAACTGGATATGTATTATGGGGACAATCTATTCACTGAAAGTGGATTTGCTTGCATGATAGATTTACTGCTGAAAGCCAAAGTCCTCAAACCAAAAATCATAGAAATTCCAATGGTTTTGAGATACGATCAAAAGCCTAGTGCCAGCAAAATGAAAGTTTTTAAAACTATTACTCGAATCCTAAAGCTCTTATTTAAGAATCTAGCATCAACAGAGCCAACTTCCAATTTAGGTCAGACTTTCAATGAGCAAGAAACAGCAAGAATTCCTCTGAGAATGGCAAATCGCAAATAAACCTGAGAAGGAAAGTCTGGATTAAATTTTGACGAACTGCTCTTAATGCTTTGAACCTAGTGGTCTGTCAAATTCATTTTGACGATTAGAGAGACGCGATAAATCGCCGTCTCTACAGGTAATTTATCCATCAATTATTGATTGACAGACTACTAGAGCAACTTTTTAAAGGTAGTAAACGCCAAAAATAGAATCGAGCCGCTATGGATAATAACTATATCCTGACTATTCTTGCTGCTTGTTTATTCCCAGATAGTGATGTATCTAAACCCGCTTGTCAATAGTATTTGAGATGCGCTTACCCTGGTTATAAGGGCGAATAAATTAAACTATCTCTTGGTACTTTTGACTTAGATACATCGCAATTCCTTTCTCGTAATAAGCTGCTTCATTAATAAAAATAGGATAAACAGTAGACTCTCCCTCATAGAAAATATCTTTTCCTGCAAAAGTCAGAAACATTGGGTCGCCTGGATTCAGAGGTTCATAATCCCGAAACTGAAGCTGGGGGTGAATCATGGCTTGAATATCACCGCCACTGCTTCTAGGATAATCGACAGTTCCAATGTATTTATAAAGTGTAAGCGGGCTGCTTGTCTGCGGAATATTCCCCTGGTTACACTCTTCAAAATAGTCTAAAACCGCATAAATAAGCTGTTCTGTTTTCTGAAATAATTCGGCGTTTAATATATTCTGAGCTACAGCCCCAACTTCTATAACAAAACCCAATTCGCACAGAGAACGAAGAAAACCATTTTCTTTGGATTCCTGATTAATACAGACTTTCACCAAAGGATTGATAGAACTTAAATAAGCACCTAAGCGAAGTAATAAAGGATGCATGTCACAAAAAATTAGAGTTAACCCCATATTGGCAGTTGTGCTGTGTAAATCAACAATTACATCGGCAAAGGGCTGATTTGGAGGTTGTAATATCTGTTGAATTTCTTTCGCCCGTTTATCTTCATAACTTGAGAGTTGGGGATTTTGTAAGCCTTGATTGGTGAAGCAACGATTTAAATCTTTTTCAATGTATCGTTTGCCTTCTTCAATAGCTTTGAGATTGCCAAGTAATGCCAGAGTTTCAAAACTTGCCCTGTTAATTAAATTAGGATATTGCTGAAACTTTTTAACTAAATGTACTCCTGTTAACTCATTACCGTGGTTTCCTCCAACGATCGCAACTCGTTTAATCTGACTCATAACAACCTCATGTCTAAAAAAGTACCCTACGGTTATTGAGAATGGTGCAAGATACAAGATAGAAGTATACCCGCTACTGACTAAATCTTGTAAAAGACTGACGCGATGTCTACGACGGGCTACGCCTACGCTCCATGTTCGAGCCAAAATATGATAACTGTTAAGCTATTGGTTTTGGTACAAAAGGGGAGGAAATTTATGGAGTATGCTTTTAAAGCGATCGCTGAACTTTACAAAAACGCTCTCCTCAACGATGTCCTCCCATTTTGGGAAAAATACTCCCTCGATTGGCAGCAAGGCGGCTATTTCACCTGCCTCGATCGCAACGGCAAAATTTATGATACAGATAAATTCATCTGGCTGCAAAACCGTCAGGTGTGGACTTTTTCGATGCTTTACAACCAGCTAGAAAAGCGCGAAAATTGGCTAAAAATTGCCAGCAATGGCGCTAATTTTCTCGCCCAGCATGGCAGAGATAGCGATGGTAATTGGTACTTCGCCCTCACCCGTGAAGGGAAACCATTAATTCACCCTTACAATATCTTCTCTGATTGCTTTGCAGCGATGGCATTTAGTAAATATGCCCTCGCTAGCGGCGAAGAATGGGCAAAAGATGTAGCGATGCAAGCTTATAACAACGTATTACGCCGCAAAGATAACCCCAAGGGCAAATATAATAAAACCTATCCCGGCACACGCCCGATGAAATCCTTGGCTGTACCGATGATTTTAGCCAACCTGACTCTAGAAATGGAATGGTTGCTGCCAAAGGAAACATTAGATAACGTCCTAGCTGAGACTGTTCGGGAAGTGATGACCGATTTTCTCGACCAAGAACGGGGACTAATGTACGAAAACGTTGCCCCTGACGGTTCCCACATCGATTGTTTTGAGGGACGGCTGATTAATCCAGGTCACGGTATCGAAGCTATGTGGTTTATCATGGACATTGCGCGTCGCAAAAACGACACCAAAACTATTAACCAAGCTGTTGATGTGGTGCTAAACATCCTGAATTTTGCTTGGGATAGCGAGTATGGCGGATTGTATTACTTTATGGATGCAGACGGTCATCCTCCACAACAATTGGAATGGGATCAAAAATTGTGGTGGGTTCACCTAGAGTCATTGGTTGCATTAGCGATGGGCTACCGCCTAACCGGGCGTGAGGTGTGTTGGGAATGGTATCAAAAGATGCACGATTACACCTGGTCACACTTTGCTGATTCCGAATACGGTGAATGGTTTGGCTATCTAAATCGGCGTGGAGAAGTATTGTTAAACCTTAAAGGTGGTAAATGGAAAGGATGTTTTCACGTACCGCGTGCATTGTACCTTTGTTGGCAACAATTTGAAGCATTGTGATACCTGTGATGATGAATTATTGGAAAGATGTCTCATGAATGCTATGACACCTAAACGATTTGCGATCGCAGAATACCATCGATTGATTGAACTTGGATTTATCACAGAGGGCGATCGTATTGAATTGATTCGAGGGGAACTGATTCAAATGACAGCAAAGGGAACGCCTCATACAGTTTGTAGTTCTATTTTATGCCGTCAATTGGATCGGTTATTAGGCGATCGAGCAGTCATCCGTGGACAAGATCCGATCACCCTTCCTAATCAGAGTGAACCTGAGCCGGATGTTGTCATTGCACGAGGAAGAGACGAAGATTATCTCGTTCATCATCCCTATCCTGAAGATATTTTGTTAGTGATTGAAATTTCGGATAAAACCATAGATTACGACCAAACAACCAAGTTGTCATTGTATGCAGAAGCCGGAATTTCTCATTACTGGATTGTGAATTTGCCGGCTCGTCAACTTGAGCGTCACAGCCAGCCGTATCAGAATGCTCAAAATAAGTTTAGCTATCTCAGCAACCCCTATTTATCAAATCAGTCAGTGGCAATTCCTGGATTTGAAGACGCATTATTGGACTTGAGTAGGTTGTTTCCAGAGAGTGCTGGTGAATGATTTTCGCTCGTCTTCTAAATCGATTAAACTACTTATGCTTATTAGACAAACTAAACAGAAAATGATTTAATTACAAGGTATTGTCCAAACAAAAAACTTTTAATATGAGAAAACTGTCTCTGATTCTCCCCTTAGCTATCCTGGCTTTTAGCAGTATAGTTGTTAAGAGCCAAGAAATCTCCTCACCTAATACTTACACTCAATCTGTTACCCGTGAAGTTTTAGCGAGTGGTTATCCTACTGAAGATCAAAAGCAGATTCTTGAACTTGTACGCTATACCATCGCACCAAGAAGAAAACTCCCTACTCATACTCATCCGG
>NZ_JABXKI010000089.1 GCF_017115095.1 Nostoc sp. NMS4 | reverse complement strand
ACAGATGGGGTAAATGGATATCTTTTTGAGCCAACAGCAGATTTTCAAGGAGCGATCGCTGCTACTATTCGCCTATTAGAACAAAAACAACAACGAGACATCATCCGTAAAAATGCTCGTCAGGAAGCAGAAAGGTGGGGTTGGGCAGCTGCCACCAAGCAACTACAAGATTACTATCAAAAAGTGATATTTTCTCAACAGTTGGCAAAATAGGAGGTAGGGAGTGGGGAGATGAGGGAGCAGGGGGGCAGAGGAAGAAGAATTAATAACCATGCCCTATGCCTAAAATCTAAAATCTAAAATTCCCATGACCAAAATAGATTCATGATACAAGCCCATTTATTTATGGGGATTATTAATTTTGAATTTTGAATTTTTAATTCGGAGCGAAGCGACGTGACACTCCCCAATCCTGGCAGCGTCTTGGCTACATTAACTGAACTGACTCAAGTTAATCGTACTCACGCCCTACTGCGTCGCGTCAAAGACTTATCTGTTAATGAATTTGTTTGTTTACTCGACTTCATAACTGCTGAGTTCCAGCAATTTCTTAGAGCTATTGAACTGATTAATAATGAAGCTCTAGAAACTATGTTGGAGAAGGTTCTAGAAGCTATCACACTCAAAATTGGTCAAATTCTGCAAGCAGAACATACAGCCATTTTTCTAGTTGACTATGACAAAGGCCAACTGTGGTCAAAAGTTCCTCAAGATAATACTCAAAAATTCTTAGAAATTCGTACTCCCATCACAGTGGGTATCCCCGGTCATGTTGCTAGTACAGGTCAATATCTTAATATATCTGAAACTTATACTCACCCACTATTTAGCCCAGAACTTGAAAAACAAATGGGCTACAAAATCCGTAATATTTTATGTATGCCCGTTATCAGTAGCAAAAATCAGACTGTAGCGGTAGTGCAACTCGCTAATAAAACCGGGGATGTTCCGTTTAATCATGATGATGAAGAACGTTTTCGAGACTTTGCCGCTTCGATTGGGATTATCCTGGAAAGCTGCCAATCTTTTTATGTGGCGGCTCGTAATCAAAGAGGGGCAACGGCTTTGTTGCGGGCAACTCAGACACTGGGGCAAAGTTTAGATTTAGAAGCAACTTTGCAAATAGTCATGGAACAAGCTCGAATTTTAATGCAAGCAGACCGCAGCACACTGTTTTTATATCGTAAAGAGCTAAACGAACTCTCGACGAAAGTGGCAGCAGCAGCAGATGGCACAAACTTGATAGAAATTCGCATTCCTGCTAATCGTGGCATTGCTGGATATGTAGCTTCCACTGGTGAAGCCTTAAATATTTCTGATGCTTATAAAGACCCCCGCTTTGACCCGACTACAGATAAAAAAACTGGTTATATAACTCGTAATATTCTATGTTTACCAGTATTTAATTCTGCAAATGAATTGATTGGTGTTACACAATTAATTAATAAGCAACAAAACAGTTTTACTGCTTCTGATGAAGAGTTTATGCGGGCTTTTAATAATCAGGCAGGAATTGCCTTAGAAAATGCTCGCCTATTTGAAAATGTATTGTTAGAAAAACAGTATCAAAAAGATATTTTACAAAGTCTGTCAGATGCTGTAATTTCTACAGATATGTCAGGACAGATTGTCACGATTAATGATGCAGCCCTAGAGTTGCTAGGTTGTCCCATAGGAGACGCTAATAGTAAGAATAATAAGCTTTTGTGGGAACAAAATTTGATTGGTCGCTTAGTTTGGGAAGTTGTACCAATTGAAAATCTCCAAATGCGATTAGAAGATAGTCTAAAAACTGGAGCTAAACATTATGTGCCAGAGCAAAGTTTGCTGCTAGGACTTTATCAAGTGCCGAGTGCTGTTAGCGATAGCGGGGCGTTGAGCCAGTGTCGAGTAACTGAAACTCAGCACTCAATATTAGCACTGCGCGATCGCACTAACCCCGATATTTTTATTCCCTGGAATCAACCCCTGACTCCCCAATCTGAGTTTCTCACTTCTAATGAGGTACAAACATTAGAGCGCAATATCAATCTTACTGTTAATCCCCTGACTAACCCAGAAGGCAGTGTACGCGGTGGTTTGGTGGTGTTAGAAGACATTACTCAGGAAAAACGGATGAAAACTACCATGTCCCGCTACCTGACACCCCATGTCGCTGAACAAGTTATGGCACTGGGGGAAGATGCCTTAATGGTAGGCGAACGGAAAGAAGTAACTATCTTGTTTTCTGATATCCGGGGCTACACAACACTTACAGAAAATCTCGGTGCAGCTGAGGTAGTATTACTGCTCAATCAGTATTTTGAAACAATGGTGGAGGCGGTTTTTAATCACGAAGGCACTCTCGATAAATTTATTGGTGATGCCTTAATGGCCGTATTTGGTGCGCCGCTACCATTGACAGAAAATCATGCTTGGAGGGCTGTACAGTCAGCGTTAGATATGAGACGCCGCTTAGAGGAATTTAACCAACGGCGAATTATCCAGGCGCAGCCAGAAATTCGTATTGGCATTGGGATTAGTTCTGGGGACGTGGTTTCGGGTAATATTGGTTCCCCCAAACGGATGGATTACACCGTAATTGGAGATGGTGTAAATTTAAGTTCGCGCTTAGAAGCAGTAACTAAGGATTACGGTTGTGATATACTCTTGAGCGAATTCACTTACCAATTGTGCAGCGATCGCATTTGGGTGCGCCAGTTAGATAAAATTCGCGTCAAAGGTAAACACCAGGCGGTTAATATCTACGAGTTAATTGGCGATCGCACTACTGGGCTAGATGCCAAAACCCAAGAGTTTTTATTTCACTATCATACTGGACGCGCTGCTTATTTATCACGCAACTTTTCAGGAGCGATCGCCTGTTTTCAAGCCGCCAAATCCATCCAACCCCAAGACCAAGCTGTTGATATCCACCTAGAACGTGCGCGTAATTATCAACAAACACCGCCTCCAGAATCCTGGGATGGTGTCTGGACAATGCTTACTAAGTAGTCATTTGTCATTGGTCATTTGTCATTTGTCATTGGTCATTTGTCATTGGTCATTTGTCAGTTCCCCATGCCCCATGCCTCATGATTCAACCTTGAGCCTCTCCCTGGTCATCCTGAAACGGATCTTCGCCAATTCCTAGCTCTTTTTTGGAGCGTTTCAACTGTTTCCACAGATCCTTTATTTGCTCATAAGCTGCACCTGGAGGCACTTTACCACCTGTTTCTAAGTTGCAAATGTAACTTACCCGTTGAGCAAATTCCTGTAGATTCGCATTAAAAACCAAGTTTTCTGGCTTAACCTGACCGTAGTAGCGACCACGAGGGAAAATAAAATCATCCTTGTTCACTATTTTTTTCTCCATTCTTCAATTCACCTTATGTTTGGTTTGCTGAAGCTGAATCACTAGCTAGCCTAATCTTTCTTTCGTCAGATTGGGGTAAATTAAATAATCCAACTCCTTTTGCAACTGGTAATCCAGGAATTGGTTGATTTAGATTTTGCCACTAGAGGATAAAGCTTGAAATACTTTGTGTTGTAAATATTACAACAATAGAAAAGATTATATTTTTCTCTCTGTTGTCAATTTATCTCATCTTAATTTATGAGGTTTAAAGTGTAATTAGCTTCAGTCGAAACCTTGAGGTACAAATTATTATGACATACCAGTATGTCTAGGTAACTTATTTTATCAAAAAAAATCACAATCCTAGTAGTAAAACTACTTAGGCAAACATACTAGATACGAAAGCCAATTGTCCTCTATTAAAAGTTAGAGATTTAGTTCTCTAAATCTTTGGCAACTGGCTATTAAGCTGCGATCGACAAGAGAAAATTGGGCTAAGTATTGGTTATTAATTATCTTACCCTGCCCCCCAGCTTCCTTTAAATAGTCACCAATGGCTAATAGTTAATAACTAAAGATAAAATGGTGAAGCCTCAAAGGACAACTCTTGTCCATCGCCTAAAACACTACCTGCCACCATGTCTGTTAATTCCAAGTTATACGAAGGCAAAGCGAAAATTCTTTATACAACGGACGATCCGGAAGTCTTGTTGGCTGATTTTAAGGACGACGCCACGGCGTTTAACGCCCAAAAGCGTGGCAGTATCCAAGGGAAAGGAAAAATTAATTGTAGCATTTCCAGCCAGCTTTTTAAACAGTTGGAAGCTTATGGTATAAAAACTCACTTTATTGACAGCCCTGCCCCGAATCAAATGCGGGTAAGGGCTGTAAAGATTTTACCCTTAGAAGTGGTGATCAGAAATATTGCTGCTGGCAGTCTGTGTCAGCAAACAGGTTTACCAGTGGGTACAATTCTGAAACAGCCTTTGGTTGAATTTTATTACAAAAACGATGAATTAGGAGATCCTTTGTTGACACGCGATCGCCTGTACCTACTAGAACTAGCGACTGCGGAACAAGTAGACGCAATTACACATCTAGCATTGCAAATCAATGAATTTCTCAATAACTTTTGGCAGAGGTGTGGCATTACCCTAGTAGACTTCAAACTAGAGTTTGGTTTGGACTCACAACAGCAGTTGCTCTTGGCAGATGAAATTAGTCCCGACACCTGCCGTTTGTGGGATACCACAGAAAAGGACTCAAACCGGCGAGTAATGGACAAAGATCGTTTCCGCCGAGACTTAGGAAACGTAGAGGATGCCTACCAGGAGGTTTTACAAAGAGTGCTAAAAGCAGTAGAAACTACAACTTAACCAGGTAAAAACCAAAAGGTCAGAAGGAATTATATTTAACTTTTGCCTTTTGCCTTTTGCCTTGTAAAGTAAAAAAGCAAAAGAAAAAAATTATATTTTGAATTTTACCTTTGGCATGAGGGCATTATTGCCTTGTGATGGTGTGTGTGGTCGTGAATAGGAATCATAAGTAAAATGCGTTTATCTCCCGTATTGCTGGCAGCAGTAGCAATTGCAGCCCCTTTGGGTGGATCATTGAGTGCAAATGCAGAAACCGCCAACAGTTCAAAACAGACAACAGAAGTTTTGACACTAGAAACAAATCAGCAGCCAGAAAAGGACATTGGTCAGGTTAACTCTAGTAAAAATCTAGAATCTCGACCTAAATCTACAGGAGCTATAGAGGCGGAGCATCTAGAATCCCGCGTCGTCGCAATTTACCCTGCCAACCCAGCAGCGATACCTGCGGCAGTCACTGAGCGCAGCCGAAGTGCGGGCTACGCGACCCCAAAGGTAGTTGTGCCAACCTCTACAACGCCAACAACGGCACAAACCCCTCAAATCAATCCCAGCCCTACTCAACAGCCATCTCCGGCTCCAGAAATCCCACCGCCAGAAATTCAACAACCAACGCCTTCCCCAACCCCTGAGACCACTCCAGTCCCAGAAAATACAAATCCACCGACAACGGAACCTTTATTACCCACAACTCCAGAACCATCAACCGCTCCAGACATTCCCCCCCCAGCTAGCCAACAAAGAACACCTGCCCCATTCCCAGGCACTACTCCCAATCCCCAGAATGTTAACCCACCGACAACTCCTGGCAGTACCCCATTCCCAGGCACTACTCCCAATCCCCAGAATGTTAACCCACCGACAACTCCGGGGAATACTCAACCCAACGCAGCCCCAGAAGCCAACGATCCCCGCGTATTAGTATCGGAAGTAGTAGTTAGATCCCAAGCTGGCCAGCTATCACCAGAACTGGAAAGCCAAGTTTACAGAGTAATTCGTACCCAACCAGGACAGACAACAACCCGCAGCCAACTGCAAGAAGATATTAACGCCATCTTTGGTACTGGCTTCTTTTCCAACGTCCAAGCAGCACCAGAAGACACCCCCTTGGGAGTGCGGGTGAGCTTTGTTGTCCAGCCTAACCCCATCCTCAGTAAAGTAGAAGTGCAAGCCAATCCTGGCACTGGTGTCGCTTCTGTACTCCCAGCCAACACTGTGGATGAAGTATTTCGGGAGCAGTATGGCAAAATTCTCAACTTGCGTGACCTGCAAGAAGGCATCAAGCAATTAAACAAGCGGTATCAAGACAAAGGTTACGTACTAGCCAACGTGATTGGAGCGCCAAAAGTCTCTGAAAACGGAGTTGTCACCTTACAAGTAGCAGAAGGGGTAGTAGAGAATATTAGAGTCCGGTTCCGCAATAAAGATGGTCAGGAGACAGACGAGAAGGGACAACCAATTCGGGGAAAAACACAGGATTACATTATTACCCGAGAAGTGGAGTTGAAGCCAGGACAAGTATTCAATCGCAACACAGTCCAAAAAGACCTACAGCGCGTGTATGGGCTGGGACTGTTTGAAGATGTGAATGTATCCCTTGATCCTGGCACTGACCCCAGCAAAGTGGATGTAGTCGTGAATGTAGCTGAACGCAGCAGTGGTTCTATTGCGGCTGGGGCAGGGATTAGTTCTGCTAGCGGACTTTTTGGAACAGTTAGCTATCAACAGCAAAACCTGAACGGTCGGAACCAAAAACTGGGAGCAGAAGTACAGGTGGGAGAACGGGAACTGTTGTTTGACCTGCGGTATACCGACCCCTGGATCGCAGGAGATCCTTACCGGACTTCCTACACAACCAATATTTTCCGCCGTAGTTCTATTTCGTTGATTTTCGATGGTAAAGATCAAGACATTAGAACATTTAATCCAGGTAATCCCACCGATGTAAATTCTCAGGATCGCCCCCGCATTCTGCGTGTAGGTGGTGGTGTCACCTTTACCCGTCCCCTCTCTGCCAATCCCTACAAAACTTCTGTCTGGACTGCCTCAGCAGGTTTACAGTATCAACGAGTTTCCGCCCGTGATGCTGATGGCAATCTCAGAAAAACAGGAGCGGTATTTGATGATAATACTGGAAACCGCCTCAGTGAGGAAATTCCCCTGACCCTCTCTAGCACAGGTCAAGACGATTTACTACTGTTGCAAGTAGGGGCACAGCGCGATCTTCGTAATAATCCCCTGCAACCTACTAGCGGTTCTTATCTGCGTTTTGGAGTCGATCAGTCAGTCCCTGTGGGGTTAGGCAGCATCTTCCTTACCAGATTGCGGGGTAGCTACAGCCAATATTTACCCATTAAGCTGATTAGCCTCAGCAAAGGGGCACAAACCTTAGCATTTAACCTACAAGCAGGAACCATCATCGGTGACTTGCCTCCCTACGAGGCTTTTACCCTTGGAGGTAGCAACTCCGTCCGGGGTTATGAAGAAGGAGCATTAGGTAGTGGACGCTCTTATGTGCAAGCATCAGTTGAGTATCGGTTTCCAGTTTTTTCAGTAGTTAGTGGCGCACTATTTTTTGATCTCGGCAGTGATTTGGGAACTAGTACCAGGGCTGCTGAAGTGTTGAACAAAAATGGCAGTGGCTATGGTTATGGTCTTGGGGTTCGCGTCCAGTCTCCACTAGGGCCAATTCGGATTGACTACGGTATCAACGATGAAGGTGATAGCCGGATTAATTTCGGTATTGGGGAAAGATTTTAATTTGTCATTAGTCATTGGTCATTGGTCATTGGTGAATCACAAAGGACAACTGACAAAGGACAAATGACAATTAACTTTTTTGGATTAGCTTGCTAATTTTTACATTTACCTCAATACTGTTCCGATAAAGGGATTAATGACATTTTTCGGGGAATATCAGGGATTTTACCAAAACAGACGATGAACAATACTAAAGGAAATATATTGACTTTTCGGCTATGCAACAGCACACTCTAGCAGCCCAAATCACCCAAATAGGGGTGGGACTGCATAGCGGTGTAAATACCCAGGTGCGGATACTACCAGCCGAGGCGGGAAGTGGACGTTACTTTGTGCGGGTAGATTTACCGGATTTGCCGATTGTTCCAGCCCAAGTTGCAGCAGTTAGTCACACTGTTCTCTCAACTCAGTTGGGTAAAGGTGAGGTATATGTTCGCACAGTAGAGCATTTGTTGGCAGCACTTTCGGGTATGGGCGTGGATAATGCCCGGATTGAAATTGATGGGCCAGAAGTCCCACTTTTAGATGGTTCAGCAAGTGTGTGGACAGCCAATATTGCCCAAGTTGGCTTAGTATCACAACCCGTTAATAACCAAGTTACCTTGGCTATTACAGAACCAATATGGGTCTATCAAGGGGATGCCTTTGTATGTGCCGTCCCAGCAGCAGAAACCCGCTTTAGTTACGGTATTGATTTTGACCTGCCCGCCATTGGGAATCAATGGTATAGTTGGTCACTAACTGCCGAACTAGAAAAAGCTTCTGCTAGCTTTGCTGCGGAAATTGCTCCTGCCCGTACTTTTGGGTTACTGCATCAAATTGAACACTTACAAAAAACAGGGTTAATTAAAGGTGGTAGTTTGGATAATGCACTCGTTTGTGGGCCAGAAGGCTGGCTAAATCCACCATTGAGATTTGCAAATGAGCCAGTCCGTCATAAAATCTTGGATTTAGTAGGAGATTTGAGTTTACTAGGAACTTTTCCTTGCGCTCATTTTTTAGCGTATAAAGCCAGTCACAATTTACATATTCAACTGGCTCAGAGAATTTTAGATTTGGGATTAGAACTAAAGCCCAAAATCTAAGATTATTAAGATTTGGATATACGTCTGCCTACTCAACTTTCAGATGAAAAATTAACTACACGGCCAATGTCAATCCTCACTGAAGTGAATACCATCGATACGACTACACCTACATCTACCGAACCAGAGGCTATAAATGAGATTACAATCAGTTCTGAGATTAAAACAACTTTCACATCTGAAGAAATTCAGAAATTGCTACCCCACCGCTACCCATTTTTACTTGTAGACAAAATAATTGATTACGTTCCAGGTAAAAAAGCTGTTGGGGTTAAAAATGTCACTATCAACGAACCCCATTTTCAAGGACATTTCCCTGAACGTCCACTGATGCCAGGGGTGCTAATTGTGGAAGCAATGGCACAAGTTGGGGGCATTGTCCTAACTCAAATGTCTTCGGTTGAAGGCGGGCTGTTCGTCTTCGCTGGTATCGATAAAGTCCGCTTTCGCCGCCAGGTCGTGCCGGGGGATCAACTAGTAATGACGGTGGAACTGTTATGGGTAAAACAACGTCGTTTCGGTAAGATGCAAGGTCGTGCCGAAGTTGATGGTCAACTTGCTTGTGAAGGGGAATTAATGTTTTCTTTAGTTAGCTAAAAGTTTGCTTTCGTGGTGTGGGCATAGCCGTGAAATGCCCCTACTGAATCCTGAAAAAGGATAACAGTTAAAAAAAATCCACAACAGCATCTGATAATTTCTTGATTTTCGCCGCACTCACAAACACACTTAACTTGCTTTGCCCGACACTTTCGTTCACTGAAATATTTCACGCTCAACAACGCCAGTCGCCTCAATGGGGCGGTAGTCTGTACAACTCTACCAGAGTAACGCGCTGCCTCAAAAAACCCGTCTGGCGCTGGATTATTAAGACAGTTCTGGAGATTCACCCTTGAAAACGCTAATTCATCCAACTGCTGTAATTCATCCGAAATCGGAACTCCACCATACAGTGCAAGTCGGTGCCTATGCTGTGATTGGAGCGCATGTTAAAGTTGGCCCGGAAACAATAATCGGCGCTCATGCAGTGCTAGAGGGTCCTTGTGAAATTGGGGCGCAAAATCAGATTTTTACAGGTGCAGCCATCGGCATGGAACCCCAGGATCTGAAGTTTGTGGGAGAACCAACCTGGGTCAAAATTGGTGATAACAACTTAATTCGTGAGTACGTTACTATTAACCGCGCTACCGGTGCTGGTGAAGCGACGGTAATTGGTGACGGTAATCTTTTGATGGCTTATGTTCATGTGGCTCATAACTGCGTCATTGAAGACCAGGTAGTGATTGCTAACTCTGTGGCGTTGGCTGGTCATGTCCATATAGAGTCACGTGCTAGGCTCAGTGGGGTTTTAGGTGTCCATCAATTTGTGCATATTGGTAGACAAGCAATGGTGGGAGGTATGGCACGGATTGACCGCGATGTAGCCCCATATATGCTAGTGGAGGGAAATCCGGCGCGGGTGCGAACCCTCAATCTTGTCGGACTCAAACGGTCTGGTATGGACTCAGCAGATTTGCTGATGCTGAAAAAAGCTTTTCGCATTCTCTACCGTTCTGATTTGTCTTTTAAAGATGCTTTGGAACAGTTGGAATTATTAGGGGATAGCGAAGAATTGCAGCATCTGCGACGCTTCTTGCTACTTTCTCAAATGCCTGGAAGACGTGGCTTGATTCCCAGTAAAGGGAAAAAAGGCGCAAGTGATGAATCGTGAGTTAGGAGTTAGGAGTTAGGAGTTATGAGTTATGAGTTGATTAATGAAATTTTTTAACTCTTCACTCCTGATTCCTAACTTTTAACTGCTAACTCCTGTGCAGACGCGATTAATCGTGTCTCTAACAGCTAACTCCTAACTTTAATTATGAAATGCGGATATTTATCAGTACTGGCGAAGTATCTGGCGATTTGCAAGGGTCGCTACTAATTTCAGCACTGAAGCGTCAAGCTGTGGCGATTGGGTGGGAATTAGAGATTGTGGCGTTGGGTGGCGAAAAAATGGTAGAGGCTGGGGCAACTCTGCTGGGGAATACCAGTAGTATTGGTTCAATGGGTATTCTCGAAGGGCTACCTTATGTTTTACCGACTCTTCAGGTGCAACGTCAAGCGATCGCTTTTTTAAAACAAAATCCACCAGATTTAGTAGTGCTGATCGATTATATGACTCCCAATCTGGAAATTGGGACTTATATGAAACAGCATCTGCCTGATGTGCCTGTAATATATTACATTGCTCCTCAAGAGTGGGCTTGGTCAATAAGTTTGCGTAGAACTCATCGGATTGTTGGTTTTACAGACAAGCTGTTGGCAATCTTCCCACAAGAAGCCCGTTACTTTAGCGAGAAAGGCGCAAAAGTTAGTTGGGTAGGACATCCTTTGGTTGATAGAATGCAAGATGCTCCTAGTAGGGAAGCAGCTCGGGCAACATTGGGAATTGCACCAGAAGAAATTGCGATCGCACTTCTCCCCGCCTCTCGCCGCCAAGAACTAAAATATCTTTTACCAATTATTTTTCAAGCTGCCCAAACTATTCAAGCGAAATTACCTGAAGTTAGTTTCTGGATTCCCCTCTCGCTGGAAGCTTATAGACAGCCAATTGAGGAGGCTATTGAGCGTTACGGTTTACGGGCTAAAGTTCTATCAAGTCAACAAATGGAAGTTTTTGCTGCGGCTGATTTAGCTATTAGCAAATCTGGTACTGTCAATCTAGAACTTGCTCTGTTGAATGTGCCGCAAGTTGTAGTTTATCGCCTAAGTGCGCTAACTGCTTGGATAGCTCGGAAAATCCTCAAAGGTTCTATAACCTTTGCATCGCCACCTAATTTAGTAGCGATGAAGGCGATTGTGCCAGAATTTTTACAAGAGCAAGCCACACCAGATAATATTATCCAAGCAGCAATGGAACTGCTACTCAATCCCAGTCGCAGAGAGCAAACTTTGCTAGATTATGAAGAAATGCGGCAGAGTTTAGGAGAAGTTGGGGTGTGCGATCGCGCGGCTCAAGAAATTTTGCAAATGCGACCAAATAATTCGTAATTTATAATGACGAATTGGATTGGGGTATCATGGCTTATGAGATGAAAAAACAAAGAGCGATCGCAGTTGATTTGTTTGCTGGCGCGGGCGGTATGACTCTTGGCTTTGAACAAGCTGGTTTTGATGTGCTAGCGTCTGTGGAAATTGACCCAATCCACTGTGCAACACATGAGTTTAACTTTCCTTATTGCTCAGTGTTATGTAAAAGCGTTGTGGATACAACCGGGGAAGAAATTAGGAGTCGGTCTAAGATTGGCGATCGTGAAATTGATGTGGTAATTTGTGGCTCACCATGTCAAGGATTTTCTCTAATTGGAAAACGGGCTGTTGACGATCCCCGAAACTCTTTGGTGTTTCACTTTCATCGGCTGGTTTTTGAACTAAAACCAAAATTCTTTGTAATGGAAAATGTTCGGGGTATCACAGTTGGCGAACATAAACAAATCCTCCAAATCTTAATTAGTGAATTTAAAATATCTGGCTATAAAGTAGAAGAAAATTATCAAATTCTCAACGCTGCAAATTACGGAGTCCCACAATCCCGTGAGAGATTATTTCTCATCGGTGCAAGGGAAGATGTAGAGTTACCAAAATACCCTCAGCCGATTACTAAAAAAGCGTTAAATAATTTAATTACTAAAAAAATATCTGATATTCCATTGAGTCCGACAGTATGGGATGCAATTGGAGATTTACCTGAAATAGAAAAATATCCTGAGTTACTAACAAGAGATTGGGTGATTGCAGAACACAAAAAGCCTAGTAACTATGCTCTTATACTTCGCGGTATCAAATGCCTAGACGATGATTATTCTTACAAACGAAAATATGATTTGCGAATACTTTCTTCAAGTTTAAGAACAAAACATTCTGCGGAAACTATTCAACGTTTTCAGGATACTCAACAAGGTGAAAGAGAAAAAATTAGTCGTTTTTATAAGCTGCATCCTGCTGGTGTCTGTAATACTTTAAGAGCCGGAACAGACAAGTATCGGGGTTCTTTCACATCTCCTAGACCGATTCATCCATCTACACCGCGTTGTATTACAGTTAGAGAAGCGGCGAGATTGCATTCTTACCCCGATTGGTTTAGATTTCATGTAACCAAATGGCACGGATTTCGACAAGTTGGTAACTCTGTACCACCTTTGCTAGCCAAGGCTGTGGCGAGTGAAATTATTCGCAGTTTGAATATTTCGCCTTTTAAACCGAGTTTGAGATACGAGTTGCCAGAGGAGAAACTATTACAATTTAATATGTCGCAAGCGGCACAATATTATCAGCGTGACTGGTAAGTTGTAATCAGGGCTATTTCATTCTCATCTAGTCCGCCTCAGAATGAATTCTGAGTCTAATAGCGAAAGTCGTCTAAAGACGACTAAGACTCATGTTATAGTCCGTTTTAACGGACTTTAGCTAAAAGCCAAAGAACTTCAGTTCTGGGCGGTTTCTGTCTAGAATGAAATAGCCCTGAGTTGTAATATCTGCAAGATTTCACTATCTCAACCCTTCGTCAAACCTTTCAACTAATTAGACAGCCTCTCCACCACTACTCAGTTTTTTCTTGAGTATCTCTTCCATTTCCCTCAAATCCTCGTTAGTTTGAGGGAATGGATATGTCGGACTATTAGGACTTCTCCGTTTGATTAATGCCTCAATCGCTTCATCATCTTCACGATGAACTAAAATATATGCTCTAAGTTCTTGTCGGGACATTTTGCTAAAGTCGGGCTTCGTCATTGTTAAACTCCCATTGACCATCCGAAAAAATTGATAGTTTGCGGCTTAAGGGATTTCCAAGAAATAAATTATCCAAATAAACGAACCACAGAGACAAGGCAGCGCGGTCTTGGGGGTTTCCCCCATGAGTGACTGCCGCGCAGAGAACACAGAGAGAGGAGAAATAGAGAGGATTTTCGCGTCAGTTTTGGGATATTTTTTTATGGCGGGCTGTACTAAGTCCAAGCACGGAAAAATGTGCTATCTTCCCAAAGATTAGCAGTTTGTTGTGCGATCGCTGTTAATTCTTCCTTTTTAAGGGGCACAAAAGCCCGCGCTATCTTGACATTATTCTCTAATTGTGCAATCGTCTCTGCTGCAATTACACAACAATGAACTCCAGGCTGAGACAGTGTGTAACCTAAAGCTTGTTGCATACCTGTCAACCCACCTGATTTAAACAGCCGACCATAAGCCGGGACTTTCATCGCAATCACACCGACATTTTTTTCTTGAGCAACTGGTAAAACTACCGGAATAAATGGACGTGGGTGATGTTTATCGGCGGCATTCACAGGTATGAGTGTAGTGTGGAAAGGATAGCGACGTAACCCTTCGGCAATTACTTGAGGGTCGTGATGTCCGGTAATACCTGCGAAGCGCACCAATTTTTGTTGTATGGCTTCTTCTAAAGCTTTAATTGCACCAGATGGACTAAAGATGGTGTCGAGTTCTTCGGAAAAAGAAACGTGATGCAACTGCCACAAATCGAGATAATCTGTATTGAGACGTTTAAGCGATCGCTCCAATTCTCGCCATGCACCATCTCGATCTCTTTTATCGGTCTTGCTTGCTAGAAACAGCTTTGAACGATGTGGTGGTAGCACTTTGCCTAAATAATCTTCACTCGGCCCATAACTAGGTGCTGTATCAAAGTAGCGAATGCCAAGTTCTAGCGCTCTTTGAATAATTGCCGCAGCATCACTCTCTTTTCCTTCCCAGGATAGCGGCGTTTGTCCTGCTCCTCCTAACCCAAAGATCGGGAGTTTTACTTCTGTGCGCCCGAGTAACCGTTCTGGCATGGTTGCTGGCGGTGTTGCGGTGTTGCTAGCATTTTGCTGTAAAGCACTAGTTGCCACAATGCCGCCAGTTACAGCAATGCTGGTTATTAGGAAATTACGCCGCGTTTTTCCTTCTGTCATGATTGGCTTTGGGGGCGAAATTACTTTTATTATAAATTCTAGCTAGGGAGAATTAATCTCAGAAAGCAAAATTACTGATAGTTCAGGAATATTACGAAAGCGCCGATCGTTAGCATAGATCCAAATGTTGGTATCGAGGTAGACTCGTGTGCCTTGAATAGCATCTAGAATTCCCATGCATCTCGTTCTTGGCGAATAAACTTATCCACTTCTTCTGGTGTGGCAAAACTGCCTCTAGCAGAGCCGATAAAGCTAGTTAGAGGCTTTTCAAAATGCTTTGGGGGTGACTCCAGAAGTACTATCACTTCGACAGTTGCACCTACTGGAAGTTCTGGAGAACAGATTTCTACTACACCACCAGGTTTGACGATCGCCTGTTGTCTGAGTCCATTAAGCATGATAATTTATCCTCGTTAGTGTCGGAATATCACACTCCTTTTTCTAGTTTAGCTTTGAGGTGCGATCGCTATACTAGAAATATCAATCTCATCTATTAACTGTAATGACGATCAAAGAATTGCTATTACAAGAAATTGACAACACTCCAAACGAACTGCTGCTTGATCTACTTGAATTTTTGAAATCACTCAAAACAGCCCCAAAACAGCCCCTAGCCACATACAAAGAACTCTTAGAACGCATTGATTACTTAGAAACAATAGTAGGTATTCGTAAAGGACTAGATGAGTTTGAGCAGGGTGAAGGAATTCCTGC
>NZ_JABXKI010000249.1 GCF_017115095.1 Nostoc sp. NMS4 | reverse complement strand
AGAATTGCTTCAACTACTTTGTCAAATTGTTGAGCTTTCACTGTCTTATCTAAGTTATTACTAATACCAGCAATGTCTTGATTCATCATAGTGTTTAGTTATCTTGGATAAAGTAAACTATTTTCTTTTCTGCGATTTTTGGTGTTGAATTGCTTGTGGGAAATTATCAGCAATAGAGCGGTGTTGGATGTTTACAAGGGATAAAAACCCCTAAGTAAATAAATTTTATTGGTTCACACGCTTATATTTCTTACTACTGTTGAATTAGGCAATTTCCGGGAAGTTTGCAGATTTTTTTAGACTAAGAGAGAAACTATATTTATCTTTGAGCGTTAACAATACCATTGGTATTTATACTATTTTTTGTCGTTAATGTCATCTACTAGCGTAGTAGATTTATAGGTCAAATTTACCGAATACATTTAGATACTTACTTATGGATTGTGCAGCTTTTAGTTTTGTCCCCCTTTGTTAATTCTTGAGGGGTCTTACCCCTCACCCGATATGATTTTAAAACCTTTATTATTGTCGAGTCACTAGAAAATATTACCATTAACTAGAATGTAAAACAAGTGATAAAAATATTAGGAAATAGAGAGCGAAACCGTTCACAGTCATAGGATTGAACCTATTTTTCAATAAGTTCGATTAGACAATGATACTTATTAGCCTTGTCTTTATTGGTTTATAAAAACTACAACTTTAGCGTATCTAAATAAAATCGCTGTAAACCGATCGCAAGTATTTGCTTGCGACTGGAAAGTAATTATAAATAACCCAGTTGCTCAAGAATTTTACTGGTTAGTAATAATATCCGTAGATAGTTTTAAGGCTCGTTAAATAAGTCCAGAAAAACATCAGCGAATCGATACCTTGACTCGAAAAGTCTCGCTGGCTAAATCTGGACAAAATTAGAATAGAGAGAAAGCTAATTAATACAGAATGTTATTAAGTTAATTATGAATATCTAAGAGGATCTTTGAAAAGTCATGATTGATGTATCAAATATTTTTACCCCACCCTAACCCTCCCCTTATAAAGGGGAGGGAACCGGATTTTCTTGTTTCCCACCTTTAGAAGGGGGGATTAAGGGGGGTAATAATTCGATTAAAATCACAACACACCACTTTTCAAACATCCTCTAAGAGATTTATCCAATTGAGATTACAAATGCAGTAGCAATTGGGCTAAATGGTGGTAGAAGATCAAAAATCAATATGCGATCGCCTTTATCTCTCTAGACAACTACACAATGAATTACTTGACAATGAGCTATCCACGGGTTATACTATTAATCCAACTTACTAATAATACGTCCTCACTCATAGCGCTTCATATCCTGCTGTGAACGTAGTCTGGGAAATATTAGCAATATTTATAGCTAAAGCCAGTAATATTTGCATTTTTTGAAACAGTAGTCTTGAATTCTCAATGCTTCAACTCTTACCATTACTGAAATTATCGTTCGCTTCCGGAAACCCTCGGAAAATAAAATCATAAACCTAAACTCTGCTTTCTCAGATGAAGACAGGTTAAATTTGGTAACGCACTTCCTGATCAAAAATATTCAATTATTTATTGTGGAGTGGACATCTTGTCCGCTCTTGGCTAGGGGCGGACAAGATGTCCACCCCACAATATTGGATAATTTATTTCTTGGAGTTCCCTAAGGCATATACTATACGTGGAATACGACCGTTTGTAGGGGCGCACATCTGTACGCCCTTAAGTGCGCTGCATCAAAACGAGAACCGCTTTGATAATCAATCAATTAATAACTAAGTAAATTCCCCAAATCGCCATTGGCCGGAGGTAAGTGCTAGCGCGGAAAGTAGCAGTTGCGGTGATAGCTTCTGGGGTGCGAAATTGCAGACCATTTTCATAAATTTGCTGCACCACAGCTTGCGTCAACCTCAATGCTTCATCTTTCATTCCCATCTGCACGAGAAAAGCCGCCAGCCCAAAGTTTATCCCCGTCCAAACTTCTAGGGGATGAGTCGCTTGAGGATTTTCTGGTGAACCATCACGACGAACACCATTAGCAGCACCAAACTCACCATTGCAGAATTTCAAAAAGCAAGCATCATAAACAGTTTTCAAGGCAGAAAGGGCGCGATCGCTCGGTACAATATCAGGTAAGTCCAGCAGACGAGCGTAAAATTGTCCGCACAATTGATCTGCCATTACCACATCAGAACCACTTTTACTATCAAGTTGGTAATATTCCCCATTCCAGAGTTTTTCTTGGTAAATAGGAAGAGATTGTTGTAACCAAGTTTCATAAGTGGATTTTTGCGCCGCCAACTCTGTTGTGTTACCTATCTGGTAAGTTAATAAAATATCGCTAATTGCGATCGCAGCTTCTAACGCCGCCAACCACAACCCACCACAATAGGCGCTGACACCTTGTAATCGCCAATCATCAAAGGTTTGGTCAGGCGCACCAGAATTTTCAGGAATCCCATCGCCATCGAGGTCAAAGGTTTTTAGGTAGTCGAGGGTTTGAACAATCGCATTCCAGCAATCTGCCAAAAATTCCACATCGTCAGCACCCGTGAGCAAAAAATCACGGTATACTTGCAAGACGAAATCACTACCCAAATCTTTCCATAAATTGCAGTCTTGATAGCTGGTGTAGTTGGTTTTCTCCCAGACGTGTTCGTTCGGTGCGCCTAAATCGTGGGGTGTTGCACCTGCAATTTTACGAACTGCAATCGGGCTTTCTGCCTTAATTGTCATGTAATAGCCAATGATTCGGGGAGTATCATCGCCTTGAGGAATCGCCCGTGCAAATGCTCGAATCACCGACTTTTCTAATTCTGGAAACAGCATCAGTAGGGCAAAAGAGCCATACAACCGCACATCTAGACTTTCATACCAACGATAATCTAAGCACTCCAGTACCGCAAACTGACCGATTGGGTCAAGTTCTGATGCTGCACTCCAGAGAGTACCACCGCTTGTGAGGTCGTAAAGCTCATTGAATAGAGCCATTTTAAACCAGTCGGGCAAATCTTCTCGGTCGAGAATCGGTTTTTGCCAACTTTGAATCTGCGATCGCCAGATTTGGTATTCTGTTAAAGCAGTCGATGCGATCGCCCAAGCGTTGTTTCCATTTTTACCAAAAAAATCTGTATATCTGCGATAATAGTTGACTCCGGCGGCAAATTCTGTAATCGGCAAATCCCAAGCGAGGACAAAGGGAATTTCGAGAGTTTCGCCTGGTTGGAGAGTGAAACGGATTGCGATGCCTGCTGCCGGCGTAGCCATCGCAGCCCCGATTTGTGTATTCTCTGTTGCTGGAGTCGTATCAACATAATTGGGCAAAGAACCATCTTTAGCAAAGCTTTCCCATATTTCTTCACCCGTTCCTTCAGGATTCCATCGGCTGTGGTGGAATACCTCTACTTGGGGATGTTTCAAGGTCGCAATACACCAGGTTCCATCGCCTTCTTGCAAAGGTTCATTACTAGCAACTCGACCTAAAAGACAGCCAAACTGTTGTGTATTTTCAACTATCTGGTTGTAGTTTCCTTGACTTTCGCCCCAGCGCGGTTGGTATTCGTAAACCGGACTACCATCATCGCGCACCCGCACTTCGGGAGATTTGAGAGCGTTTGTAAACCAGCCCACCATATTTTGCCAAGTGAGCATAATGCCCAGAGTAATCGGTGCATCTGTGGGGTTGTGGGCATTCCAGAGGAATATTGCCACAGGGTAGCTAGTTTCTTGGTAATTACCTGCCCAGATTGGTGAAAACTGCTCACAAGTCAACTGTGCTTTAAATACATTTTCATACACAAACCAGCTACGTGGAAATAGTGCATGATAATTGCCCGTCCCCTCTGTGGCGGGAGTTGTCGGATACCATTGCCAAGCTTTGAGAGTGCCATCATCGGGGGCTTGGGTAGATAAAGCATAGGCTTGGGAAGATGCACTATTAGACTCAAACACACTGAATTGACAAGCGGGAACGTTTTTGAAGGTATGCTCACCGCCGTCGATGTGCCACAGGTTAAAGTCTCCGCGTGAAGAACGACCGATGCAACCTGCACCAAAACCACCCAAAGGCATACCATGCCAAGGGCCATCATCGATATTACTTGCGTAGCGGACGGTATAAGGTTTATCCCAGCCTAAGCCGATGGGACGGCTCCAAGTGCAAGAGGGAATTACTGGAGAAAGTTGATTTGTCATCGCTTAATGTTACAGCGTGCAGTTGTCAATGAAGACTAGCGCGATGTGCGATTTTTCTCAAGAGGCACAATAATAAACCTCCAAATAAAAAAATACCCAAAAAACTCTCTCCTCCTCATTCCTCTGTGTCGCGCCAGTCGCTACAACGGGGGGAACCCCCGCAACGCGCTGGCTTCTCTGTGTCTCTGTGGTTCGTTTATTTGGGTAATTTATCGAACCGCAGAGGCGCAGAGGACGCAGAGAAAAGAAGGAGAAGGAAAAAATTGCTTAACTGAACTGTATTGCGATATAAAGATTCTTCTTACCGCCGACTGCGAAAACCCTGTTTACCATTAACTTGGTCAAAGAGTACATCGTATTTATCAAACAAGGCGATTCCAGGATTGACAAATATAGGCAGTTCTGCTTGTGGCGAGATACTCAAATTCCAGCGATTAAATCCGTCACGGGTTCCTGGTGTCAAACTGTAATCAAAAATACCGTTAATTCCTACTTTCACGGCATTTGCTGAACGTAATGCTCCTGGTTTGAGTTTACCTGCTGTAGAAGCTGACTTGAATTCAGTCAAACCATTAATAGTTCCAGTATCAGCGATCGCTCTGCTATTACACGAATTTTTTGCAGAACTCCCGGCAAGAGTTAAACAAACTTTGCTCAGTCGAGAGTCCCATCTTTTACCGGGGACACCATTGATTTCGGGTTGTTGACTCCAAGTAGCCATTTTGAAACCTGCTTGATTCTCAGCAGTTAAACCGAGAATTAGGCTGCCATTTTTGTTACTAGCACCATTGCCAACGACAATAAATCCGTTACTCAGATTTCCTGATAACTTTCTTAACGGGTTATAGAGAAGTGATTTTTCAAAATAGTTAACACCGACAATTCCCGAAAATGGTACACCACTATTTGCTGAACATTTAGGTTTTTCGGCAGTACATTGGCGACTAGTAACAATCTGTACGGGAACAGGTTCGGCGGTGGGAATTAAACTAAACTCAACATTAGCATAAACTAATTCTCCTTCCAGGATAGTACCATCGCTTAATACCTCCTTAATATTTTGACCTGTTCTTTGAATCGGAGAATTACCTAAAAACTCCTTGGGAACTCTTAGCCCTGCTGACCCTGTATCTAATAAAATACGTTTTGGTTGACCATTTGCGATCGCAACTTCCAAAAAATAGCCGCGAACACGTTGCCCAAGGGAAGGTTTTGGATATAAAGGTAAGGTTATGGTGTTAAAAGTTGGCTTGCGGGCTATATTTTGCGAGATATCGCGCAATGCTGAATTTGGGAAAAGAGCCGCAAATGCCGACTGGCGTTGTGCTGCTGGTTCAGGGGCAATATCCCAAAGGCTTTCGTAGTAGAAAAAGCCGATACCTAAACCGCGTTGTTGTGCTGCTTCTACCTGAGATTTGATTTGTGGTATGGCAACTGGGCGATTTCGTAACCCCGCCATAATACCGATACCAGTTGGGATGATTTGTTGGGTTTCTAAAATTTCTGGGCGGGTAATTTGAGCGATAAAACTTTCCAAATCATTACGGTACACCTGCATAACCAACTCATCGACAATACCCAACCGTACCCAGTTGAGCCAGTCTTGCAGTTGCATTTTATAGGCGAAATTATAGTAATTAGGAGCAACTGAAAAGATAGCATTCCGTTTTCTGGCTTTCACAGTTTGGTAGAGGTCTACCATGAATGCAGTAATTTTATCTGCCCGCCATTTTATCCATGCTTGAGCTTGGGGATTAGGTGGTGGCGGATTGCCAGTTTCTTGAGTATATAGACTAATCGTGTACTTATCGTAGCCAAATTCTACAGGTAAACTTGTATGGTCGTCAAATTGAATGCCATCAGCATCATATTTAGTAATAACTTCTACGACAAGTTCCCTGATAAAATTTTGCACTTCCGGGTGAAAAGGATTCAACCACGCTACTTCACCCGCAGCACTAATTGAAGTTTGAGTGCCATCCCCCTTTTGTGTTAGCCAATCTGGATGCTGTGATGCGAGTTCCGAAGTTAGAGGAACCATGAAACCAAATTCAAACCAGGGTATTGCTAGTAATCCTTCTTTGCGGGCTTGGGTGATAATGTCTGCAATTACATCTTGTCCATCTGCTCCCTTGAAGAAAAATGGTATCCCCTTTTTCTGCATGATGGCACTGGGGTATTGTGTATAACCATCATTCCAGACTACAGGATAAACAGTATTAAAGTTTAGCTGCCGCAGTTGGCTCATGGCTGCTTGCACCTGTGAACGATTTCTAAAAACGCTAAAATCGTTACCACTTAGCCACACTCCCCGAATTTCCTGACGGGGTTGAGGAGGTAGTTGGGCAATGGCAGGGGTAAAGCTGTTGAGTAGCAATACCAGAAAGAATGATATTAGACATAATAATGGCAGCAGACGTTTTTTCAGAAACCACCAACCTTGATGAATCAAAGCCGATGTTGCTTGACTCGCTACGTGTAGCTTACTTAGACCTAGTAGTACTCGTCTGCGTACAGGCTTAAATAGTAAGTTAGTTAGAGTTGGATTAATTTTTCTACTTTTTTCCCAAAACTGAGTTGTCATTACTTCTGCTTATTAAATGAGCTTAATTGGTTATATTAATTCCATATAAACGTTAAATTACTACATCAGAAAAACTGATGCAGTAATTTAGCTGCAAGATAGTTGACGCAGTTATAAGCTTAGTAGTGCCAAATAGAAATTATTGCGATCGCTTAGTGGTCTGTCAAATTCATTTTGACGATTAGAGAGACGCGATAAATCGCCGTCTCTACAGGGAATTTATCTATAAATTATTTATTGACAGACTACTAGCCTCTCGACAACCCCCGACTTACAATTTTGATTTTCGTGCTGACTTTGGCGGTGTTCGGTGTGCGCCAAAATATTTTTCACTGCGGTAACGCAACCACACCCGCAACACTTGGGGAATCTGGTCTTTTTCTTCTTTAGTCAGGGTATTGTAAAGGGCTAAGGCGCGATCGCGTTCACCCCGACAAGCAGCATTATTGTGAGCATCCCAATAGCTGCGCGCTACTCGAATTCGCCGACAGACTTCTTTAATCAGCGCCTCTCCTGTAAGTGGAGTATCTTGCTTGGTCATACTCAAATACGATAAATTTCTAATGCCATCTTAGCGAGTCTTGTGTTGCCTCGTTCCCAGCCTGGAGGCTGGGAACGAGGATAACGAGGATACAACATAGTCTTTAGGCTTTTCTTAGTGCCATTCATATCAGCTTTACTCTGGCAAAACATTCACTGAATCGTTATTAAAATTCTGTTCAAGATAGCGTGGATCGCTTACTCCTATATGCAAAACCAGTGCTGTAACTAATGCACCGATAGCTGCTACTAAGAAGGTAGTTTTATAATCAATATTCTCCACTATCCATCCACCTAGTAGGGGAGCAAAGATGCTAGCAGGGGCAATAAGGGTATTACCAAGACCAATATAGGCTGGTCGTTGGTGTTGGTTTCCAAACTCTAAGGTCATTACCGCAGCAATATTTTGCAGAGCTATCATACCTATTCCCGCTCCGATAAATACCAAGTAAAACCAGCTGGCATTTGTTGCCAAACAAGCTAAAACCGAACTGAACGCACAGGCGACACAACCAATTTGCAAAACCAACTTACGACCCGTGCGATCGCCTAACCAACCCAAAAACAATCCAGCAATAGTTTGTGTCACCATCAATAAAGTAGTAATTAACCCAACAGATGCTTCTCCCATCCCATATTGATGTACGGCAGTGAGTGTATAGAAGGGAAGTGGCATCAGTGCTAATTGAGAGATCATACGTGCGATCGTAAAGCAACGGAAATTCTCATCGCACCGGAGAATCAAACTCAGACTATCCAAAAATTCACGTCTAGTTCCAAAGGCTGATGATGTGGCGCTTACTGGCTCTCGCGTCCTAGACATAAAAAACCAAGATAGAGCCATTGCTAAACTGGCACACAAAAAACACAGAGCAAAGTTAAATGGTTGAGCAATTTCCTTAAGTAGTAAACCTGCGATCGCAGCACCACAAATACTCATCAGATTACCAGCTGCTGCTAAAGTACCGTAAAAAATACCAAGCTTTCTGGAGGGAACAATTTTAGCAACCATACTTTGCCAAGCAGTGGCGCTAAACCCGCTACCTAGTCCTTGCCAAATGAGTATGGCAAATGTCAACAGTAAGATAATTTGATGATTGAGTTTTAATTGTAACAAAGCCACTACTGCTAATCCCAAAAAAGGAAGCTTCTGATGAATTGTCGATAACATTACAGTTGGTTTGTAACACTGTAGACGAGCTACTTTATTAACTGTTAATAGCTGAGGTAGTTGCCAGCCTAGACGTGGAATAGCTGGAATCAGACCGATAAGCAACGCCGAATCGGTAAGAGTACTAACAAATAGAGGGAGAATGGTGAAAAATGAAGCAAAACCACTCCCAAAACCAAACAATCCACTTTCAATAACATTGACAGTAAAGTTATGGCGAAGGTCTTTTTGAATTTCCGAATTAAGCATTTTTATAGATATTGCAAGTTTAGTGATTTATTCCCTTTTGGGAAAACTCAGGCTGCATTTTAAACAGGTTGGTTTTCTTTTTGTAGATACTTAGAAATCACCTAAGTACCTACAAAAACCTGAGTTCCATAGATTGTTCCCAAATGCTGTACTTAAATCACCGTTGAAAAATATTTTTGTAAAATATCCCAATTTTTGATGGTGAGCCTGACTGCAACAGATGTCTGGGTCATATCAAGTCTGGTTAATCACTTCTGATTGGTGTAAACTATTTAGTTGTTAAAAATTATTGATCGTGAGATTCAAAACAATAGTATTCTATGGTTCCTACAGGAGCGATCGCCAAGGCATCAAAGCTGCCAGATTCATGATTGACCAGCTTCAGCAAAGAAACCATGAGGTGATTTTTGCAGATGCAAAGGAGTATAACTTTGACATCTTAGACCGGATGTATAAGGAATATGGTAAAGGTCAAGCTCCTGCAAAGATGGAAGAACTGGCAGAGCATATCCGAACCGCAGACGGTTTTATAGTTGTTGCCGGAGAGTACAACCATTCCATTCAACCAGGATTAAGCAATCTAATGGATCACTATCTAGAAGAATACTTTTTCCGTCCTGCTGGCATTGTTTCCTACTCGACTGGTAGCTTTGGAGGAGTGCGGGCAGCTATACAATTACGCTCTTTTCTATCAGAGATGGGAATGCCTACTATTTCAAGCATTTTTACTATTTCTAAAATTGCGGACTCTCTGGATGAAGCAGGTGTTTCACGGGAAGCTGTTTTGCCCAAAAGAGTTGGTAAATTTTTGGATGAATTAGAGTGGTACGAAGAAGCATTACAACGACAAAGAAAAGAAAAAGGAAACCCCTTCTAATCAACTCAGCAATCAATTATTAGTTATAACCTATTGATTAATTAAATAAAGTTTTTTATATATCTTCGACGAGAACTTCCATAGTTTCTTTTAATATTGAGGGAAAAACTCAACCCTTAGCCACCCTTCACGAGAAACTTGTGTGAAGCTGTAAGAGAGTGAAGAATCAAACTCTCTTCTACTAAATCAGTTCTAACTAGCCCTTTGTAAATATGCCTTCAATTAGCTACAACCGCACCGACAGCAAACAGCCACAAAGCATTACCATTGAAGGTTATGTTGTCCGGCCAGGATTACATATTCTCAGTTACGAGCAACTTAAGTTGCTACGAGAGCAAACACAGCATCATTCTCAGCTTGAATCTCTAGTGAGCCAAGGTGTCATTAAGTTGACTGGTTGATAGTCGTCAACTCACTTGCAATTCATCTCATCACCTGCTTATTGGGTAGGTGATGAGATGAATTGCTTTATAGTTCTAAGTAGGTGAGTCTGAACGTCCTATTTGCTGACGAATAGTATCAATAGAGGCATTGATACCAGCCAGTTTGGACTCTAAATCATCTCGCAGCCAAATCAAAAATTTTAATTTCCGTTCCAAGCTAGCTTTGTGCGAAATAGGTTCGCTTCCGCAACATGGATTACCCCAAAAAGAAAACATATTTTACCTCTGTACTTAGCTTTTGTCAGAGTGCAATAGATTGCACCATTACATTCTGACGAATAATAATCAAACTGGTGTATGTGACAACCGACCATTATTGTGCGTGCTTAACGAACTTTTGCTAAAAGTTGTCTCTTGGCAATCAGTAAATACTTCTAATAATAGATGACTTGGTGGAAGGGAAAGGGATAATGCTGAAAGGGGTAATATTCTAAGACCAATTACTGAGTAGGAAATTATTTTATGAGAACCAGAAAGCTAGGCAAACAAGGGTTAGAAGTTTCAACTATCGGACTTGGTTGCATGGGAATGTCTGAGTTCTATAGTGGTCGTGATGAAGATGAGGCGATCGCTACAATTCATCGAGCGTTAGAACTGGGTGTGAATTTTCTTGATACTGCTGATATGTATGGGCCGTTTACCAACGAGCAATTAGTAGGCAGAGCAATTAAAGATCGCCGAGATCGAGTCGTTCTAGCAACTAAATTTGGTAATGTCCGTACTGAAGATGGTGGTTTTAAAGGGGTTAATGGCACACCAGAATATGTACATCAAGCTTGTGATGCCTCGCTAAAACGTCTGGGAGTTGATGTGATTGACCTTTATTATCAACATCGCGTAGATCCAACTGTCCCCATTGAAGATACTGTGGGGGCAATGGCCGAGTTAGTCAAGCTGGGAAAAGTGCGTTATTTGGGACTTTCGGAAGCTGCCCCGGCGACAATTCGACGGGCTGTAGCAGTTCACCCCATTACCGCACTGCAAACAGAATACTCTCTTTGGAGTCGAGAGCCAGAGGATGAAATTTTACCAACTGTGCGGGAATTAGGAATTGGGTTTGTTCCCTATAGCCCATTAGGAAGAGGGTTTTTATCAGGTGCGATCGCTAGCCCTGACGATCTCGCACCGGATGACTATCGCCGAAATTCTCCTCGCTTTCAAGGTGAGAATTTTTATAAAAACCTGCAATTAGTCGAGCAAGTCAAAGCGATCGCTAGCGAAAAAGGAGTAACTTCTAGTCAGCTTGCTTTAGCATGGCTATTCGCTCAAGGAGAAGATATTGTCCCAATCCCTGGTACAAAACGCCGTACTTACTTGGAGGAAAATATTGCCGCTACCGAAATTATCCTGACTGAAGAAGAGTTGAATCGACTAGAAACAGTTGCACCAAAAAATGTGGCCGCAGGTGAACGCTACCCTGACATGAGTACTGTTAACCGTTGATCCATCTGAGTGCTGGAGTATTTTTTCAAATTCCGCTTTAGATACACAAGCAGACATTACCACCGCTTGACTATAAGTGCGAACTACAAGAGTATCTGTTTTCAAACCTGAGCTTAACTCTTCAAGTAGATGAGAAAAACGATCAAAAATGCATATACTGCAATTATCAAGCAATGAATTTATTCGCTCCTGGTTTTAGACCAACTAGGAGCTTTTTTTATCGAACAGAATTCTTCTTCAATAGACATCTCAATTCAGGGAGTTCATCATGCGAAGTAACAGCGTTCATCCTCAGGGCTATTCATAATTGCTTCTGGTGGTAGATTGAATGTCAATATTTGGATTGCTATTGTATATTTATCAACTAAAAAACGTTTATCAAATAAAAACAATGAATATTCTTGCTTGGATTGTTTTAGGTCTAATTGCTGGTGCGATCGCCAAGGCTATCTACCCCGGTCATCAAGGCGGCGGAATTTTAGCAACAATTTTATTAGGAATCGTTGGTGCTTTTATTGGTGGTAGTTTGGGTGTATTCTTCAGTACGGGAAGCTTTGCTCTAGCAGCTCCCTCTTTGAGTATTCCTGGTATTGCAGTGGCAGTTCTGGGTGCAATTATCGCCGTGTTCTTGTGGAATGCGTTAACTAGCCGCAGTGCTTTGTAAGAAATTTAATTGGAATTAATTAATAGTAAAAATCAGGGAATCTATATTACTAGATTTTTCCCTGAACTTAAATTAAAACAATAGCGCCCACCTGTATTTAGGTAGGCGCTATTATTTTGTTGGAGTCCGAACCTTTCCAGAAACAAATCAGTAATATCAATATGGTTTGCTTAAGATCCCCCCCCATAGGGAGATCCCCCTTTTCAGCAAATCCTGTACAAAGGGTGCGTTACGCTGTCGTTAACACAACGTCAGTTCGCTCAAGTCAGGAAACTTGCCCACACCACTGGCTCCTATACGTATCTTTTTTAAAATCAAAATTTCATTTGTGTGAAGTGGTCTTCCAGTAGGAAAATAGATCAAGCAGTTGTAACCATCAAGCTATATTTTTGAAATTATGGTGTTAAATCATTTCTTGTTAAAAGAGTTCGTAATTGATAATGACGCTTGCGGACTCGCTAACGTAATTCGTAGTTGTAATCACTGCTTGCTCTGTACTCTCTTTATTACGAATTACGAATATAGCAAGTAAGGATAAATAAAATGTCATTTCTTATGCAAACTTCTGGAACTCTTACTGGTTTAGATATCTTGCTAGTTGAGGATGATGATGATACTCGCTTTTTTCTCACTACTGTCTTGGAAATGGATGGAGCAACAGTTGTAGCAGTGATATCAGCAGCAGATGCACGCAATGTATTGTCCGAATTGCAACCCGATGTTTTAATTAGTGATATCGGGTTGCCTGGGGAAGATGGCTACACTTTTATCTCTAAATTTCGTGCGCTTAAAGCAAATAATTGTGGACGAGTCCCGGCTATTGCTTTAACCGCCTTTGCTGATAGTGAGGCTCGTATCCGTGCCTTGGAAGCTGGGTTTGACACTCATGTATCTAAACCGATTGCTCCAGAAGAACTAATTGAGATAGTGGCTAATTTAGTTGCTTCTTGCAATTGGTAATTATTCTCACCGATCTTGATAATCTTCAGAAGACTTTGGATCTAACTCCCAGCGATCGCCATCACGATCCTCTAAAATATCGTTGGTATGTAGGAACTCAGAATCAGCCATTTCTAGCCCCACTGCTGCTTCTAAGTCCTCAGTTACACTTTTATCGGGAGTGGAAGTACTACCACCAACTGCTTCATCTCCAACTGCATCTGCATCTTGCCAATAAGCATCGACATCCCCACCAGTCAGTTTCGGACTAGTTTCTGTGTACTCGTCTCTTTCATCCTGCATGGAGCGTCCGCCAATATTGTATCCCGGCAATTCTTTCACACCAGTACCGTAGGATTCGGTAATCTCTTGTGGCAAATCATTACTTTCAGCTTTGTCATTATGATTCTTTTTTGCCATGATATTAACCCTTTTGTGCATTATTACAATAACGTTTTCTTGTCACCAATTTGTCTAACTAGAGGTGTATAGCTAATAAAATAATCTATCCCCTGGGTACGACGCTAAGATAGCGATCGCATCATAACATTGTAACTATGAATTCATGGTCAAGGAACTTGTAGTTAGGAAGTTATGAGTTAGAAGTTATCAAACCGAAATTACTCATTCATTAGCTGACTTTTTACTCATAACTATTTTCTGCTCAACCCAAATAGACAGAGACAAACGAAATTTGTAAGTTTAGCATTTTAACTTCATATTTTAACTACCTAAATGCTAAATAATAAAATTCATAAATAATTTTGAGTAACGGGGGCAGATAATGATAAGTAATTAAAAATTATTTATTCAGCAAGAAATCTGGCTGTTTAACTGTCTTAATCGATCTTAATCGATAAATTATTGTTGTAGCTAGTGAAAAACTAGAAATTAAGCACGTAATACCATCTATGACTGAACTTAACAATCACTCCGGTAATAAAAAAGTTGCTATCCTCATTGAACAAGCAGTAGAGGATGCAGAATTTACAGTACCTTATAATGGACTAAAACAAGCAGGATTTGAGGTAGTAGTCCTTGGTTCCCGAATGAATGAAAAATATAAGGGGAAACGCGGCAAACTTAGCGTCCAAGCTGATGGTACGACAACGGAAGCGATCGCAGCTGACTTCGATGCAGTAGTAATTCCCGGTGGGATGGCTCCCGATAAAATGCGGCGGAACCTTAATACAGTGCGTTTCGTACAAGAGGCTATCCAACAAGGTAAATTAGTCGCTGCTGTTTGTCACGGTCCACAACTTTTGATTGAAAGCGACTTGCTCAAAGGCAAACAAGCCACTGGGTTTATTGCTATTGCCAAGGATATAACTAACGCTGGTGCAAATTATTTAGATGAGCCATTGGTAGTTGACGGGAATTTGATTACATCTCGTGAACCTGGAGACTTGGCAATTTTCACCACAGCAATTTTGAGCCGTTTGGGTTATGGTGGCAAAGATGCCGCATTACCAAATGAAAAAGACATAACTGCTGAATGGTGGAAACTAGCTGATGCTTGGGGTGGCTCAACTAAGGGTGATATTGCTAGAGGTTTAAATACTGCTCTTACTGGTGAACGTTATTCACTAGAAGCATTTGATAAGTACTTTGAAAAGGAATCAGATAGCGAAGTTAAATTACTCTTTCAACAAATCATTGCTAATAAGCAACGCCACATTGCAAAACTGGAAACCTATCTTCAGCATTTGGGTGAAAAACCCTCTTTAGGATCAAATATTGCCAATCAATATGCCAAGGTGAAAACAGCCTTTACCGGAAGTGATGACATATATCAGTTACGTTCCGCTTTAGGGGATGTACAAACTGGTATTGGCGACATTGGTAATTTGGCTGCGATGTTCACCGACCCAGTAGCAACAGCTATTTTCAAAGAAATTTACCAGGATTTATTGAAATCCGAACAACAATTAGTAGAGTTGTATCGGGCGCGAATAACTGCTCAGGTTCAGCCTCCGAAGCCGACTACAGGGGCAGCTATATCAATGTAAATTCAATCTAAGTAAATCAATTTAACCAACCGCAGAGACGCATAGTCTGTAACCTCTGGTGAATGTTTGCGTTTTGGTTATTTTACCAAACATGCCCTGACTGGTTCCCAGCCTCCAG
>NZ_JABXKI010000182.1:1682-15395 GCF_017115095.1 Nostoc sp. NMS4 | reverse complement strand
TCCTGCCAAGATTGTTCTACCCAGTTATTATCACTTAAACCATCAGAACACAATAGCAAGATACCATCTTCTTCCACAATGAACCTTTGAACCTTAAGACGCAAAGATTCTGAATCTCTTGTCCCCAATGCTTGAGTTAAAGCACTTGCATCTGGTCTTAAAAGTGCTTTTCGATACAAGCTTTTAGCAAGGCGGACTTCTCGTGTTGCCACATCATCGTCTACTGTCAGTAGCTGGCAATAATTGCGAGTAATCCAATAGGCACGACTATCGCCAACATTAGCCAAGTAAAGTTCATGAGTATTATTTGATTGCCACCCAGTACTTGTCTGAACTCGTTGGGGAACTTGCAACGCCATGACAATAGTTGTAGCCATGCGTTCTCTGCCTTGGCGTTTTTGTTCATTATTGCGCGCACAAATTAGATTATTTACCACCCGTAAGCTTGCTTCTAATTGTTCCTGTAACAACTCTGGTGGTAAAAGTACAGTTTGTTCTGTCACCTCCGCTAGTAAAGCGCGAATTTGCAACTTTACAGACTGGACTGTTAACTGACTAGCAACCTCGCCGCCTTCGTGTCCGCCAATGCCATCGCAAACAATCGACAAGTGGCGTGATAGAGGTTCATCTAAATCACTCAAACCATTGGGATAGCAAGCGTCTTCATTTTGCGCCATGATTGGGCCAATATCTGTAGAACCTGCCACCTTTAAGACTAATGGCAATTCTGCCGCAGCTGCTAGTAATAAATTATTGAGTTGAATATTAATCGCCTCTAACTCAATCTCCGTTTCACACATCTGCTGCACTATATTTTGTAAGCCTCTAGCTACTGATGCCTTTGCAGAAACTACCCAAAATTGCCAACATTCCCCCAGATTTTGTAAACTTAGCTTCTCATCTGTTGGTGTTTGGTAGAGTTCCAACAGTTGCACACACCAACCTTCGACTCGCAAGTTATCTACTACTAGTAAACTGCGACTCAATCCCAATTCTGATAGAGGTGTCCAAAGTTGGAGAATTTGCCACAACCAATAAACTTGTCGTACTGCCGTCGCTTCCTCCCATGCCTCAACAATAGTTGGATAGATATTTCCTGTCTTATCTATCGGCGCATTTTCCAATAAGAGAATATCAGTTGTATCTTCCTCCAGATTACTCGCAAACCCATAAGCCTGGGGTAGATGCAACCGCTCTTGATATAAACGTAGATAAGGAATTACTTCCGTTGGCAATTCTGCGGGTACATCTGGCGGTAGTCCCGGTTGAGTATCCAGCCAAATCTGTTGTTTAATTACTTCATACCTATCTGCAACCTTTGTCCCTGGTGGGATGTGAGCAGACAAGGAGCCAGTCGCCCAAAGATAGCGGTGAACCAAAGGTGTTTGGCAACTGGCACAAACGCTATCTCCCATCGGATTAATGGGGTTATTACAGCGTGGATTTATACAAAAAATTATCAGTTGAGTCGAAATCATAAAACAGGAGTCAGAATTCAGGAGTCAGAATTCAGAAGTTAGAATTTAGAATACTCTATCCAAAAAGGGATAGAGTTTGAGAATGGTAATATCTAATACAATGCAATATATAGGACTAGTATTTGATTTGTGAAATGCACGTAGTAGACTGTCTACGCAAAATAGTACATTAGACCTCTCCGAAAATTAATGCATGACCCCTCTCCAAACCTCTCTCCGCTTCGGGGAGAGGCTTTAATTCCCCCTTCCCTTGTAGGGAAGGGGGGTAGGGGGGTTAGGTCTGCGCGTGAATTTAAGGTTTCTAAATCTTTTCCGAAGATGTCTATTATCAGGATGTTGGGTTACGCAAAGCCTCCACCCAACCTACAATTTTTTTTTGCAATATTAAAGCCATGACAGTCCATTACAAGACTACCGAGATTTTTTCAGAAATCAAATATGATTCCTATGCAATGCAATTCGGTTAAAATTCCCAACGAGCGGTGATTAGTCGCACTCTATTCATTTAGTTAAAGGCATTACAGACACTATTTTCTCAGCTTCATTTACTGTAATTTGCGCCAGTCCAAATTGTTCAATTACTGCTACATTTGTCGTCAAATGTCTACTGACTTCAGCCACTCGATACTGACTTCCTTCTGAAGCTAAAACAGCTGGCAATAATAACTGATCTGCTAAATGTTCATCCACTGCTGCGCCGGTATAATGAAATTCAAGCAGTTGCTGACAAGCAATCTCTGCAACTGTCTCCGCCGACAACCGCAAACGCCCAAACCCACCAAAGCCAGTCAAGCTATTTTGATATTCAGCAGTAAGGAAAATACCCGCCCCAGGTGCTACACCTCTTTCTCGCAAAGTCTGTATAGTAACTTTTAAATGGGCTGAACGTAACAAATTCTCTGCCCTATTTGCCATGCGTTGCGGAATATGAGAAGGCAATTCTGTCACCACTGCTAGTCCCCGCACCTGTTGTAAATCTCCCCGTTCTAGCAAGTTGATTCCGCCGAGTTTACCACCACCATCTACCCGTAACTCAACCTCTCCTCCACCTTGGGGATACCACCCCCAAGCGCCTAACTTGACTTGGGCTTCTACACCCATACGTTGCAGTGTGGGCAAATAAACTTGCTCAATGTAAGTCGCTGTCGGGCTAAAGTTCACATGAGTTCCACCCTTTAGTGTCACCTGTGAACTACCGGATGCGAGTGCCAAGGGTAAGAGAATTGTCTGTAAAACTAGAGCGATCGCACCCGCAGAACCACCTTGTTGTGCTTTACTAACATCAAAGGTATAAATTCCAGCTTGCACGGCACTACCTGGGATGAATTCTAGCAGCGTTGAACCCAAAGCATCACCCCGTAATTGGGCATTACAAATCCTCGCCGCCGCCCGAACTGCTGTTAAGTGTTGTGCTGCTAATCCTGGTTTTTTGCGTCCAGCGCGAATGCCTGTAATTCGTATGGGTTCGCCGGTGATAGCGGCTAGACTTAAGGAAGTGCGAAGAACTTGTCCGCCTCCCTCTCCGTAGGAACCGTCAATTTCAATCATGGGCGATTTTGGGATATTGGATTTTGGGTTATCCCCACGACTCTTAAAATCAAACCACAAATTATAAACGCCCAGCAACTAGCTTTTTGGAGAGAAGTTACACAAATATACAGAGAAATTTCTCACAAAATGCATTGCTACCTCTAAAAGCATTTTTTAGTACACCTGGTATATCTGAAATTACGCATATACATATAGACATCAAGTGTCTGCAATGTTTATTAAGCCAGTCAGTCAGACACCAAAGCGCTACTAAATAGTTACAAAGCTTTTTGGCATTTTGGCACAACAGTCCAAGTATTTTGGATATTTTATTGAACGTAAGTTGTTCACTGAGCAATTTCGCTACAAGTGCTGACTTTTATTTATTGTTCATTATGCACAGAAATTATCAAATCAAGATAAATCTGCAACAAAAGTAAAATCAATACAATAAAAAAATAATCTTCTTGGCTAATCTTCTAAAATAGGCTTAAAATTTGTCTACCAAATTGGTTTTAAAAGAAATAAGATAATAATGATGGCTTTGAAAGTAACTCTAATTGTAAATAAATTAAAAACTATTTGAAATATAGTCATTAATTTTATTATGGAACATATTTCTCAACTAACAGCCGAAATCAGAGACAAAGCTGCATACCCAGATATCCTAGTCATATCCCGGATCTTTCTGCCGAAAGAAGCTGTAATTGGGGAATATATCTACAATCGCTGTCTCCAAGATCCAGAACGAATAATTGTACTAGCAGCAAGTTGCTCAGGAGATCAAGTATTTGATCAGGGTCAACAGTTTCCTGTGTATCGCTGGTATTATCCTAAATATTGGCGTAGTGGCTATGTGGGAAATATCCTCAAGCCTTTGATCAATATAGTCTGCTCATTTGTCCTCGCAATTAAACTCTATTTTCGCTATCACTATCGTTATATAGAGTGGGGCCACGGCTATGATTTCCCTTCACTGTTGCTATTGAGCTATTTGTTACCTATTCGCTTTTTTATCTATCTGCACGGCAACGATCTTCTTTGTACTTTACACAATCCCGTGCTGCGATCGCTATTCAAATTAACACTCAAACGCGCCGAAGGTATTATTTGTAACAGTTCTTATACAAGAGACTACCTCAGAACTGCTTTCCGATTAGATACTCCTACCCACGTGATTAACCCAGTAATCAGACCAGAAAAATTTGATAATAATGTAGCAAGTCCCAGTAGCATTGATGATTTACGGGTTCGCGTGCGTCAGATGTACAACATTCCCGAAACAGCAATAGTTATTCTCTCCATCGGTAGACTAGTAAAACATAAAGGTTTCGACCGAGTAATTGATAACATCCCAATACTGCTAACTTTTGGGGTTGATGTTCATTATATAGTCTGCGGTCAAGGGTCAAGTGAATCGGAACTGAAATCGTTAGCGCATCGTTTGCGGGTTGATAAGCGCGTCCACTTTGCCGGATATGTGCCAGAGCGAGAATTAGCAGGTTATTATGCTGCTTGCGATATATTTGCCATGCTGACTTTATCTGATACTAAACCTGATAAGATGGAAGGTTTTGGTATGGTTTATTTAGAAGCAAGTTACTTCGGTAAGCCTGTAATTGCCCCTCGTTTAGGTGGTGTTCTAGACATAGTTCAGCATGAAGAAAATGGGATATTGGTTAATCCCAATTCTGGTTATGAAGTTTTTCAAGCTTTCAATCGGTTATGCAAAGACCAACAATTACGCGAGCAACTTGGCCGCAAAGGGAAAGAATTAGCCAAGCGGAGAACTCTTCATCGATCGCTTTATAAATCTGATTTGTAAGACTTTTATGGGCATACACTCAGTCTTTTCTTTTCATCAGGGTTAGTTACAAGGTAATCTTTAAGGCGATCGCACCCTTCATGCAGCAGTTCATCTAATCCTCGGATACTCCACACAATTACCGTCTTGTCTTCACTGGCTGTAGCCAGCAGTTTGCCATTCGGGCTAAAATCTACACTTTTAATATTGCCCTGATGACCTGTAAATTCTGCAATTTGTTGTCCTGATAAATTCCACAGCCGGATTTTGTTAGTAGCAGAAGCTGTAGCTAGGAGCTTACCATCCGGGCTAAAAGTTATATATGTGACTCTGCCCTGATAAGTCTTAAATGGTTTTGTTACCTGCTTTCCTGAGAAATCCCACAGCCTGATTGTTCCATCATCTCCAGCAGTAGCAAGTTTATTTTCCTTTAGGCTAAAACTAACAGTGCGAACGTAGCCTTGATGACCTTTCAATTCTGTGCGAACGTAGCCTTGATGACCTTTCAATTCTGCTAACGGTTTGTCATTAATATTCCTGAGCGATGCTATTCCATTCTCTCCAACTATAGCTAGGAGTTTACCATCTGGGCTAAACCTAGTAGTCTCAACCTTGCCTTTCTCTGGAAATTCATTTAACATCTTACCTTCAAGGTTCCATAGTCTAGCCACACTCTTATCCCCAACAGCATTATCCCCAACAGTAGCAAGCTCATCGCCATTATTATTAAAATTGGTACTTAGGATGGCGCTAGGATGAGCTTTAATTTCTTTTAGTAATTCTACATCGTACTTCCCTCTACTGTATTTCCACAGCCGGATTTTACCATTCTTTCCACCTGTAGCAAGTAGGTCTTCTTTTGGGCTAAAACGCACGCTAATAACACCACCTTGGTTGGCGGGGAATGATTTGACGAATGTTACCATATCTCCTTTCAGTTTCCAAAGCTTAACGGTGTCATCATCTGAAGCTGTGGCAAGTAAATTACCATCTGGGCTAAAACGAACACTGCCAACAGTTTTTTGATGCTTCTTTAATTTTGGTAAGGGATTTTTGGGTTTGATTAATGATTTTCCTGGAACTGCCCAGATTCTTACCGTGCCATCATCTTTTCCAGCAGTGGCAAGAGTATCTCCTTCGTCATTAAAGCGAGTGCTGACAACACTGCCCTGATGACCCAGAAATTCTGCTTGTAGTGTTCCCTTGAAATCCTTCCACAGCCGGACTTTGCCATCGCTACCTGATGTAGCAATCAAACCATCCTTGGGAATACGAACTGTCTCAACACCTTCCCGATGAGCCTCAAATTTTGCCAGTTCTTCTCCAGCAAGATTCCATAGCCGAACTGTACCATCATCTCCAGCAGTAGCAACTTGCTTTTGCTTGGGGTAAAACCAGACACTGTTAACACTACATTTTTTAGTATCCTTGACACTGCATTCATGACCCTTAAATGTTGCCAATTGTGCCCCATTAATATCCCAAAGCTTTGCCAAGCCATCCTCTCCAGCCGTGGCAAATTGCTGAATATTATCTGGATTAGGATTGAGGCTTTTGATACTTCCCTGATGGGCATCTATTGTTAAAACACGTTCTCCATTGAAACGCCACAGTTTAACTTTACCATCATCTCCAGTTGTTGCCAGGAGGTTGCTCTTGGGAAGAAAACGAACATTGTTGACACTACATTTATCACCTTCTTTTGGTCGGTCGTCTTTTCCTAATTCCTTTCCATTGCTACATTTATGAGGCATGGATGTTATTAAAGTAGGTGACTGCTGACTTGTTGAGACATTCCACAGTTTTACCCAACCGTTACTTGCACCTGTAGCCAGCATTGTTTTATCTTCACTAAAATCGATACTTTTGATACTGTTATTCTTGTGCAGTATAGTCTTTTTCAATTCCTTTCCCCGGAAATTTCGCCACGTAACCGTGCCATCTTCTCCACCGGCAACAATTAACTCTTCTTGTTTGTCTTTTTGAATAAAACGGATACTGTTTACACCTTTTTGGTAAGTATTGATTTGATTTGTTTGATGAATATTATCCAGAATCTTCTGCAAAGCTAGCAGTGGACTTATGGCTGGACAGTCTTGCAAACATTGACTATTCCAAAAAGCCATCTTTTTGACCTCTTGTCCGGCTTCCATTGCTGACACTAAAGCTTCGATTTCTCCAGCGCCAGACTCAAAATTTGTTAAAGCGGTGACTCCTGAGCCTTCAACTTCAGATGTCCATCGTAGCCAAAATGCAACCACAGCTAAGATTGAGACTATTACTAAACCACCTGTCAGCCCAAATAGAGTCAGCTTGCGGCGGCGTTCTTTTTGCTTGCGATCGCGATCGCGCAATGTCAAACTCTGCTGGATGAAATCTTGCTCTGCTTGGCTCAATTCATCAAAGCGCTGCTTGAGCCAATTTTCTGCCTCCGCTAGGGGGACACCTCGCAGCAATGGCCCCTCATCTTGTCCGGCATTTTCCCACTGACGCATTCTGGTTCGCAATAATTCTTGCCAAGTGCGGAAAGAGCGATCGCTCTCCATCCATCCGTGCAGTCGTCCCCATTCCCGAATCAAGGTTTCATGGACAATCTCTACTGTTTCTGTTTCTTTACCAGCAGTTTCATCACGTCCAGTTACTACTAGCCGCGCATCAGCCAAACGCCTCACCAAATCCCAATTATTGTCTCCCACCTCATTTTTGGTAGCTAGTCTGCGGGTGTCTTCTGTGCCTTCCCCAGGCCGCACCAATTGGACAAATATTTGCTGTGCTTGTTGTTGCTCCTGTGGATTGAGTCTAGCGAACTCGGCTTCTGCATGGTTCGCCAACGATTTTTCTACACCGCTGATGGCTTCGTAAGCAGCATGAGTCATTTGGCGATTTTGCTGTTTTGCCCACAGTTGCGTCAAAGTAAATTCCAGCAATGGCAAATTGCCTGGTGAATTCGCCACTGCTCTGAGAATCCGCTCTGCAAGACCCTCTTCTAACCTTACTCCTTGCTTGTTTGCAGGTCGAGCGATCGCTTGCTGCAATTCTTCTCGGTTCATTGGCGCAAGTTTTAAATCAGCATTCTGTAAAGCATCAGCGAAACGACGATCAGAAAGTGCATATCCCAGAAAGTCAGCCCGCAAGGTCAGCAAAAGGGTAAAATTCTGTACCAGTTTAGCCGCTTCTAGTAATTGATTTAAAAATAGCTGGCGCTCTTTAACATCTGAGCAAGAAGTATAAAGTTCCTCCAATTGATCGACCACTAGTAACAGGCGGTTATCCTCGTTCTCCGACAAAACCTGCGATAAAAAAGTATATCCTAGTTCTCCCTCTCGCAACGCACCAGCTAATTTTCTGGCATCAATATCTTGTTGTATTTTCGTTTCATTTGGTTCACGTAAGCGCACAATTACTGCTGCTAGTTCATCAACAGGATGAGTTTTTGGGCGAAAAGATTCGATGAGCCAGTTACCTTGCTGGCGTAGATGCGGAATCAAACCCGCAAACACTACGCTAGATTTACCACTACCAGACGATCCAATTACCGCTACCAATGATTGTTTTTGGACTGTATCTACTAGTTTTTGGGTGAAAATATCCCGCCCAAAGAAAAACCGTGTATCTGCTTCCCGGAAAGGAAATAAACCACGATAGGGACAAGAGGCAATAGCTTGCTCACGCAACACAGGCCATACACTCACCAACACTTGTGTGGGAATCATAAACCCAACTTTAGCTTCTGGTCGTTTGGGGTCTATTGCTACTGCTATTCCGGCTATACCCTGAAGCTCACCATCCCATATCGGTGCACCACTGAAACCAGGCTCTAGTTTATAACCTGGTTGTGTCTCACCCTCTAGCTGCACCCAATCTTTAGCTGTGCGTCCACGTAAAACGCCAGTAGCCCAAACCCCATCTGGTTGTCCTGCTGGAAAACCCAATACTCGGAAAGGATGTCCTGCCCAATCATCAGATGTAATTAATGATGCCAGTAGAGCTTGATCTGGAGGAGAGTCTTTTAATTCCAATCCAGCAATATCTTCTACTGCCATACTAGGATTTACAGGTAGCCAGAAAACAACCTGAGCTTGGAGGAGTTGTTTAGCTGCCACTAGGGGAAAATCCAAGGTAATTTCTGCATCTGGCATTTGGGCAGTGTTTCTCGGAAGTCCCAAGGCATCAGCTACTACATGGGCGCAGGTGAGGATGTACTTTTGGGAAACTAAGAAACCAGCACCAATTACTTTGCCACCGTTGGAGTAAATTCTGACAATAGATGAATCAAGAGGTGCTGCCATTTTGTGAATCTTTTTTCCACTTCAGGGTGATTTCATAGTTGACTTCACTATTGCCAGAAGCTACAACTGCTCCAAGTTGAGCGCTAATCTTGATGCCAAACTTGACTTCTACTTCATCTGCTGGCTGTTTGAGACTGCCTATTTTGGTAATAATTGCATTAGCTATCGGCTTGACGGTTTCTAAGGCTGACTCGAAGGTTTGTGTAGCTTTATCAACCACTTGGTCTCGTAAACCGATGCGAGCGTCGGTCTCGGCTGCTTCGTCTACTTCAACAAGAATGGATTCGCCACTTTCAAGAGGAAATTCTACTATGCGTTTCACAACAAACTTATAAAATTGGGTATAAATACGTAAAATTCAATTTACATTGATTGTAGAAGGTTTTTTATTACCAGAGGTTCCCAGATGATGAGACTTTTAGAATCTAACGATAATTTTGCAACCCCAAATAGGTTGATCAGAAATATGCCGAAAATCCTTGAAGTTGAAACAGATTAAAACTGGCTCAAATTAACTAACCACCACCGACAATAGTTACTACTTCTAAGCGATCGCTTGGCTGGACTTTTGTTTGCGGCCAAAATTGGCGGTGTAAAATTTCGCCGTTATACTCCACAGCCACCAAGCGGGGGTTAAAACCCAACTGTTGGAGTAAGTCGGGTAAAGAAGTTTGAAACGAACAGCTATGGGTTTCCCCATTTACCTGAATCGCAATCTCGTTAGACATAGATATAAATGTGGGGAATGTGGTATTGGTTACTCACTTTGGACAAATGACTCTTTTAAAGTTCTGGTTTAATGCGATTTAGTTGGGAGAGCAAATATTGTGTCACGAGAGTAGGCTGTTCGGCTTGCATGAGCGATCGCACCACTGCTACACGTTCAGCTCCAGCATCGATCACATCATTGATATTATTGGCATCGATTCCCCCGATCGCAAACCAGGGAATTGAGCAATTTTTGGCAGCATAGCTGACGTATTCTAGCCCTGTTGCTGCTTTACCTACTTTGGTGGGAGTTTCATAAACTGGCCCCACGCCAATATAATCTACACCTTCAACAATTGCTGCTTGCATTTCTTCTTTATTTGTGGTAGAAAGACCTATTAAACGCTGGGAACCGAGTAATTGCCGAGCGACAGTAATAGGCATATCTTGTTGTCCGAGATGCACTCCATCGGCATCCACTGCTAAAGCTAGATCCACGCGATCGTTAATAATGAACAAAGCACCGTAGATATGGCATAACTGCCGTAATTTTCTCGCTTGTTCTAAACGCAAAGAATCATCGGCGGTTTTGTCGCGGTATTGTAAGAGCGTTAATCCGCCTTTGAGTGCAGCCTCGACAGTGTTCAACAAATTTTCATGTGGGGAAGTCACAAGATACAAACGCGATCGCCACAATAATTGATGGCGCTGATGACCCATTAAACTACTTTCTAGGGTATAAACCTGATAGCGCATCTGCTTACAAGCTTTAGCCATATTTGGCTGATAAAGCTTGCTGTATTCTTCCAACACCCGTAATGCTTCTTCTATTCGGCAAAAGTTAGCTTGCAAAACCGATTTTATACTAGCTCGTTGTTCTTCTTGAGGATGAGTTAACTCAGTCCCCGGATCGCCTGGTGTATCTCGCGCCGCCCGCAATTCGGAAGTATGCCACTTGGCTACTTCTTGTCGCAAGCGCTTGCATTCAAGAGCCAACTGAGCATTATTCAAGCCAAAGCGACACCATTCCTCAATAATTCGCAAGCCCTCACGAGCGCGGTCTAAGTTTGCATCTAAAATGCGGTAAACAACTTGCTGTATTTGCTCTTTTTGGCTGTATGGCTCCACCATTACAACAACCCCGTTAGTGCTTTCATCGAAGTGTGAATTATCATAAGTCCTAGTAACCATAAGTTAATTAATTTGCTTTTTTTTTACTAATTTTTGCGGAATCTACGCAAAACGACGTAGTGGTGAGGGTTACGATAAATTATCCCATGTTCCTATAGACAGTGATAAGGGTAGTTTGAGGCTACAGTTTTGCACTAAGCTTAGTCAAGTATTTTACGGTAGACAACAAACTTAGAAATGACTGGCAAAAGGAAATCACTAGAAAATCCACAATAGATCATAGATGTTGGGTTACGCAAAGCCTCCACCCAACCTACAATTTTTTTGCAACTAATAGTCCTAATCTATTTAAATATAGAAGTCAAAAATGATGTAGCCACAATTCATGAATTGTGCATACAAATGATTTTGGGCAATGCATAATTAATTTCTGGAGATGTCTAATATCATTTATGACTATGTATTAAATATCGCCAATGGGTGAATATATGAGTAATATTATCGACATAATATTCTTTAGAGAGTATAAGAATTTATGATTACTTATAAGGAGTCGTGTTAAATATGATTCTCCCTCGTGTGTTTCCTGAATACCGTAAAGTAGATGTTATGGTTGCAAAGCTGAAGTTTCTGGAATCAGCAAGGCTTTTATTTTTTAGTTTTTCGGTATTATCTTTAACTGTAGGTATAGGGGCGGCAAGTATAGCGTTCCTGGGTATAAACCTAGATAGTGCGTTCGCTCAAATTCCATCAACACCAGATTTAGCGCCTCTGCATACCCAAACACCTTCTCAGGCTAATGTGTTATTTGTCAATCCTAGTGTTGGAGATGATAAGGCAGGTAATGGCAGCGAATCCGCTCCTGTAAAAACCATTACCCAAGCGTTGCGATTAGCTAAGGCCAATACTGTAATTATGCTTTCCACAGGCACTTATAGCGCCGAGACAGGAGAGGAATTCCCCTTAATACTAAAATCGGGTATTTCAATTCAAGGCAACCCCAGTAATCAAGGTAAAGACATTATCATTCAGGGGGGCGGTGATTACCTGAGTCGGAGTTTCGCCGGTCAAAATGTCACAATTGTTGGAGCAAATCAAGCCTTGCTTACTGGGGTAACGGTGACGAACTCTAATCCCCGTGGTTACGGTTTATGGATTGAATCTAGCAATCCGGTAGTTGCAGAAAATACATTTACTGGCAGTACTCAAGATGGTATTTCTGTCTGTGGTAATGCCGCACCTACCATTAGTAAGAATTACTTCGATCGCAATGGAGCCAATGGCATCACAATTGCCGGTAACTCTAGTCCCCAAGTGAAAGAAAATGTCTTTCATCAAACGGGTTTTGGGATTAATATTGCCCAAAATGCCGCTCCTAGACTCATAGGGAATCAAATTCAGAACAATAGATCGGGAATTGTCGTACAAGCAAATGCCCGCCCGATTTTGCGGAATAATATTATTCAAGATAATCAAGAAGATGGTTTAGTTGCGATCGCTCAAGCAATGCCAGATTTGGGTAGTGCATCGGAACCTGGGGGTAATACATTTCAAAATAATGCCCGCCACGACATCAACGCCAGCGCTGCGAAACAGGTGATTTCTGCTGCTGGTAACAACCTTGTGAGCGATCGCATCACTGGTAAGGTAGATATTACAGCACAAGCAACCCAAAATTCCCAACCCGCTCCCAACAGCGTATTACGAGAAATACCACCAACGGGGGAAATCACCTTCTCATCTCCTGAAATCTCTGAAACTGCTAATAGGCAAACCAGCAACAGCATTGCAGCAAATAATCCTGTTTCTACACAATTAAACAGTCAACAGCTGCCATTAATGCCAGCCAATAATATACCGCTTTCTCCGCCTATATCTAAACAACTACCCACTTCTAGCGTCGCCGGATTTCCTACACCTAGCAGCTTGTTAGGTAGACAAATACCAACTAACACTTCAAGAGTTGCAACTTCCAGTCCAGTACAGCCGCCGGAGACACCACAGTTAAATTATGTGCGGATCGATCCTAATACCATTGAGTTTACTGCCCCTGAGTCCCCAGCCAATTCAGTTGGACAGAGGGATCAAACACAAAGGCCATTACCAATATTAGAAACTTCTGCTCCACGTGCTTCAGAACTTTTACCACTTCCCAATCGCAATATCCCCATTGTTAATACTCGCAATCTGCAAACAAGTTCTGCAAGTATTCCCGATAGTGGTAAATCTGCAACACAATCTGGTATGCGTTATCGCGTAGTAGTGCCACTTGCAACCGATAAGGATCGAGATTTAGTGCGATCGCTTGTTCCTGGTGCGTTTCCCACAGTTTGGCAAGGTCAAAGAGTTATGCAAGCAGGAGTATTTAATAGTGAATATAACGCTAAAGAAATGCTCAAAACACTCTCTAGTAAAGGTTTAAAAGTCATTATGGAGCCGTTGAATTGAGTAGGGAATTGGGCATGGGGCAAAAGATATGGAATTAGCGAGAAAAGCACCTCAAAATAAATATTGATCCACTTGAGGGAGCGATCGCTTTTCTAATGTGGGGAGGCATCGCTCTTTTAGTCAAGGGGGTGATCGTATTTTGGGAAGTTGGTCAAAAGGCGATCGCAGGTCAAAATAAAATCAATCGACTTGAGAGAGCGATCGCGGGTCAAAATAAAATCAATCGACTTATACCAATTTAATGTGAAGTTGCATATATCTAGATCCCCCTAAATCCCCCTTAAAAAGGGGGACTTTGATTCTTTTCCCCCCTTTTTTAAGGGGG
>NZ_JABXKI010000182.1:0-1582 GCF_017115095.1 Nostoc sp. NMS4 | reverse complement strand
TAAATCCCCCTTAAAAAGGGGGACTTTGATTCTTTTCCCCCCTTTTTTAAGGGGGGTTAGGGGGGATCGAATTCTATGCAGCTTTATAAAGAATTGGTATTAATAGAGCGATCGCTTTTCTAATGTGGAGGAGGCAATCGCGGTTTCATCAAAGGAGCGATCGCACAGTATATGAGAAGAGATATTCCCGCGATCGCACACCCTTATATCTGCTAAGTGTACCAAGTTTTTTTCACGCAATCGAATCACTATACAATAAAATCATCGCCCATTTTATATCTGATGGCAATGTCTCATTTGTGTGAGCAAATTTTACAAACAGTAGAAGCATTATCGGCAGAAGAGCAGCGACAGGTTTTGGACTTTGTAGAGTTTCTACGGGCAAAACGTCACAAGCCAAGAACTATGGAATCTGAAATGGCTTCCCAATCGTTTTTTGAAGTTGCCCAGGCTGCAATTGGGGCGGGGGAAGGCCCTGGTGATCTTTCAACAAATCCAGACTATATGCACGGCTACGGTCAGTAATGCTCCATCAAGTGATTGTTGACACAGGTGTTTTGGTGGCTTTAATTGATCGACGCGATCGCTATCACACCTGGGTAACAGAGCAGTTGACCCAGATTGCGCCACCTTTGCTCGATCGCCCAATTCCTCTGCTCATTCCTCAGTCAGGAGTTTGAGAAAATTGGTGAAAAAGCAATGCACCTAAAAATGAAATCAATCGACTTGAGAGAGCGATCGCAGGTCAAAATAAAATCAATCGCCTTATACCAATTTAATGTGAAGTTGCACATATCTAGATCCCCATAAATCCCCCTTAAAAAGGGGGACTTTGATTCTTTTCCCCCCTTTTTTAAGGGGGGTTAGGGGGGATCGAATTCTATGCAGCTTTATAAAGAATTGGTATTAAGAGAGCGATCGCTTTTCTAATGTGGAAGAGGCGATCGCGGTTTCATCAAAGGAACAGATAATTTATAATTTTTTTACTACACTAGCATTAAGTATAATTATCGCCCAACAATTTCAGATTTTCACGGATAGTAGCTGTATTGGGATGATCTACTCCTAAGCTAAGTTCAGCAATTGATAATGCCTTTTTATACAGTGGTTCCGCTTCGCTGTACCGTCCTTGGGAATCGTAGAGTAAGCCCAGGTTGTTGTAACTGGTGGCGACCGAGGGATGCTCTTCTCCCAGCAGCCGTTGCCTGAGTGATAATGCTTTTTTATACAGTGGTTCCGCTTCGCTGTACCGTCCTTGGGAATCGTAGAGTCCTGCCAGGTTGTTGTAACTGGTGGCGACATCGGGATGCTCTTCTCCCAGCAGCCGTTGCCGGAGTTCTAATGCTTTTTTATACAGTGGTTCCGCTTCGCTGTACCGTCCTTGGGAATAGTAGAGTAGAGCCAGGTTGTTGTAACTGGTGGCGACTGAGGGATGCTCTTCTCCCAGCAGCCGTTGCTGGAGTTCTAATGCTTTTTTCAACAGTGGTTCCGCTTCGCTGTACCGTCCTTGGGAATTGTAGAGTAAGCCCAGGTTGTTGTAACTGGAGGCGACATCGGGATGCTCTTCTCCCAGCAGCCGTTG
>NZ_JABXKI010000164.1 GCF_017115095.1 Nostoc sp. NMS4 | reverse complement strand
GTTAGAAAATAAACGCTCAAATACTCGTTCTATCTACAGTTCAAAATTTGGCTTTGATTTTTATTTTCCCAGAGTGACAAAACAGGGTTAACCAAGGTTTTACCCCACCCTAACCCTCCCCTTAGAAAGGGGAGGGAACCAGATTTTCCGGTTTCCCCCCAATGCATCGGGGGATTAAGGGGGGTAATTCGACTTGTGTGTACACCGTAGGCTTGCTAAGGGGAGGGGTGCAATGACTGTGAGAATCATAACTAATTATGCGGACATGATATGAGGCATATTCTGTTGATCTTTGATATCTTGAACAATCCGAAAACCTGCGTGTTGATAAAAATTGGGGCGGAACCAGTTACGATAATATTTTAAAGCTTCTGTACCATTAGTTATCCAAGATCCGCCTAACATCATTTGATGTTTATCATCAAAAAAGATGGCAGAATTATCTTCATAAAGAAAATGAGGTTGATATCCTGTAAGAGGGTTTAAGTTATTATTCAACCATTCCCAAACATTACCCCGCAAATCGTACAATCCCGAAGAACTTTTGGCTGTTTCTAACATCCCAACAGGACTAGGTGAGCCAAATTTTAAATTTAGATTGTAATTTTCGACATCATCTAATAAACTATTACCATAAGTTGCTAAATGGTATTCTGGTTCACTCATTAACCGAGTATCTTTCCCTTGCCAACAACAATAAGCCATTGCTTCATAATGATTGACTTCTACAGGCCAATCTAAGGGTAAATCGATTTCATCAAACATAGCTCGATATTTGTAGCTACCATTTTCATGTAACCAAAATTTGGGCTGTTGAATGTTGTATCGAGTTTTCCAATTCCAAGATTCTTCATCCCAATAAGTTTGATTTTCGTAACCACCAGCCTTGAGAAAATAGATAAAATCAGAATTGGTAATCAGATATTTACTAGCGAGAAATGGTGCAACTTCAACAGTGCGATCGCCATAATCAATATCCCATCCATAAGTCGAATCATCAAAGGCTTTACCGAGTTTTACTACCCCACCAGCAACTTCGATCATTTCGTTCTCAGGAGTGTAACCATTAAAAGGGGCATATTGCCAATTTTGAGGACGTTTCACTCTCTCAATTGGTAGTTGGCGAATTAACATCGAAGAAGTTTCAATGTGAATACGCTGGTGTTCAATCCCCATCATTAAAGCCCAAAGGGGATGATTGGGATGAATTGGTAAAGTAATTTTGGTTGTTTTAATTAGTTCGGAAATTACGGAATATGCTTGTTCTCTATATTCCCAAGTCTGTGCAACTTGCGGCCATTCCAGATGAGCGATCGCTGCATTCAACTCCTCTGGCTTTTCTGGATCTACTCCAATTTCAAACAAAATTTCATACTCTGGATTGAGGCGTTTTTCTAATAATTCCACCTGAATTAATTTATTAATGTAGAAAGTAGCCGAATGTCCCAGATAAAAAATTAGAGGATTTCTCAAAGGGTCGGGATTGAGATAAAATGTCTCTTCTCCAACTAGACTTTTTAATAACATATCTTCCATCTGCCAAGCATTCTCAAAGTAATTGAGGATAACTTGGTTATTACAACTATCAAGTTTTGGAGGTTTACCAGATTGCTGACTCTTCATGGTGTCACTAAGTTGCTGTTAAAGAACAATAAAAAAATCAATTATCTATAAATCCGATTTGATTCCTGAATTCACTTGCATAGGTAGGGAACACGGATTAACAATTCAAAATTCAAAATTCAAAATTTAAAACATTTCAGACGGGGATTTAAACCCTGACTGAAACTGATACTACATATAGATTGCAGGTTCTTAAACTCTTGAATTTACGATAAGATTCTTAAATATGACAGATTTACTATTTAATAGCAATACTTCTTGTTCAGTAATTAGTTTTTCAAATAATACTACAGCTTTATCGACTTAGTGTAGTAACACCACAGATTTGACTAATTTAATATTTGTTGAATAATTAAACTATCAGCTAACAAGTAATTCAGTGGGAATATACATTACGACTTACGCAAAAACCCTCCTAAACTCTTATTTCTCCGTGAACTCTGTGTCCTCTGTGGTTCGTTTTCCGTTACTTGTGCGTAAGTCCTATTAAATGAATAAATCGGGAACCTGAGACTCTTGATTTTCACAAACTAGTCATCACCTGAGCTAATGCAGTAGATAAATCAATTACAGATTCCTGGCATTTTTTAAATAAAACTCCAGCTAAAAAATAATAATCTCCAGAATAAAATGCCATCTGATTTTTTTGGAGTTTTTCGATGTGCTTCTTTACCTTGGCTTCAGAGCTATAGTAGCCAAACTGTAAAGGTAAAACCATGAAGTTTTGAACATAATAACCATTTTGTTTGGCTATGTTCAACGTATTGATTGGATTAGAAAAGCTAGATATTAAAACCAATACATTTTCATAATCTAACGATAAAAGATCGTTGGTAACTGTGGCTCCATCTACACCCCCAAATAAGAGTGGCATATAAATATCGTTATCTGGTGCGGGGAGATAGGGCGGATTGGCAACAAGATACTCGGCATCAGGTTGAGAAGAATTAAACAAAGATGAATTGTGGATGATGTATTTATTAGTAAGATTGTATTCATCGATAGTTGAATTTGCGACTTTCCATGCAGAAGTATTTAATTCAAATCCCTGGATGACTCCATCAAAATTGTTTCTCAATAAAGAATTAATTACAGGGCTGCCATCTCCTGAACCAAACTCCACAATAGATTCAGAATTTTGGCAATTTCTGATCACAAAGCTTTCTAAGCAATTTGAGTAGAAATTAGATTCTTCAGGACAAAAAAAGATATTTTTCATTTGACTGCACTTCAACTTGTAAGGTATAATCTATGTAACAGTAGGTTATTTATTACCTTTGATTAAGGCAATAAAGACTGTTCTTTAGCAAGCCGTTGCTAAAGAAATATGTTTGCAGGATAATTAGCGATAAAATGACTTAAAAATGTCAAATTAAAATGCTAAGAATAACCTGCTATTTATAATTTTTGAGATTGCTCGCATGAGTAAAGCGGCTTATTGTAATTCGCGTATCGATCGCACAACAGCAGCAGAGGCGCGATCGCCCATTAGTTTCTCCTGGTCATAGCCAAGCAGCAGTTCCCACGCATCATTGGGATATCGTTCTGCCAAAGGCAAAGCCACATCATCTAACATCCAACGACCGTGGCGCTCATCTTCCCGGATGTGCAGTTCCCAATAACCCATCGCCGCCTCTGAGAGTCCCAATCTTTGCGCCGCCGCCAGATAGTTTTTGTAAGCCGCAGGGCCAGCCACCTCAAAATATGTCAAGGCACCACAATAACGGAGGAAATAGCGTTTGCGATCGGTGGTCAGAAAGTTATGATTATCACAAGCTAAGACTTCCCAAGGTACTAAATCGAAGTATCCTTCTGGTTCAGTGTTCATCCCAAACTCAGCCAGCATTTGAGCAAAAAATGTAGAGTGCTTGCGGGATAAACGACCATTGCCGTATTCTTCTAGTAATACTCGCACCAGCGTACACTGCATTTCATTAGCAGCACCACCCAATACGTAGCAAAGACGACTACCTTCAACCAAGCCATCAAAGGAGCCGATCGCTAGCAGGTGACGATACCCAGCTTCAGTCATTTCCTCCCGAATGTAGCGGCTATTGTCCGACAAAAGCGGCTCTAAATCGGTAGATGCACGCTCAATTAAAGCGTGTTTTACGTCTAATTGTTGCAGTGCAGCCACATCAAATTGTGCCAGTTCCCACTGTTGCCAAGCAGCTTCAATTTGGTCACGGCATGAGTACAAGTAAGGCGATCGCTCATTAGTATAATTCCGCAAATCGTCGTACCAAAACAGCTTTAGCCGATTAATTCGATAAAGTATCCGTTGGAGAAAACGATGAGCCTGTTGATCGGAGCGATCGTTTTCATAAGCAGCACCAATTGCCATAGAGAGCGACTGTTCAAACTCACTGGCTATTGAAGGATTTGCATCTAGCTTATTATCCAAATCCTCCATTGCGAGCAATTCTATAAATTGCTCCTCAGCACGGTCGTACTTAGTAATTTTTCTTTCTTTAGTTTGCGTGCTATTTTTCGCAGCCTCAGTCTTAGGAAATGTAACTAAATTGCTTTGCATGGAATCTTCGGTACTTTGGAAAAGTGAGAAATTACTTTCACCTCTAATATCTAGGTTTCCACATCAGTAGCTTTCTGTACCTCTTTCCCTGGTTATAAAGAAAAATTAAGTTTCAAAGGAATGGACAAGAGGCAGAGGGGCGGGAAGCAGGGGAACCCGCCCAACGCACTGGCAACTCTATTGCCCCTGCGGGTTCGCTCTTAGCGTTCTCGTAGAGTAGCCGCTTCTCTACGAGACGCTCCGCGAATGCGTCTACGTAAAAAAAATGACTTTGACAAAGACTGCTAGCCTTAACCCAAGCCTATTGTTCTACAAATGGTCTATAAGATAAACTACGATAAAACTATCTAAATAGTGGGGTTAAAGATTATGAGCAACACTAAAAAAGTTAGTGACGACTTGAGCGCTGCTGGACAACTAACTTCTGAGGAGTTAAAACAGGCAGCCCAAGAGGGATTTAAGTCAGTGCTGAATCTGCGTTCTCCCGATGAAGCAGGTTTTCTCAGTGACGAACAGCAGCAAGCTCAAGCGGCTGGATTGGAATATGCTAATGTCCCATTAAAGCCTACAGAACCAAATCAAGAGCAAACCGAGTTAGCAATTCAGGAGATTGAGAACTTACCCAAACCAATTTTAATTCACTGTGCTGCTGGAGCAAGGGCTGGTGGTATCGCCTTGATTGCCAATGCTATTAGTGAAGGTCTGACTTATGAGGAAATTAGTCAGAAAGCCCAAGAGCTTGGTTTAAATTTAGAACAACCCCACCTCAAGCAATTCTTACTTGAAAATTATATTGCCAAGCAAAAATGACTAACTCAACACCAGGCCGTTTGGGTGAACTCGCCAAGCTGTTTTTTAAACTGGGCGTTATCGGCTTTGGGGGTCCGGTTGCTCATATTGCCATGATTGAAGATGAAGTGGTTAAGCGTCGCCAATGGTTGACAAGGGAGCATTTTCTAGATTTGCTGGGCGCAACTAACCTAATTCCTGGGCCAAATTCCACAGAAATGGCCATCCACATAGGATACATCTATGCAGGATGGCTAGGGCTGATTGTGTCAGGGGTTTGTTTTGTCTTACCTGCGGTTCTAATTACTGGTGGGTTTGCTTGGGTTTATGTTGCCTACGGTACTCTACCCCAAATTGCTCCTTTACTTTATGGTATTAAACCGGCTGTTTTAGCAATCATCATCAATGCCTTGTGGGGCTTGGCAAAAAAGGCTGTGAAAACTCGCCAATTACTAGCGATCGCTTTCGCTGTGGCATTGCTAACATTGTTATTGAAATTAAATGAAGTAATTGCCCTATTAATTGGGGGATTGCTGGGGATGGTTTGGTTACATTCTGGCGATAAAAACGATAAACCAGGAGATAAAGCCAACTTTCTGATTGCTAGTCTCAGCACAGGTGCTACTTTGAAGGCATCAACTGTACTTGCTGCATCGGTAGCTACTGCATCTACTGTCGCCAACGTTTCTCTATGGCAGTTGGGCTGGTTTTTTCTCAAAGTCGGTAGTGTCTTGTTTGGTGGTGGCTACCTTTTAGTAGCTTTTCTGCAAGGGGGATTAGTTCAAGAATACGGCTGGCTGACACAACAGCAGTTATTAGATGCGATCGCAATTGGTCAATTTACCCCTGGCCCAGTACTTTCCACTGCTACGTTTATCGGTTATGTCATTGCTGGCATGCCTGGCGCAATTGTTGCCACAATCGGAATTTTTCTACCTTCTTTTGTTTTCGTTGCTGCCCTGAATCCCCTAATTCCACGCTTACGAGCCTCTTCTTGGACTAGAGCATTTTTGGATGCTGTGAATGTTAGTGCCGTAGCGCTAATGGTTGTTACGACTCTACAACTGGGGAAAGCAACTTTAACATTACCACAAGCCCCATTTGTAGATTTTCTCGGTTTGGCGATCGCGATCGTCTGTGCCATTTTAGCCATTCGCTTTCGCATTAATGCTGCATGGCTAGTCTTTGGTAGCGCTTTCATTGGCTGGGGTGCTTCACTCTTGGGCTACACCCGATGAAATTGCAAGTATTTTAGATTACTAGTAGCTTGACTTTAGACACTTATTACTTTATTGGTATTTTTTGACTTAAGTTTTCTATCCTCTCTATGAATCAAATTTATAGAGATTTTTCTGATTTTTACGGCTGAAGTAAGTCAAAAAATAGATAGATTAAATCTTGCTTTCAAACTATTTTTGTGTGATAATCGCCATTAACTCCGGCAAGACCATGTTTTTTTAGTATTTTGTGGTCATGGTTCAAAAATTCAGCTAGTTATCTATTGAAAAATAGTCAATGATATAACTTCTAACCACTGACTCCTTTGTGGAAATAAAGTTAACTTAAACTAAGGTGAAATATGTCAATTCAAGACACAGTATCTAATTGGGAACAACTGTTAGAAATTGCCCAAAAAAATACCTCGGCTCGACGGGTGCGTAGACCAGGGCAATCTCCTTCTACCGCTCCCATACCTAGCAGTCTCCATAAACTGCCACCAGATACAGAACCGCCAGTACTGCTTTACCGCGATACTAACTCTTGGTGTCCATTTTGCGAGCGGGTTTGGTTTGCTCTCGAAGAAAAAGAAATTCCCTTTGCAACAGAGTTTATCGACTTGACTAACAAGCCTAAATGGTATACCGATTTAGTTCCCACAACTCTTGTCCCGGCGGCGAAAATTGAGGACAAGTTAGTTTATGAATCCAAAGATATTCTGTTAGCGTTGGAAGAAAGATTTGGGCCAAGCTTGCTTCCTGAAGACCCAGAGGAAAACGCCGTTGCTAGGCAGTGGCTTGAGGATGCAGAAACCAATGGTGTGAGAGATATCGCCTATAAATTTCTCAGACAACCCCCGGAAGATCCGCATGAATTAGCAAGTTTACAAGCAGCTTTTGAAGCGAAATTAGACGAACTAGAGCAACTTCTCGGAAAGTATTCCGGCCCCTACTTTTTGTCAACATTTAGCGTCGTAGATATTACCTATAGTCCCCATTTAGACAGATTGGCGGCTAACTTACCCGTTTATCGCGGATATCAACTCAAGGGAAATCCCCGCTATCCTCGGATCAATGCTTGGTTTGAAGCACTCAAACAACGTCCCGCCTATCACCGCGTCAAATCGGATGATACCACCAACAATTTACTTTTGCGTCGTCGCTGGGGCGTGACACCAATCGGCAATCCTTTGCCCCCCGACCCGGCTATTAGCCAAGAAATTCAATTTCGGGCAGAAGCGGCTGAAAGGTTGACTGATAACCGAGAAGTTGCTTTAGGAGATATCCTGAAAAACTCCGGGGTGCAAGCATTGGCGGTCAATGGTGACACAAGTGCCGTTAAAGAAGCGGTTGATTTTCACCTCAGATTACTAGCTGACTATCTGATCAATGGCAATGGTGCAGCATTACCGTGGGGACGTGTGGGTGGTAAAGACAATGCCGATCCCACTACGGCTGCGGTTGGTGCGATCGCACTTGCCTATGTGAGAAATCGCATCTGTGCGCCACGGGATATGAGTGCTGGTGCTGCAACTGCATTCCGGGCAGCAGCTGATAAAGTGTTGGCATCTCTTTATTAGCGATCGCATTTTCAGTCTATAAGACATCTGGTATAAAAAAATGTAGAGACGTAGCAGTGATACGTCTCTACAAAGGTTTTAGATGGAGATATCTTATCGATAATCTTGACTTTGAATGCTCCCTAAACGAGCAGCATCACGAATATTGTAGTCATCACGGGTAAAGCGATTTAACTGCATTTCAAAGAAATCTCGATTGGCTTGTAAATGCTTGGGATTTTGGTCATCTAAAGGGTATAAAAGTGCAGCCCGCAAAGCTTGAATTACCGCAGAAGTGACACAATACATTGAGCGTTGAAAACTCACTCCTAACTGAATCAACATATCTTCTTCGCCCCGGCAATGTTGGCTGTAGTAATCAACAAGATATGGGGGCAAAAAATGCAACATATCTTGCGCTAATAATGTCGGGGGTATGCCAGCTGTACCCACTGGAAATACGTCAGCGTAAAGAATGCCATAGTGAAAGTCTTTTTGATTTTCTGGAACTTGACGCGCTTGAGCATTATAAGATTTTGTTCCTCGGAAGGGTGCGGTGCGGTAGAAAACTGCTTCGACATAAGGTAATGCAGCTTCATATAACCACATAAAACCCTTAGATTTGGGGACAATTTCGTAGCATTCGCCACGAATATAGACGTGATGGTAAATGGGACGACCTGTGATCGCAAATATACCATTAACTATGAAGCTCATCGCCTCTGGGACGCTGGTAATAGTACCTTCATCATAGCGATCGGACATTTCAAAGAATACCGGTGCCATGACTTCCCAAAATAAGCCCAGGTTAGCGTAGTATGACATTTGGCGGCACTGTTCCAAAAACATATCGGGGAACAGCTTGTAAAGCCCCAGCATTACGGGGTTTCCTTGGAAATAAGCTTTAATTGCTCGGTCGGCGTTGGCTTTGTATTCTTCAGAATCTAGGTAAGGGTCAAATTGTCCACCCATGCCTCTGTGCCACAACATCGCCCGCATACAAGCTTCCGCAAATTCCATGTTAATGCGATCGTGTAACAAGTGATGGAATAACTTTGGCATTTTGAAAGTTTCACCCTTCTCAATAAATGCCAAAAGTTCGGGATGTGCAGTAGCTTCGCCGCGCCAAATTCGTAAATCGGCATCATCGCCAGCGTAATGATTATGCAGTTCTAAATATTCTTTGGGTAAGAAGTATTTAAAGAAGGGAAGCGGGTTTAAAAATTCGCGTTCGGCAATATAAAGTAGGTCGCGCCAGTAAAAATCCATCGGTACAGCATAAGCTTTATACAAACCGATGATTTGCATCAAATTTTCTGGAGTATCGGGTAACATTGAACCGCCAGCTTCTAAGCGGTGAATGACTTCGGCAAATTCGTGATTTGAAGGAGGTAATTTAATTGCTGTTTTAATTGCTGTCATGATTATTTGGTAATTGGTGTTAGTAATTCTTGACGAATATTCAAAGCATGAAAAATGCTCAAAACATCATGTGTCCAAACTGGCAAGATTAGCGTCATAGCAATTTCTTCAACGCTATGAATTGTGCCAGCAATACAAGTCAGCCATAAGGTAACTCCGGCGTAATCAAAGCCGAATAGGGCAATAATGGCAATAAAAAGAGTAATTCCCCAAAATTTTGCCGAGTAGGTGTGATAGCTAGCGGGTTTACCATATTTCACTAAATTCACCACCCACCACAGCAATTGAGCAAAAACAATCATTAGCAAAGGGACGCTATAAGTAACCAGAATATTTTGATAAACTATCCACGCACTGACGAAGATACAACTAAAAAGGCAGACATCAGCCCAACTGTCAGCTTGGCGCAATTGGGCATTGCTAACACCTAGTCGTCGCGCAATTATGCCATCAAAAATATCTGAAAGGAAGGCTGCAATAAAACCAACGATGAACCAAATACTGGTTTTACCATCCAACGCATCTAACAGGAGAAATGGAGATATCAAAAAGCGAAATAGAACAAGACCACTGGGAATTAATGTTAGATTCATCCTTCCTCCTTTATCGATGCGTAAATCTCTTATTTATTACTTCAGCGCTACTTCCGAGATTACGGTTTTTTCTAAGGGGGGAATTGCAGCCACCATTGTTGTAGTTGTAGATTCACTCCAACGTACTAACCAAGTGGGTTGTACTCCTAAAAAGATGATAAAGGCTGCCAAAATTAAAGCTGGGATTTTTTCAGACCAAAGAACTTTGGGATAGTAAGCGAAGTTATCGAGTCTGCCAAAACAAGTGCGGTTAAGGAGGATGACAAAATAAACTGCGGTTAATCCACTAGCGACTACACACAAAATTGTCGGGATGGGAAAGATAGAGAAACTACCTTGAAAGACGATAAATTCGGCAATGAATCCTGTTAAACCGGGAATACCTGCGCTAGCCATACCGCTTAAAACTAGTAAGGCGCTAATTAAGGGTAAACCGCGTATGGGACTCATTAAACCATTGAGTTTATCTAACTCGCGTGTACCGACTTTGGCTTCTACAACTCCTACTAAGTGGAAGAGAATCGCCAGGATAATACCATGACTAAACATTTGGGCGACTGCACCAACGAGTGCTAAAGGAGTACTGGCGGCACCGGCTAGCACTATATAGCCCATGTGACCGACGGAACTGTATGCTACCATACGCTTGATGTCTTTTTGAGCGATCGCAATTACTGCCCCATAGATAGCGCTGATTGCTCCCCAAATTGCCAAAGTCGGCGCAATAATACTCCAAGCATGGGGAAACATACCCAACCCAAATCGCAGTAATCCATAAGTTCCCAGCTTTGCTAACACGCCACCGAGAAGAATGGCTATTGGTGCTGAAGCCTCAACGTAAGCATCGGGTAGCCAAGTATGGAAGGGAATTAAGGGAATTTTAATGCCAAAACCTAATACTATTCCTGCTAGTAAAAGGATTTGTTTTGCTGTTGACAAGTTTTCTGTAGAGACTGCATCAAAAGCAAAATTAGTCGAACCACTCAGCCACACCATACCCAAGAATGTCGCCAGAATTAATGCTCCCGAAACAGCAGTGTAAATCAAGAATTTAATTCCAGCATAACCCCGTTTTTTCCCTCCCCAAATGGAAATTAGTAAGTAGAAGGGAATTAATTCTAGTTCGTAGAACAAAAAGAATAGCAGCAAGTTCTCTGCTAAAAAAGCACCTGCGACTCCTCCACTAACTAATAAAATCATCGAGTAGAACAGCCGGGGACGTTCAGTTTCTTGACTACTGCTGTAAATAGCAATCCAGGTGAGTAGGCTATTTAACACCAACATCAAGATAGAAAGCCCATCAACACCTAATTGATAGCTCAAGCCAAGGGTTTCATTCCAGGGCAAATACTCTTTAAATTGCATTCCTGGATTGCTGATATCAAATTTTAACAGGATAAACAGGTTCCAGAATAGAACTAGCCCCGAAAAAATTAATGCTGTTAAACGAATGCGATATGTCGGGATACTTACAGGTAATATTGCTATGAAAAAAGCAGCGAAAATCGGCAGCCAAATCAATACACTTAACATGGTAATTTTGTCCTTTATCCTTCGTCCTTTGTCCTTTATGATTTACTCTTAGAGGATGTTTGAAAAGTTTTTTTGCATACACCTAACCCTTGGAGATCCCCCTAAATCCCCCTTAAAAAGGGAGACTTTAAGATTCTTATTCCCCCTTTCCAACTGGTTCCCAGCTTCCAGGCTGGGAACGAGGTTACATAAGTCTTTGGGCTTTTCTTCGTGCCATTCGGCAATGATTAATGACAAAAGATAAAACAGCTAATCGACGATACTGATTTTTCCAGTATCTAAATCGTAATAAGCTCCGACTATTTTTAGCTTTTCTGCACTAATTAAGTCAGATAAAACTGTGGATGATTTCAACTTTTTAACTTGTGCCAAAACATTTGCTTTACAGGCGTTTTCTAACTTATCTCCTGATTCTCCTTTAGAGCTTTCTACGCTCGGTTTAATTGCCTCAAGCAAACTTCCAATTTGTCCTGGTACTTGAGCGCCTTTGATTGCGGCTTGCACCGCACCGCATCTTTCATGCCCCACTACCATGATGACTTTAGAGCCTAATACTAAGCTACCAAATTCTAAACTACCAATTTCTTCTACTGTGGCAATATTACCGGCTACACGACAGACAAATAAATCTCCAAGTCCTTGGTCAAAAATAATCTCTGAAGGAACTCGTGAATCTGCACAACTTAGAATCGAAGCAAAGGGTTTTTGACCTTTAGCAACTTCGACTAAACGCGAATGGGTTTGGTGAGGATTGCGACGTTTTGCTTTAACAAATCTTTCATTCCCATCTAGTAATTCTTGCAGTGCCTTATCAGGCGTAATATCTTCATCTACTGGTTTTTTTTCGGCTGCAAGTAAGTTTGAGCCAAGTCCGGCTGTTAATACACCTGTACCGATCGCACCTGCACCAAACTTAAATAAACTTCTTCTGGAAAGATTTATCTGCGGATGTTGTATGCTCATGAAATTCTCCTCACAATGTTAATTAATTCGTAATTCGTAATTATTAGTAAAATAGTTTTTTGTAATTTTTATTGGTATTTAAATTTCCAACTAATTCAATTACGAATTACGAATTACGAATTATTCTGCTATCCAAGTGTCGAAATTTGAAAAACCATATTTAAAAATTGCATTCCCCAAAATGGCCAAGTTACCCACATTCCTAAAAAACTTACTCCTACAAGGACAGTTAAGGCATAAAACTGGGTTTGTCCAGAGGTGCTGTATTTAAGACCTTCGCCACCTAATAGCGAAAATAAACCAACGAAGTTAACGATGCCATCGACTACAAAGCGGTCAATCATATCGGCAAGTTGGGAAATTTTGGCAACTCCAAAAATTATCGTAATTCGATAGAGTTTGGGTGTGTAAAAATCGTATGCGATTAAGTCTTGTAAACCTTTCCAAGGGAGACGAATCGGTTTAGGAATATTGCCTAAATAAATCACGCCAGTGATGCTGCAACTGAAAATACTCGACCAAACTAAAAGTAGTGCGACATCTTTATTTAGAGTTGCCCAATTGGGTAAAAGTGATAAGCTTTGCAACACCAAAGGAAGATGTAGGTTAAAGCCAAGTAAGATTACCATCGGCAGAATCATCGGCCAGTGAACTTCAGGCGATCTCTGGGCCATTTGTCTAGCTTTACCGCCAAAAATTAAAGCGAATTCTCTCGTCAAACTCACAGCCGTCAAAGCATTTACAGCTATTAATACTCCCACTAACCAAGGTTGGGTTTCCCACAACCCATCTGCTAATTCTATCAGCGCCCAAAAGCCACCCAATGGTGGAAAACCAATTAACCCCAAACTTCCAACGATAAAGGCGATCGCAGAAATTGGGCGGCGCGTCCACAATCCGCCTAATTGGGTAACATCTTGGGTAATGCTATTCCAAATAATTCCGCCAGTACTCATCACCAACAATGCTGCGGATATGGCGTTGCTAAGGACTAACGACAGCGCTGCTTCGTCTTGTTGCACTCCCACAGCAATGAATACTAAACCCATGTATGCACTGACAGAATAGGATTGGCAGCGTTTAAGATCGATTTGAGCGATCGCAATCAAAGAAGCACCCACGGCTGTCACCGCACCAATCGCAACCATCGCTGAGGACGCTATGGGCGACAGGCTTAACACAGGTTGCAGTTTAATCAGCACCCATGCACCACTAGCCACTACTACCGAGTTCCGCAAAATCGTACTGGGAAGAGGGCCTTCCATTGCTTCATCTAGCCATAAATGCAGGGGAAATTGGGCGCATTTACCCATCGGACCAGCAATTAAAGCTAAACTTACCAGTGCCATAGTTGTCGGGTTGACGTTAGCAGTAGCCGCCCACTCAGCTAATTCTGTATAATTCCAAGTTCCAGCTAAAGGCCATAATGCCAACACGCCCATCAGCAAGAATAAGTCTCCCACCCGCTTGGTTAAAAACGCATCTCTCGCACCTGAAACTACCAAAGGTTGACTAAACCATAAGCCGACTAGTAGATAGGTTCCTAAAGTTAGAACTTCCAAAATTACATAACTGAAGAACAAGTTATCACACAAAGCAAGGGCACATAATCCCGCTTCAAATAATCCCAGCAAAGAATAGAAGCGTCCCCAACCCCAATCCATTTCCATGTAGCCGATCGCATAAATCTGTGCCAGCAAATTCAATCCAGTAATTACAACCAAAGCGCCGACACTGATTGAGGATATTTCTAAAGCAATGGTGAGGTCTAAACCAGCCGTAGATAACCAAGGAATAAATACATTTTGGGCTGGATAATTCCAAGTTGCTTGTAAAGCGATCGCACTATGCACAAACGCCAAAAATGTCATTACCAAGTTTACATAACCCGCCGGTCTTGGCCCCGTTTTCCGAATGATTCCCGGCGACCAAGGCACGGCTAACAAGCCACCTATTAAGGCATAGCACGGAACTAGCCAAACAGTCTCAAGTAGAAACTGAGCCATCAACTTACCTCTATTATTGTCATCAAAAACTATGGGTTTTGAATCAACTGGCGTTGATCCCTGTTAACCCAGCGAGCGCAGATAACGAAAATTTATCTTTGTTTAATTTTGTTAAAAACAGCTTACCGTTATATCTGTCAAAATGGAATTATTTAACTAAATAAATTTGAGATAAGAACTCTAATTATTTCTTATACTAAGGAACTATTTAAGTAATTAATCATAGCTATTAACTTTTATCTATGCATTGAGTCAGCGATTAATCAATAGTTATCATTAGTTTTATCAATTGATAGAAATGCACCCCACCCCAAAGCATCGGGGAGGGGAGAGAAAGCGTAGCTTTGGCGGGGTGGGATGATTCGGGTTTAATAAGGGACTTCCAAATAAAAAAATATCCAATTAATTCTTGTGGGGTGGGCATCTTGCCATAGGTGTCAAGTTAAGAAAATTAGAGTCTTGTCAAGTGGGTAAAACGCAATGGTTAAACTGAACACAATAGTGTTGAGAATAACCATGACTAAGCCACGGAATAAACAAGGAAATCCAGACTTTCACCCTACCAGTGATGGCAGCAATAGTGTTGAGTTTAGTGTATAGACAAATACAGCATTACGGAGCAGTATTGAACTCAACTGCAAATCGCTATAATCTTCAAGCCATACCCAAGAATTTTTTATACTGATCTATTTGTTTTTGCGTTCCCTCTAGTAGTTTGCCAAAATCAAAATTATTCTGATCATCATTGCCATTCACATTGATGCTGTCCAGAATATTCTCATAGTTTTGGAATTGCGACCATAATTCTGGATTGGCTAATCCATTATTATCTGCGGCTGATGTCAGATATTTTGTGTTTCCTGCGTAAGTATAGCCCATCTTAGACATCGCCTGAGCGATCGCAGGGTTAAAATTAGAATGATTCCAACTGGCGGTAGTTTCTGGTGTTAGAGATTTTCCTGTTTCTGTAGTTGCCTGACCGATTCGAGAACCAAAATTGGAACTATTAAAACTAGATGTCTTATTCACTGCTGTATCTGCAATCACCTGACTTGCTAGAGAACTGACATTAGAAATATTCAAACTAGAGCTTGTAGTTTGCGTACTATTTCCTGCGGTTTCTGTGACAATCTGGCGTACTTGGGCATCAGTCAGGTTGGGGTTAGCACTAAGCATCAGAGCTACGATACCAGCAACGTGAGGAGCAGCCATAGACGTGCCGCTATAAGTGTCATACTGATTATTCGGAACTGATGAATAAACCTTGACTCCGGGCGCTGCGACGTAAGCTATTTGATTTGTTCCAGAGCGATTAGAGAAGTCGGGCATATTATTATTTTTATCTACTGCGCCAACGGCAATTCCCGACTTGGATGCATAGCGGGCGGGATAGTCTGGTGATGAGTCACCATCATTACCTGCTGCCATGACGACAATCACTCCTTTGCTGCTGGCATAGTC
>NZ_JABXKI010000171.1 GCF_017115095.1 Nostoc sp. NMS4 | reverse complement strand
AGTAGAAACCATTTAAGCAAATACTTAGTACACGTACTATTATAGCTAGATTAATATTTTTTGGCAATAGTCCCTTCGCATCTATCTTAGGGAAGAACTTGAATCAACTGATACTTTTTGACAGTACCCAGAACGTGATGAGTCCGAGATAATTGAGGGGAACGATCCGCATATATCAAAGCATAGCTCAAAGTTGGTACTTGGGAAATAGAAACTACTGCTTGGGGGCGAATAGAAAGATAGAAATTAAGCAGTACTTGGATTTTCTGGTCTATTTGCACAAGATAAATAGGATGAGATTGGAGAATTGCAGCGATCGCACTTTGTTGTAAAAAAGTTCTTAAAACAGGGTTATATTTATACTCGTTTAAATATCCTATTGTTATTACAATATGTTACATAGTGATTGTTGAAAAATACTTGAAATTGCGGCAATTTTCGGAAAAAGTTCTCCAAAACAGAGATTTATGCAGTTAAGACCGAATCAACGCCTGAAATTAGACGATACAGACGATAAGCTTTTCTACGCCTATCCTCGCTTCGTTACCCATGTCGATGAAGGATTTATTCAACAGCTGACAGATTTATACCGCGATCGCCTGAAACCCAACACCCGCATTTTTGATATGATGAGCAGTTGGGTGTCTCATCTACCAGAAGAGATGCAGTTTGACCATGTGGAGGGACACGGACTCAATGGTGAGGAATTAGCACGTAATCCCCGCTTAAATCATTACTTTGTCCAAAATCTTAACGAAAATCCGCAGTTACCTTTACCAGATGAAGATTTTGATGCTGTTCTCAATTGCGTATCTGTGCAATATATGCAATATCCAGAAGCAATATTTTCCGAAATTTACCGCATCCTGAAACCAGGTGGTGTTGCAATTATCAGCTTTTCTAACCGGATGTTTTTTGAAAAGGCAATTCAAGCTTGGCGAGAGGCTTCTGAAGCAGCTAGAGTGGAATTAGTCAAAGAGTATTTCGCCTCAGTTCCAGGATTTACAACCGCAGAAGTTATAGCTAATAAATCAACATTACCAAATTTCTTACAATGGTTGGGTGCAGCTGGCGGAGATCCGTTTTATGCTGTTATAGCCTACCGCAGTTAAGCCAAATATTCACTAGTACAATGTTTAAGCTAGTGCAAGAGGATTTGTAGTAATACCATTTCTTTGTGAGGCTGCGCCAAACCCTTTTAACTTCTTTCTTCTCTTCTCCTGTCGGAGACGCTGCGCGAACGTGTCCTTTGCGTCCTTCTCTGACGAGACGCTGCGCGAATGCGTCCTTTGCGGTTCGTTTTTCTTTCTTGTACTTAGGGTTTAGCGCATCTTTATACAGAATTGGTATAAGCAATTTAGTGTTTAAAAAATAAGCACTAAAGTGCTTACTACGAACTTAATTATCGGTTCAAAATTAAAATACTTTTGTATATACATAATTTTTGTAGATGAATTATTGGCTAATGAAATCAGAACCAGAAGCTTATAGCATTGCTGACCTTCAACAGCAAAATGAGACTATCTGGGACGGTGTTCGCAATTATCAAGCTCGCAATTTTTTGCGTCTTATGAATGAAGGAGACTTAGCTTTTTTCTATCACTCCAGTACTAATCCTCCCGGTATTGCTGGGTTAATGCGTGTAGTGAAAAAAGATATTGCTGACCCGACTCAGTTTGAGCCAGAAAGTAAATACTACGACCCAAAATCAAGTTCTGAATCCCCTCGTTGGCAAACAGTTGTAGTGGAATTTGTTGAGAGCTTTTCTAACCCCATCTTGCTATCAATACTCAAAGAAAAGTTTAGTGCCGAAGAGTTAATGTTGGTGAGACAAGGAAATCGGTTATCGGTGATGCCTGTCCCTGAAGCAGTAGCTTTGAAGATTCTGGCGATGAAAACTTCCTAGTTAAAATATATTTGTAATACTCGCTTTCTCTACGAGACGCTACGCGAATGGCGAGAAGCAAGCTACGTAATTTGTTTGTATATCCCTCCCCAAGCTTGGGGAGGGGTGTATACACAAGTCTGAAATAGCTGATTAACCAGGGTTTTACCCCACCCTAACCCTCCCCGATGCATTGGGGAGGGAACTAGATTTTCCGGTTTCCACCCAATGCATCGGGGGGATTAAGGGGGGTAATTCGACTTGTGTATACACGGTAGTTGGGGAGGGGTGGGGTTCTTCGCAATTGGATTACTCTTGTACCAACTAAAAGTTTTTCTCGACTAAACTTTTTGAGTACTCCACAATTGTCTCAACCAACTCAAAATTCAATAAGCCTCCCACATAGAAGGTCTGGCGTTGACCTTGGATTGCTTCTAAGCGATCGTAAAATCCCGCCCGCATGATTTCTGAAGTAATGTGAGGAAAGTAAGCCCACTCATCATAGGTGTAGTAATCATCATCTACCTGCACTCCCAAATTCTCTAATGTCTTTTGAATTCCCTGGAGAACATCTGTTTTAGTGATTTTTCCCTGGGTATCTAGGCGGGTGTAAAAGGCAACTAGGTCATTGTCAGCAAACTGTTGAGCAATAAACCAAGGATTCCCCACTGCATTTAAGGGAATAACATTAGTTACCGGGGTTGGCATTTGCAGATTGGGAATCAGATAGGTAATCAAACTGTAGGGATTGAGAATAATCTGCTCAAATAGGTCTTTCTCTGTTGACGACAAATCGAGAAAACTGTTGAGGACATTCAGCGTCAACGGACAAGCTAAAACCAGATAGTCAAATTCTAAAACTTCTTCATGGGTAACAATCTTGTCAAGAATCTGCTCTTGCTCGGTGAACCGCACCCGTGTAATTGCCCCCCGCTTGATTTCCTTGATGTCAATATTCAAGCGCACATTTATTCCCCAAGCAACACGTTCCCAGAAGCGTTGGAAACCATCAGTAAACCGTTTAGGCCAACCGCAGCGCAAATCTGCACCGTAAGTAACTAAAGTCCAAAAGGTTTCTAGAGTGATGTATTTTAAGGCATAGGCAGTGGGGATTTCGTTTAAATAGCCATAGCCCATCGCGGTAATGGGAATTTCAAACAGAGTTTCTAGACATGACAAATCTTTCTGTGCTAACCACTGGGAAAAAGGTTGAGTTAGTTCGGGATGTTGACTGATACCGGCAAACCCAGGAACGGAAATAACTGGCTCTAGCCAAAGACGCTCCCACCAAAAGCGTCCAACGGCTGCCAAAAACGTTACTGGGTCAGTTCCCTCTGTAACGGCATTCATAATTGAGGTGTAGGCAGGTTGTCCCGGTTGAGATTTAAAAGGGTTGTAGACTTGGCCTGGCCCTTCACTGTAAAGTTGAGCGCCGACTTCTTCAGCTATTTTTAGGACTTCTTTGTAAGCAGGGGTGAGATAATTTGCTCCCAAATCAAAGGAACGGGAATTGTGGGTAATAGAACAACACAATCCCCCTACCCGTCCAGCTTTTTCTAACACAAGTACGTTGCGGTAGCCTTGCTTTTTCAAAAAGTAAGCCGTAGATAAACCGGCTGCTCCCGCCCCGACAATACAAATTCGTGCATCTTTAGAGATTTTAGTCATACACTGTTGATTTTTTGGTAGTAATGTGATCTGGTTTGAGACACAACGTCTTTTACTGAAAATGTGGATAAACTGCTTCTGTGAATAATTGCTGAATGACTGGCTGATTAAGTAACGATTCATAATCCTGTCGCACGGGGATATCGTAATTAGCAGTGCGAGGAGCGATCGCAGATAACCAAGTAGTATGCATGGTGAAGCCGAAATCCAATTGTGGATGGCTCAATTTGCATATCGGGCCAGCCCCTAATTCATCAGCCTGGAAGATCCAAATTTCGTTGTTATTTCCCCCAAATACCGTACAGACAATATAGCCATCTGTGGAACTACCATTGCCATTCAATCTCGGTACAAACTGAGGTGAACTGATAAAATAACCTGGAGGCGCATCATAAAAATCTGCTACCTCCATTTTGATTGTATCTACCCGGAACAAAGAAGAAGGGCGATTGTGGAATGCTTCTTGTCGTTGCAATAATTCTTGCAGTGGTACAGCCCGATAGGGATAGTCTTCGTACAAGTTGTAAATAAATTCAGTTAGCAATTCTGGCCAAAAACCGAGAGATTGCCAATAAATATTATCAATTCGCTTGGGGGGCAATCCCGAAGCTAGCCTTTCCTGGTAAGCGTAGAACCCTATACCCCAATGACGGCGAGTATCGTAAATTACTTTGGCATCTCGAATCTGACCTGTCTCGCCGTCTATTTGATAGCGACCCAGACGACCTACATCCATTTGTCCATTAGCTAGCATTCCTCCCAACCACAGAGGCGCAGATTTGGGAGCGTCGAATTTGGAAATGTCATACTTGCGAACCCATTCGGCGATATCTGTGGCGCAGAGATGGGCGGTATGCAAAGTGATTTGACCATCAGGGTTTTCGTAATCGGCCAAAAAATGCACTGTCTCTAAGGGAATTACGGCTGGGCGGACTACCACAGTCGTCACATCTGCCTTGAGGTCAGCCCGACGCACGATGAAAATGGGAGAATTGGGCTGCTGCGATCGCGTTAATAATTGCCGCAGTAGGCGCTCAGTTTCCAAACTATCGGGAATTGGATTATTGAGGATTTGTTCTGGGCCAATTTTCAAAGAAGTGTCCATCAGCACTACGTAATCTTTGGTAATTGCTATCTGATGGATGCTTTGCTCAATTCGCACCGGAGAACCATCTGGTAGCATCAACTGCCAGCGCTGGAGTTTACTTACACCATCCCACTGCAACAGATAAACAAAATCTGGCATAGCAGTTCCCAGCCAATGCTCAATCCAGCTAATCAATGGTTTCCAGAAACTTTGAGAAAACTTCGAGAACATTCCCAAGGGAATCTGCAAGGGATTGTTCTTTAAAAGTTTAGCGATCGCACTTAGCAGTTGCTCTAGTTCTTGGGGCAGTTGTTCGAGGTCATAAATAAAACGCACACTTTCAAGAAAGTTACTCAGCGATCGCCCATAGTTAACTAAAAAAACTTCGTTGGTATAACCATCAAAGGTTGGATGAGAGGTACTCAATACAGGGGGAAAAGGATAGGAAAAAGGTAGAAACGGTTTCCACTCAGTATTGCCTCCCACTGGGGTTACAACCTCTAAGCTATTGGTATCAATTTCGTAGGGACGACCAGCATCATAAGTAATCATTAATCGCTCTTGGCTGTCTGTGGCCGTATTAAAAGCGAGAAAGGCAATATCTACCTCATCTCGCAAGCCCAAGGAAGGGGAAAAGCGCAACAACCCGCGATCGCGAAATTGATGAGAGCGATAAGCAAGATTTTTAAAAGTTGCCTGATCTGCATAGAAGCAAGGTGTACGTGCCAGTTTCGTCTTGACAGTAACCTCTCCGGCTTGCCAGTCCAAACGGTAAATCATCCCATCACCGTTAAAAATGTGGGTTCCATTCGGATTGGGTAAGCCTCCAGAGGCAACAGTACCTACAGGAGCAATAATGAACGTATGCCCAGATAAATCTGTCGGTACATGCCCATAGATCGTATTCAGTGGTAAATTCGATAGTTCCGCACGACTGGCAGTCATTGCTGCCTCTGGAAATCGGGATTCAGGAATTTCACGATTCATTATTGATACCCTGGCATTGCAATCTAATTTGGTGCTTTGCCTTTAGGTATAACACTAGGTTTTATTTAAAGTTTGAGTTTTTGCCCTCAAATGTACAGATATCAGCTTTTTCAGGATTTTTGAAATGGGGCGGGAGTTCCGATCTACGTCCGTAAGTATAGCAACCGCCAAGGTGGGAATGGCACTAAGTTAAGATACAGCCCTTACCCCAACTGGTTTGCCCCAACTGGTTCCCAGCCTGGAGGCGCGTGTACACACAAGTCAAATTACCCCCCTTAATCCCCCCTTATAAAGGGAGAAAAAAGAAATCTAGTTCCCTCCCCTTTGCAAGGGGAGGGTTAGGGTGGGGTAAAACCTTGGTTAATCAACTAGCTATTTCAGACTTGTGTGTACATCGTAGGCCTGGAGGCTGGGGATTAACGCAAACCTAAAATTTCGGAAATCGCCGCGACAATATCCAGATAGAAGTTGCCTTTCACCGCCCGGAACAACTCAAATTTGGAGTCAGGGGCACCAAAAAACGGTCTGAGAAACCATCCTAACTGCATACCAACAAAGGCATAAAGCAATAACCAGGATCTTAAAATAGTGGTGCGGGTTTTTTTGCCTACTTCATCTTGTTGAGAAAGTAATTGCATTCCTTCATACAGGAATTTAACGCCAAATATGCCTGTAATGCCAAAAATTAACACATTCAACAATTTAAAAAATTGATAAGAATCGGGTGTGGTAATCAGAAAAAATAGCGTCACTGGTGCCAAACTAAATAAAAGTACGCTAATCACAGATACAGATGTAAGTAATACAACGAAATGCTGTAAAATACTGCTCCGAGAACCAAACAAAACATTAAAAAAGAACAAAGTCGGAAAACAAATAATCAGTGTAATTAAATAGAATACCGGAAGTTTAATAGCACCCGATAATGCTTGTCCCCAACTGTGGGATGCACCGATAATTGCTCCATAAAGGGCAAAGAATATAGAACTAGTTACGAACAAAGAACTGATTTTATTTTGTAATCGCACTCCCTGACGAATTTCTTCTAAGAATGACTGGCGATCGCGCAGTAAATTAACCAAAACACCAAATTGTTGAATCCCGCGATTTTGTTTTTTCAGCATAAATTTGATATGTTGTATATTTTGTTAAATTACTAATGGCTAATTAATGGAATCCCAAGAGATAGCTAATAGATTTAATCACGCTTAAATAGAAATTACCTTCTCTTTCGCGGAATAGTTCAAAGGCAGAACCAGGTGTGCCAAAAAACGGTCTGAGAGTCCATCCTAACTGACTGCCTACGAAAGCATAAAGAAATAGCCAAAATTGTAAAATTCTCTGGCGTGTTTTACTACCTTCATTGTCTTGCTCTAAAACTAAATTCGTGGCTTGATATAAAGACGAAACACCAATAAATCCAGTGATGGCAAAGATAAAGACATTTAACAAAATTAGAAACTGGTAATTATTGGTGGTAATCAAGAAAAAGAGTGTGATTGGGGCAAAGCTAAATAAAAGTACGCTTGTGACTGAAACCGCAGTTAAGACTAATGCTAAATGCTGTGCAAAAGTCCGCTTGGAACCAAAAATAATGTTAGCAAAAAACAACGTCGGGATACAAATCAGAAGTGTGATTAAATAAAGGGCTGGGAGTTTAATGGCGGAAGAAAAAGCTTGCATCCAGCTATGGTATGCACCAATGATTCCGCCATAAGCAGCGATAAATAAGGAACTGCAAACCAGTAGCGAAATGATTTTATTTGGTAATCTTATCCCTTGACGAACTTCCTCTAGAAATCCTTGGCGATCGCGCAGGAATCCAATCAGTACAGCAAAGTATTTTATTCCTACAGATTTCCGTTCCATTATGTTATCCTCACACAGCTAAAATTCTAAGTTTCATCTGAGTAATCACCACCAGAACCATACTTCCAAGCATCAATCAAACGATGCCAATAATATTGTTGTGCTTTTGGTTGATTCTTAATCCATGTTTCTAGCATTGGACTTAGCGAAAGCAAGGCAGTGTAAACACCTAAATTACTGTAATGTAACATCCAATCTAATAAACTTGCTAATCCTACCTGCGGAATGATTTTGGCAACTATTACAGGATGATATAAACCAGTTTTTAACAGTGTTTGCGTTAGTGCCGAAAACTGCACTATATCCTGTAAAAATGGTTTTAGCACTGGTGTACCCAGCTGTTGCATTTCCTGAAATACTGCGGAGAGTAATTGATTAATTTGATCTGGGGCAATTTTCTGATTTACACCGACACTCATCGCCCTTTGGAACAACCAGGTAACAGTCAAACTTGGCTGATAGGGTTGCAGCAGTGTTAACGCTTTTGCAGATAATTGTTCTGTTTCCAGTGCTTCGGAAATGCCATAAGTTAAACGCTTCAGATGACGCACCATTGCCCCAAAACCACCAAAACTTAAGGGAGATTGACTACCACTGCTGTCTCCGGCTGGTAGAATGCGATTCCAAGGGGTTTTAAGCGGACTTTGGCGATAGGTAGGAAAGAAACCAAATAGCGATCGCTGAAATTTCAGCTTGCTCAATTCCACTCCCTGATATTCTGGTAAAAGACGCAGATATTCCTCAAATAGAGTTTCTAAACTCAAACGTTGAGGATGTGCATCTATATAGGTAAACAAATAAGTAGTTCTGCCATCTCTGGCTGGAAAGGCTTCCCAGAAGTACTGGCATTGATTTTGCAAAGATGTAAATGATAATAACAAGTCGCCTGAGTTATTTTCTGGAAAACCTTGAGCGCAACTTCCTACAACTAAGCACAAAGCGTCTGGTTTTTTGCCTTGGCGCGCTTGTTGGCTGATGGGTGAAAAATGTCCCATCGCGTCGATTAATAACCGAGTTTTGAATTGGTTATTTACCGTTACCCCATCTGGATGAACCATTGCTTCAGTAAAGGGTGTGTTTTCTAACAACTTTCCCCCAACGGCAAGAAATCGGGTTTTTAAGGTAGCGAGTAGATAAACTGGATCTACACCGATATTCAAGACATCCTCTACCCAAACTTCTGTACCGCCAGCAAAACTAACTCGCGCTGGGTTATATTGAGTGGCGATCGCACTTGCTAATTCTTCCTCAGTTAGCAAGTTCAATTCCACAAACACATCTAATTCTTTACGAGAAATATTCCACTCCTGTTCCCTTCCCCGCAAAATTCCCCGTTCCAGCAACGCCACCCGCAACCCCTTCACTGCTAAGGCGCAACCAATTAAAATGCCTAAAGTACCACCGCAGATTAGCACATCGAAATCTACAACGCCTAAAGGCTGTTGACTTTCTTTAACCAAGGTTGGTACTGGTGCGGAGTTTTCTCTCAGGGATGTGAGAATGCGATCGCTTTGGCGCAATCCTTTTAAAACATCGCCTGGTAATTGGGAAAGAATTTCTTCAGTTAAAGACATAAGAGTTTAATTCCAGCAGAGTTACTAGTATCGATCGTATCTTTGCTGGAACAGCGCCCTGATCTTAAATCGAATAATTTTGCGATCGCGCTTCAAATAGTAGTCTGTAAAGCGAAGTTTGAAGGGTAAAGGAACGAACCACAAAGGACGCAAAGAGCGCAAAGGAAGAAGGAAAAGAGAGAAATAAAAACGTCAAAATGAATTTGACAGATTACTAGAGATTTTAACAAAATTAGGTACTGTAGTGGCGTGTCAAGGCTAAAATGTTGCAAAAAAATTGTAGGTTGGGTGGAGGCTTTGCGTAACCCAACATTGATCGGAGTGTTGGGTTACTCTGCGGGAAGCAAGCTACGTTCCTCAACTCAGCACTCAGCACGGGCTAAACCCTAGCTATCCGCTAACAGCACTCAGCACTTTGAATTTCGCCAAATGTCTAATTAATGCCAAACACTGACTCGACAGTTGACTTAATCGAATCCCGCGCATCCTTCAAAGTTTGGCTAATGGGATGTTTTGCCTGTAAAAATACACGCGCACAATTGCGTCCCGGCATTCCCGAAATCGAACCACCTGGATGAGTCCCTGCACCAGTCAAAAATAGATTATCAATTGGCGTTTTGTAATTGGCTATTTCTGGTAAAGGACGGAAAAATATCATCTGATCTAAGGTCATGTCAACATGGTAATAATTCCCTTTGTAAGCACCTAATCTTTCTCCTAGCTCTGCTGGACTTTCTACCCGACGGGCAATAGTTGCATTCTTGACATTGGGTGCATAGTCTGCTAGTTTATCAATCACCCGATCTGCAACTTTGTTTTTCAATTCATCTGTCCAACCAGTACCTTTTAAACCAGTGCCTTCCGCACCAGCAATTTGATAAGGGGCAAAAAACTCAATCCATAGAGTGTGCTTGCCTGGTGGTGCTAATGTCGGATCTAAATAACTAGGCAGCACCAAATACATTGATGGGTCAGCATCAGGTATCTCTCCCAAGGTACATTTACTATGAGCCTGTTCGACATGAGCCACGGAATCGGCAATTAAGATAGAACCGACGAGATATTCGTCTTTGTGGTCATGGTGTGGAAAGCGCAGTGGTTCGTCTAAAGCCAAATCTATTTTGAGGATGGTTTCGTTGTTGTTAACGATGCGGCGTTCTAATCTTTCCCATAAATCTGGGTCGGCTGCATTAACATCGCTTTTATCTGTCATTTGTAAAAACAACCGCTTGGCATCAATATTAGAAATAACCCCGTGTTTAGCGCGATATTCTTTACCACCAGCAACCCGCACACCTACAGCTTTACCATCATCAACTAAAACTTTTTCAACGTGCTGGTCTGTGAGAATTACGCCACCTTTACTTGTGACTAAATTTACTAAAGCTTTCACAAGTGCGCCAGTTCCGCCGCGAGGTCTGGCCATCCCCGGATTATGACGCATTGCCATCATAATTGCACCAATAGCAAGGGTTTTTTGTGATGGCGGCGCGCCAAGTTCTGATGATAGTCTGGCTAGTGGCGCTTTCAGAAATTCCTCATCAAACCACTCGTTAAGTAAATCTTCAGCGCTGGTTAACATTGTGCGAATGAAGTCCAGCGTTTTGTTAGGGGAACCAATAACTGAAACTAAATCTTTCAGTTTGGTGATGTCATAGTTACCAAGGATGTCTATAATTGACTTTGGCGGTGCGTTAAACATGGGAATCATTGCACCTAGCGATCGCTGCCAAAAATCTACAAATTCTGCGTATTTTCTAGCATCGCGTTCGTTATAACGAGCGATTTCTGCACAAGTCTTTTCCACCGACTTATGCCCTAAGAAATACTTACCATCAGGATGAGGACAGAAAACAACCGGATCGCACTCCAAATAATGCAAGCCGTATTTTTCTAGTTCTAATTCTTCAACAACTGGCCCTAAATGAATAAATTCATGGTCAATAGCGCACAAATTAAATTTAAATCCAGGAGCTTCTTGGGGTAAACATTCTTCAGTTGTTGCCGCACCACCTGGTACAGAACGCTTTTCTAGTAATAGAACGCTATAACCAGCTTTTAGCAAATAAGCGGCACAAACCAGCCCATTATGTCCAGCACCGATTAGGACAACATCATACTCTTGCATAGTTGAAATTTAGCAATAAGAATCTTTCTAGATATTAGAAAAGTTTTATGACATTTACATCATCCCTCGGTAACAAAAATTATCTTTAACTAGTGTCAATCCTACTAAGGAGATATTAAATAATTTGTAATTCGTAATTCGTAATGACGCGACGCTCCTGCGTCGCTATCGATGACTCGCTACCGCTACGCTAACGTAATTTGTAATTTGTAATTACGCTCTCTACGTTTGCGCAGCGTGTCGAAGACAGACGCTAAAAGCGTAGCTTGCTTCTCTTAGAGAGCGTCCGGGGATTTAGATTTAGGCTTCAATTCGTTCTGCCGTCGTTAGCCAAGGGACTTATATCATGTTCGGATAAATAGTTGTCATTGCGAACAGAGCGTTCGCAATAACATTTTATAAGTAATCAGCCGAACATGATATTAAACCCCCAAACTTAGTTAAATTGACGCTGAGGGTATTTGTTTTACCTGAGCTTCTAACATAAGTATTAAAGTACTCTTTTGTACTTCTATATCTTTGATATAAAAGGCTATATCCTCCCATTTAAAAGATGGTATGTTCATCAGTTCTTTAGCTTTCTGCATGAATGCTGTAATTAATTCTATTGAAATTCCCTCTCCCTCAGTGCAGTTAAAACCTTGCAGCGTGGCGGGTTGTGAATGAGTCCGTGGGCGAGCGATCGCAGTGTAAGCTAAAGGGCGAGTATTTCCCATTTCCTTTAACAGCACCTTTCCCCTAAATTCTACTTTGCCATCACCAGGCAAAAATACCTGAATTTTTTCCGGCTCAAAACTGACAATTTCACCATCTACATTCAACTCAAAGTTTTGCATCTGGCTGCGAATAAACTCTGAGGTCAAGGCACGGTTAATATCTACTTCTGTGAGTATAATTCGAGCAATAGTATTTACCGGCTCATTGAGTTCTATTTGACCAAAAATAGCGCTAAAGGGATTGATGGCTATACTATCTGTTTGCAGTTTTATTTCCTGTACGCGAATGTCTTTTTTAATGACTAATCCTTGACCTACAACCGAAACCCCATCCGCCTGTCCCTGAAGTATTTTTAACAGATCGGTTTGTACATCTATTTCTATTTGTTCTACTTCATCTAGCTGATTGGATATTTGTTTTTCAACTTCTTGGGATAGAAATTCTTCCTCCAACCGATGCTCATCAGGCATGAATTAGTAATCTCCTAAATTTCCTCTTACTAATTAATGTAAAGGCTAACTCTGAAGAGTAAATCTATATTGGGGTATAGGTAATTTTTGATTTATCACCTACCAAATCTGACTTAAATCCAAAGTGAACCCAAGTAGCAACGGTTCACCAGCCTGTACCATCTTGCTTTGTCCAAATACCCAACTGAACAATAATGTCAAAGTTATGTTGATCGGTTTCGGAACCAGTTGGGGGCATAATCATTAATTCTCCTACAGCATTGCGTTCGATGCGAAAGTCGCGGTTTAGCTGACAAAACTCGTAAAACTGATCGTTGGTCATTGCGTAGGCGTAGCCCGTCGTAGACATCGCAGGTTGCAATTGCAAAACCACTGGTATAATTTCTGTGGCTACAGGTAAATTGGTGGTCATAATTGCTTTGTGGCTACTTCACCTGCTTTAACTATAATCTTTTCACAATCTACGATGAAATGAGGGTTAACTCATGAAGATTGGAATTATTGGCAGTGGAAACATGGGACACTCTCTTGGTATTCTCTTGGTGGCCCTATTCAATTACAATGGTAGGTTAATATGGGAAATTCCGCAGGTTTACCGCCTATTTACGCAGATAAACCAATTGAATTAGCACCTGCTCAAATTATTACCTCGTTCCCGGTCAATACTTTTTTAGAAAATCTAGCGATTGCACCAAATGGCACAATTTTTGTAAGTAATCACGAAGTTGGCAAGATTGTTCGCATTACCCCAGATGGCAATCAGCAAATTCATGCCACTGTTGAAGGCAAGGTGAGTGGTCTTGCTTTCACTACCAACGGGGGTTTGGTGGCAACAGGTTGGAATGCTGATTCTATACCCGTGGTTTCTCTAGTTACCAGTCATGGAACAGTGGAAACCTTACTAACACTGCCAGATGCGATATTTCTTAATGGCATCACTCCGCTTTCTGACACTCAGTATTTAACAGCAGATTCTTATCGTGGTGCAATTTGGCTGATTGATATCGCTCAACGTCGTGGATCTATTTGGCTAGAACATCCTTTGCTTGCTCGTAGCAATTCGGAGAATGTGACTCCGGCGGCAAATGGTTTGAAGCGTTTTGGTGATTTCCTCTACGTTTCAAATACGGAAAAAATGTTGCTGCTGCGGATTCCCGTTGATAGCACTGATAAACCAGGTGAGCCGGAAATTTTTGTTGAGCAAACTAATATTGATGACTTCGCTTTTGATGTGGAAGGCAACCTTTACGGAGCAACGCACATATACAACAGTGTGGTACGAATTGCAAGCGATCGCACTACAACTATCATTGCTCAAGCCGAATCAGGTGTAATTGGTAGCACAGCAGTGGCTTTTGGTCAAGGTGAGAGCGATCGCACTGCGATTTATGTTGTTACCAATGGTGGAATGTTTTTACCTCCTCCTACAGGTGTAGTTCCTGCTAATGTTGTGCGGCTTGAGGTTGGAAAAGCTGGATATCCCTTAACTTGAGAATGACCGAATTTTAGATTTTAAAATTTGGATTTTCAATTAAAAATCCAAATTTTGAAAATTACTAAAAATCACATTTACTAACTTGATAGTGGTATAACTAATGCAGATGGAACAGGACGATAAATCTGTAACCGTAGTCATTACACAAGTTGTCAAACCAGGATGCGAAACCGCTTACGAAGCTTGGTTGAAAGAGATTACCAGGGTTTCGAGAACCTATGTAGGTCATTTGGGAACAAATGTAATTCGTCCCCAAGTTGGGGTGCGAAATGAATATGTGATCATCTTGCGGTTTGACGATTATAAAAATTTAAAGGTGTGGATGACATCGCGCGATCGCGAATATTGGCTCAATGAAGGTAAACACTTGCTTGAATCTGACCCTAATGTTCAAGAGATATGTGGATTAGAAGCTTGGTTTTCTCTTCCTGGTCAACCACTGAAAACTCCACCACGCTATAAAATGGCATTGCTAACTTGGGTAGCTGTATATGTGTTGATTAATGTGTTGAATACGTTTATAGTGCCTCTGCTTCGTGGTTTACCTCCCTTGATTATTTCGTTGATCATTACCATCATTATGGTTGCACTGTTGACCTATGTTGTCATGCCTAGAGTTAGCCGTTTGTTTAATAGGTGGCTATATCCTAAATCACGAAAAGTTTAGTGATTGAAATTACTCTAACCAACAGCAAACTCGGTAAATTGTCGTTTAAAGGGGGAATGAAAAGCCAAAACGATGTCTTTTTTGGGTATACCTCGACTAATAAGTTCATTAGCGATACCTCCTTCAGTACCATCGTGTTGAATCCAAATTTTTTCGTTTTTAATATCTAGATGCAAAACACAGCCATATACACGGCGCTTATTTGACCACCCCGCGTGAACAAGTTGATAGCGATGCCTACGGCGGGGCAAAGCCCAACGCGTTCTCGATCAAAAATAACTTCTGCTTCGACTTCTTCGTTGCTGGCTTTGATTTCGCTGTAAGCTAGCAACAGTTCTTGAATAAGTTGACGGTACTCTTCTACTTTTGCCATTTTACAATCGCCTCCTCTTCTGGGTCGAAAATAATCAGCCGAATTTGGTAACGTTGGATTAATAAACGTGGCAGTTCTAAGGTAAAAAAAGAACGATAAGTGTCTAAAGGAACTGCTAAATATAGAAGTAAGTCTCTCAGGTTGTTCTTCTTCAAGCGCTAGTTGATATTTGAGATACTGTCCTAGAGCAGTACTAAATTCAGTTGTAGTAGATGGAGCAACAAAGCTTTTAACTTCAACTGCAATTTTTTCTTGATTTCGTTCAGCTGTTAAAATTTTCTCTGCACCAAGGTCGATGTACATATCCAAACCACCAAAACGGAGGAAAAGCGGGTCATTAGTAATGAGGCAACCCTCTTTCTCTAAAGCGCGTCTTACTGCATCATGGAATATGTCTTTCGCCGCCATAGATTCCTAGCATTTTTATTTTATCCCCTACCAAACCTGACTTAAATCCAAAGCAAACCCAAGTAGCAACGGTTCACCAGAAAGTCTTTTAGGATTATTTAATTCTTCAACTTCAATATTAGGACGATAAATAAAAACTAGGCGTTGTTTTCTATCAATTAACCAACCAAGTTGTGTCCCATTATCAATATACTCTTGCATCTTATCTTGCAAAATTTGTAAGCGATCGCTCTGGGAACGCAACTCAATCACAAACTCAGGACAAATCGGCGCAAACTTTTTTCGCAGTTCCTCTGGTATCGCTTCCCAGCGATCGCGTTTTATCCACCCTGCATCAGGCGATCGCACCGCACCATTCGGCAAAGTAAACCCACCACTGGAACC
>NZ_JABXKI010000212.1:8706-15783 GCF_017115095.1 Nostoc sp. NMS4 | reverse complement strand
AAACCGAAGTTGGGCAAACTAGCAATGTTGGATTTTCTAGTAAATCCTGTTCTTTCAAGTGCAGAAGAAAAGCGATGAACTGCACGGTTTTTCCGAGTCCCATGTCGTCTGCGAGACACGCACCCAAGCCCCAACGTTCTAAGAATGACAACCAAGCAGCGCCACGTTCTTGATAAGGCCGTAACTGTCCTTTAAAGCCTGTTGGTGTGGGTAAAGGTGCGTAGGCGTAGCCCGTCGTAGACATCGCCTGATTATTATTTAGCGCCCCAATCAACTCTTGCAATGCCCCAGATGCCTCAAAACTAACTACTGGTAATTTTTCAATCGCCTGAGTATCCCCCGTACTCAAACGCAAAGCATCTTCCAGGGAAAGCGCCATTTGGTCTTTGCGAGTGGTAAAAAATGTTTGGGCTGTTTTGATATCTTGAGGCCTCAATTCTACCCACTCGCCGTTAATTTCCACTAGCGGACTATTTAAAGCTACAAGTTTATCAAACTCAGCTTTAGAAATAGTTTGTCCACCAATTGCCAATTGCCATTGGAAATTTAGTAGACTCTGCAATCCTAAACGTCCCTGCTTTTTCTTTGGGGTTTGGGCAGTAATTTTCAAACCCAAACGGTTCGCCCAGCCTTCACGGTTCGCTAAACTCGGAGGCAAAATTACTCCTAAACCACTGTCTTCCAACCTCCAAGCTACAGCTTTGATAAACTCATAAGCTTGAATGGGAGTGAGGCGAGAAAATTGGGGATATTCGGTTTCTAAACTGGGTGCGTAGGCGCTTTGTGCCTTGTCGCCAGACATCGCTGGATATAATCGGGAAGCTACCCCCAAACCTCGCAAAAATGTTTCTTGTGGTTGTTCAATTGTCCGATTTTCATAAACCAATCGTTCAACTGGATTATTCCAAATAGTTGCTGCATCTACCAAAAACTCAGGATCGTCAGCCGCTTGCAGAAAATACGCCAATGTCCAATCTGTTTCGCCAGACTCTGGAGAACGCAGTTGAAAACAGGTACGAAATAGAGTTTTAAGAGTTAATTGGTATTGTAGCGGCATAGTCCAAGCCTTTAGTGCCGCTTCCAATCGTTCCACTTCAATTACATCTGCATTCACTGTAGCAGATGTAGTATTTAAGGCTTGCAACCACTGTCGCACCCCAGAGGGTAAAGATGCGATTGCCTTAGCTTCTATTGGAGGTTGAGAACCCACCATTTCTCGCACTTGGGCATCTATCGTACTGTTGAGAAATCCCAAAAGTAATTCTTGAGGTTCTGTGGGAAAGTCTACATAAAGTAGGGATTGGGAAAACTCCTCCCCAGTCTCCACTTCCTCTTGATAAGTACGACAAACCAACGGTATATTCCCAGAAAATTTTTCTAGGCGGGTTCCATCTACGGCACTATCTAGAAGTACTTGCCATTTGGCAGCGATCGCATTATCTGATTGTTGGTCAATTGTTGGTAAAAACTTGCACCGTGAGATTAAATCTAAACTCCAACGGGCAACCTGCGACCAAAAACGTAAATCTCCTCCCAAATCGGCATCTTCTCCGTTAGCAGCATTTAGGGGAATAGCAGCAAGAAATTTTACTGCTTCGCTGGGATTCAAACAAAAACCCTCAACTCGCCACGGTTGCAAATATTGCGGGGAGTCTGTGTCTAGCCCCAAGCTGGCAGAATGTACAGGGAAAATCGCTGTTGTTCCTTCGCTACTACCTTCTAGGATATAAGTTGGTAGGGCAATGATTTGAGAGTGCGTTGGCAAACTGATCTCAGTGGCACTGGCGGCTTTGCGCGTTTGCTTAGTAGTTGCGATGGCAACTTGGGGTTTTTGGCTAAAGTTGGTAATTGCCATGTTCTGCGAATCGCCAAAGGCGACGCTTCGCGATCGCAACCACTCACTCAACTCAACTGATGTCATTGCCAATGGATTTACTGGGATATCTCCAAATCCATTAGACTCGAAATTCACTCGTGGCGATCGCCAAGTTTCCCCCCAAATAAATAAACAACCATTTTGCTCTTTTAGTAACCAATTACAGTGTAAAATCGCCATTTGCTAACTACTCAGATTTTCCCAAAACTCCAGAATTTAAATCGCAATTATTCTACTTTTTGCATCTTCTCAATAAGATTTATTGACCAAATTTCACATACAATAAATAATATTTAAGTAATTGTTCCCCAGAAACATTGTTAATAATGGATTTTCCCCTAATTAAAGTCTTAAAAAATGGGATATTAGTGGAACTGGATTATATGCATCCTCAAGAGGATGAGGTTGTAAGAGCATTACTCAATGTTGTAATTGTCGAAGGTAAAACTTATCCCCAAAAGCAACCTCTCTCTCCTACAGAATTTTCAGCTTACTGGTTAAGTAAGGATGCCTTTGTTGTCAGGACATCTGTTGTAGATCCTACACACAAGCCAAAAGAAATAATCGGGGCGTTTTATTTAAAGCCAAACTTTCCCGGTCGCTGTAGCCATATTTGCAACGCTGGTTTTATTGTACAACCTGAGTTACGCGGTCAGGGTTTAGGACGGTTTATGGGAGAGGCTATGCTTTCAATAGCAGCAAATCTGGGCTACGAAGCAGTAATGTTTAATTTGGTCTTTGAGACTAATATACCTTCAATTACACTTTGGCAGTCGTTAGGATTTGAGATTATTGGGCGAATTCCGGGCGCGGCGAAGCTAGAGAATGGGCAGGTGGCAGATGCGCTAATCTTGTATCACCCTTTGCCTTAAACGACTTGTCTATCTTTGTATGTACTAGAAGTCAGCCATAGGGCATAAATGTTAGGATTGCCACAGAAAGAGAATAGCGAAAGAGAAGGAAAAAAAACTGAATGGCAGAAGTTGATAAGTCAATATCCTTCGATGGAAGGGATATTCGACTGAAAGTAGGCCTACTAGCTCCCCAGGCAGGTGGGTCGGTTTTGATAGAATCAGGGGATACATCCGTTTTAGTGACGGCTACGCGATCGCAAGCCAGAGAAGGCATTGATTTTCTTCCCCTCACTGTAGATTATGAAGAAAGGCTATATGCCGCAGGTAGGATTCCTGGAGGGATCATGCGGCGCGAAGGTCGTCCACCAGAAAAAACAATTCTCACCAGCCGTCTTATAGACCGTCCGATGCGTCCCTTGTTCCCGTCATGGTTGCGGGATGACTTGCAAATTATTGCCTTAACGCTATCGATGGATGAGTTAGTTCCACCCGATGTGTTAGCAGTTACAGGCGCTTCCATTGCTACCCTGATCGCCCAGATTCCTTTTAATGGGCCAATGGCAGCAGTGCGGGTTGGTTTAGTGGGAGATGATTTCATTATTAATCCCACTTATGCAGAAACTGAAGCTGGAGACTTGGATCTGATAGTAGCAGGTTCACCACACGGCGTAATCATGGTGGAGGCGGGAGCCAATCAGTTGCCAGAGCGAGATATTATCGAGGCGATTGACTTTGGTTATGAAGCAGTGCGGGACTTAATCAAAGCGCAGCAAGATTTAATCGCAGAACTGGGTCTAGTAATAGTGCAAGAAGCACCACCAGAAGTAGACCAGACGCTAGAAAATTATATCCGCGATCGCGCCAACGGTCAGATTAAGAAAATCCTCTCTCAATTTAGTTTGACCAAACCCGAACGCGATGCAGCTTTAGATGTCGTCAAGGATGAAATTGCCGCGACGATTACTGAATTGTCAGAAGAAGATCCAATTCGAGTTGCCGCAACTGCAAATAAGAAGGCACTTGGTAACACTTTTAAAGATATTACCAAATACTTCATGCGGCGACAAATCATCGAAGATAACGTCCGCGTTGATGGTCGTAAACTCGATCAAGTGCGTCCGGTTTCTTGTTTAGTTGATGTCTTACCAAAGCGAGTCCACGGTAGCGGTTTATTTAACCGAGAACTAACTCAGGTATTATCCACTTGTACTCTGGGTACACCTGGGGATGCTCAAAACCTCAACGATGACATGCAACTAGATCAGCACAAGCGTTATCTGCATCATTACAACTTCCCGCCCTTCTCAGTCGGTGAAACTAAGCCAATGCGGGCCCCAGGAAGGCGTGAAATTGGTCACGGGGCATTAGCAGAACGAGCGATAATCCCTGTGCTACCGTCAAAAGAACAATTTCCCTACGTAATTCGCATCGTCTCAGAAGTACTTTCTTCCAACGGTTCCACCTCAATGGGTTCAGTCTGCGGTTCCACCCTCGCCTTAATGGATGCTGGTGTACCAATTCTCAAACCCGTCAGTGGTGCAGCAATGGGTCTGATTAAGGATGGGGACGAAGTGCGAATCCTCACCGATATTCAGGGCATTGAAGACTTTTTGGGCGACATGGACTTCAAAGTTGCCGGCACGGATACCGGGATTACCGCCTTGCAGATGGATATGAAAATCTCCGGTTTATCTTTGGAGGTTATTGCCCAAGCCGTCCACCAAGCCAAAGCAGCCCGGTTGCACATTCTGGAGAAAATGCTAGCCTGCATTGACACGCCACGGATTGAAACCTCACCTTATGCCCCCCGTCTGTTAACAATCAAGATTGATTCAGACATGATTGGTTTGGTCATCGGGCCTGGAGGCAAGACTATTAAGGGGATCACAGAGGAAACTGGTGCAAAAATTGACATCGAAGATGATGGCACCGTGACAATTTCCGCGGTGGATGAGAACAAGGCCAAGAGAGCCAGAAATATCATCCAAGGCATGACCCGCAAGTTGCATGAAGGGGATGTCTATGCAGGACGCATCACTCGGATTATACCAATAGGTGCATTTGTGGAATTTTTGCCAGGAAAAGAAGGCATGATTCACATATCTCAATTAGCTGACTACCGCGTTGGCAAAGTTGAAGATGAAGTAGCGGTGGGCGATGAAGTGATTATCAAAGTGCGCGAAATTGATAACAAAGGTCGCATTAATCTCACCCGCTTGGGTATTCACCCAGATCAAGCAACAGCAGCAAGAGAAGCTGCGGCGGTGAATCGGTAACTCGATTTGGGATTTTAGATTAGATTAAATCTAAAATCCGCGATGCCTATCGTGAAGGCATCGCCGTATGCTTCTCTAATTTGACAAATTACGAATTACGAATTATTTTAACGACTTTTTTAGTGTTTTTGGCTCAGGTAGAGGTTGACCGTCAGCTAAGAGGATTCAATCAGCATTTCTAAAACTTCTTGAGCATTTTTGAAAGCTTCTTCGTAAGTATCTCCGTGAGTATGACAAAATCCCCATTCAGGAAGACTCACAACAAAACACTCATTTTCATCAGACCACTGAATAATTATCGTATATTTCATATATACTCATACACTCTTTTACTTCTCTAATTCTGCCAACTTTTGTTGAGCAAACTCTCGCACTTCCTCATCTGGGTCATTTTCTGCTTTGTCGCGCAGCAGTGGTAAAGTCTGGGAATGTTGAGGAAATTGCTTGATAATTATCTCCAGTGCAACCTGTCGAGGATTGGGGTTAAACCGGGAATACCTTTTAAAGGGATCATTAACAGCGCAGTTGTAGTAAATTTCAAACAACTCAGGCTGATATCTGAAGTGTTTGCCTAATGCTTGGATAGCTGCACGTCGCACATTCCCATTATCATCAGTGGCACGGTCTTTGAGAATCGAGCGGGTGTCAGGGTCATCTTTGAAATTGCTGGCTAATGCTTCGATGGCTTCACGCCGCACATTCCCATGATCATCAGTGGTGCAGTCTTTGAGAATCGAGCAGGTGTCCGGGTCATCTGGGAAATTGCTGGCTAATATTCGGATGGCTGTACCTCGCACATTCCCACGATCATCAGTAGCGCAGTCTTTGAGAATCAAGCGGGTATCCGGGTCATCTTTGAAATTTCTGGCTAATGCTTGGATGGCTGCACCTTGCACATTCCCACGATGATCGGTGGCACAGTCTTTGAGAATCGAGCGGGTGTCAGGGTTATCTTTGAAATTGCTGGCTAATGCTTGGATGGCTGCACTTCGCACAAACTCATCATCATCAGTAATAACGCAGTCTTTGAGAAACGAGTAGGTGTTCGGATCATCTTTGAAATTCTTGGCTAATGCTTCGATGGCTACACGTCTTACAAGCTCATCATCATCAGCAGTGGCGAGGTCTTTGAGAATTGAACAAGTATCCAGGTTATTTTTGAAATTCTTGGCTAATGCTTCGATAGCTACTTCTCTTACAAACTCATGATTATCAGCAGTGGCACGGTCTTTGAGAATTGAGTAAATGTCCGGGTCATCTTTTAAATTGTTGGCTAATGCTTCGATGGCTACACTTTGCACGTCCTCATGATTATCAGCAGTGGCGCAATCTATGAGAATTGAGTAAGTGTTCGGGTCATCTGGGAAATTGCTGGCTAATGCTTTAATGGCTGCACCTCGCACATTTTCATGATTATCAGTAGTAGTGCAGTCTTTGAGAAACGAGCAAATGTCCGAGTCATCTTTAAAATTGCTGGCTAATGCTTCGATGGCTGCACGTTGCACATCCCCATGATTATCAGCAGTGGCGCAGTTTTTGAGCCAGTGTAAAGTATCACGGTTATCTTTCCAAATTACAGTGACTGTTGCAACTGCTTGAGTGCGAATTTTTCTAACTAGCTTAGTTTCCTCGTAATTTAGTCTCGGTTCATAATAGTACCAGAGGTCATACTTAGTTAATTCTTTTAGCTTGTCAAGCAATTTATTAGCCGTTGACCCAATAACCAAGCGATTTCTCACTTCTGAAAGACATTTAGCCGCTAAAAATAGGTTGATAAATTTTTCCGCTTCGCCATCTTGCACCATTAAGTAATCAAGAATTTCACCAACAAATTTCGCATCAATCATTCCCGCAATTAGCTGCAATACTTCATGCCAAGTTTCATCTTGCCAGTGTTTACCAAAAACTTCAGTTTTGAGATACTCAATTGTAATACTGCGTTCCTTCTCAAACTGCCAGACAAACTCCCAAGCACAGAAATATTCTAAAAATGTCCGATGCACAAAGGCATAGTAATCTGCACCCAAGAAACATAAAATAAAATTGCGATCGCGCAGTTGTTTCATCAACC
>NZ_JABXKI010000212.1:0-7973 GCF_017115095.1 Nostoc sp. NMS4 | reverse complement strand
ATTACAATTACCTGTGTTGCGATCGCGCATATAATTGCGTAATTCAATCAGCAGAGGAATTGGCAGATTAAAATCCTTCTGTTCGAGAGTTTTTTCTACCCAATCCAACGCCAGATATTGCAACAATGTAGACTTACCAGAACCAGGATCGCCTAAAATAACTAGATAATTTTTGCGTTGCTTATCTCGGATAACATCTAATACTGAACGGATTGGCTGTTCAAAATAATTGCGTTGATAACGTTCTGTTTCTTCTTGAAACTTTTCTATTTCAAACTCCGCATCTAATTGATTACTCTCTTGTAGCCTGCGGAGATGTTCTTTAGGCAGTTCTGGTAAAACCTGATAAACTTGCCGCACATTTTGCGGGATAAACATTTGCCATAAATTTACCGGATGTTCGCGGGCTGTATCTAAACTATCTAACTTCAGATTGCCGTAGCGTTCACGAATAGTTTCTAAATATCGCGGTAAATTAAAATCCTTGGGAATGTCAGCGTTTTCTTTTAAAGTCTTATCAATACTGGATAATTTTTGAAGTTCCAAGATATAGCGTAACTCTTCTGAATCCGAAAGAATATCTTGGACTTGTATGAGATACTGCTCTGTAATTGTTTGCCAGTTAAATTTAGGCGGTAGAGGTTGGAGTTGAAGTCTTTTCCAACTATCTGCTAGTGTTTTAAAATCTAGAGAATCACATTTAATATCAAAAGCCTGACCAAGAATTTCTTTAACCGACTTATCACGGATAAATTTCTTGATATCTTCAGCGTAATTTTGAATTTCAGCTTCAGAAAGTCTGCAACGAACCTTTAACTGTTGCTGCATTGCTTGCAAAAATTCTGTCAGCGCCATAACTACAGCTTTCTGAAGCGGTTCTTGCTTGAAGGGCGCGGTTACAGCATTATTAAAGGTATGTTTGAAAAAATCTTTAGCGTAGTCCTTGACTAAATCTTTGAAAAAATCTTCGCTGATAATAGTTTTGACAAGAAATCCAACCGCTTTTTGACCTATCCAGAGAGTGAACCACTCAACTATCATACTCACACCTGCTAAGTGCCTGACTACGAGTATATACACCACTCTGAGAAATCTTTCCAGATTTCTGGGTTTTTAGTTTAAAAGCGATGCTAGCTGAAGATTTGTTAAAAATAACTAATAACTGTGCATGGATATTAGGAATAATTTTATGGTTCTACAAGTTAACCCCATCCAAAAAGAACCAACTGTTACTTGGGAAGCACTTCCAGCCGATTTCATTTTACCAGACGATCCAGTGGAAAATATTCAACAACCCGCGATCGCTGCTGCGCTTACCGATGCTTTGGGAAGTACAGGACGCATCCAACCCCAGATGCTGATTGGCTCTAATTTTGGGCTTGTAGCCACAGTCAACAAAAAAATCGTTGTCAAAGCACCAGACTGGTTTTACGTCCCTCAAGTGCAGTCTGTGGGAACAAATGTAGTTCGTCGCAGCTACACCCCGAATTTAGAAGGCGCTGCTGTGGCTGTGGTGATGGAATTTCTCTCAGACACAGAAGGTGGAGAATTATCAGTCCGCTCAACTCCACCATACGGTAAACTTTATTATTACGAAAAAATTCTCCAAGTTCCAACATACGTAACCTACGATCCTTACGAACCAAGTCTAGAACTACGGTGCTTACAAAATGGACAATATACCTTACAGCAAGCAGATAGCAATGGACGCTTTTGGATTCCTGAGTTAGAATTACTTCTCGGAATTTGGCAAGGTGAAAGATTGTGCCAAACTATGAATTGGCTGCGCTGGTGGGATACAGAAGGAAATTTGCTGTTGTGGAGCAGCGAACAAGCCCAACAAGAACGCCAACGCGCTGAACAAGAACGCCAGCGTGCTGAACAGGAAAGCCAACGTGCTGAACAGGAAAGCCAACGTGCTGAACAGGAACGCCAACGTGCTGATATATTAGCAGCTAAGTTACGTGAGCTAGGTATTGACCCTGATGCATAGCCCGTCGTAGACATCGCATAACCTGAAGAAATGCTGGGAATAATAATTTTGGGACATCAGCACCAAAAATTCTATGAAACAGCAAAAAAATCAGTTCAGTCATCTTACTGCGATCGAAAGAAGTTATCTATCATTTCCGGCACAGTTTTTATTAAATCAAAACCTTCTCCAAGGCAAAATACTAGACTTTGGTTGCGGCTTTGGTAATGATGTTAAGATATTGCGCCAGAAAGGTTGTGATATTACAGGCTATGACCCTTATTATTTTCCAGAATATCCTGATAATAAATTTGATACAATAATTTGCTTTTATGTTTTGAATGTTTTATTTACTGAAGAACAAACTAATGTTCTTATGGAGATATCACATTTATTAAAACCAGGAGGTAAAGTTTATTATGCTGTCAGGAGGGATCTTAAAAAAGAAGGATTTCGAGAACATTATATCCATAAAAAACCTACCTATCAGTGTGTTGTAAAACTTCCCTTTCGTTCAATTTTCTTAGATGAACATCGAGAATTATATGAGTATACTCACTATAACCATCAGCGAAATTCATCTAATTATTGTATATTTTGTAATCCCCATAAAACTCTTAAACTATTAACGGAATCAGCAACCGCTTATGCTATCTTTGATGGCTATCCTATAAGTAAAGGACATATTTTAGTTATTCCTAAACGTCATGTTTGCAGTTATTTTGAACTACCATTTAAAGAACAATCTGCTTGCTGGTTTATGGTGAACAAAGTACAAGAAATTATCAAAATAGAATTTGAACCTGATGGCTTTAATATAGGAATGAATATCAATCGAGCCGCAGGTCAAAATATTATGCACGCCAGCATTCATATCATCCCTCGTTATAAAGGTGATAGTATTAGCGCTAAAAGTGGAATCAGGAACGTTATTCCTAAAAATCAAAAGCAATAGTTTTTTACTCACAGCTTCCAGTAGCAAAACCGGATTTAAGATTTACAGCAGTTTTCGATCAAACCCGCCACAAAAATAAATCCTAAAACAAAGCCCAGTATTGCTTTTAGTTGTGGCACGTTTGATTGCAATTCGCTGTAAGTAGCTAGATGTAAATAAATTAAAGTTTGTAGTAAGGACTTTAGTCCTAATAATCTTTGCTTTGAGCGATGAATCGCTCACTACAAACTAGGATTTTACTTTATGTTTAATTACGCCTACCTACTTATCGCAAATACATAAATCTGAAAAACCTGATTGTTCAGTTTTATTGAAAATATTACAAAATATTTCAGTTAACCGAGATTATCTGGATCTATTCCCAGCGCTCTTAATTGTTCTGTCAATTGTTGTACCCGTTGTTCTGCAACTTCAGCGCGTTGTGCTTCTTGTTGAGCGCGTTGTGCTTCTTGTTGAGCGCGTTGTGCTTCTTGTTGAGCGCGTTGTGTCTCTTGTTGAGCGCGTTGTGTCTCTTGTTGAGCGCGTTGTGTCTCTTGTTTTACTTGTTCTGCGGGCGTGAGATACCGTTGTCCTTGCTCATCATACCAATACATCCATTCCCTCGTTACACCGCAATAATTTCCTCTTTCGCAACCAATTCCTAAGCCAATCTCTGGTAGCCAAAGGGGGTTTCCCTCTTGCAATTCATACTTACCATTAACTAACTTATGTACTTCCAGATGCGGTTTGCGGCGACGACGAGAGGAATAAATCACGTAATAAAGTACGCCCAAAGCCTCATATTCAGCTAATTTAGTAGTGTATTCTTTGCGATAATTTTGGGAAACTACTTCTAGCACGAAAATCGGCACAACGTTTTCATCCCACAGCACATAACTGGGACGCAATTCCTCATCATAAAACCGCTCTACCCCTAAGCTCAAAAACCCATCTGGCACTATGGCCGGTTTATCGGGGTGATAATAAATACCCATATCTATGGCAAATAGCCAGTCCATACGTTCTGACCAAAGTATCAGTAGGATTGCCTTCAGCAAGCCCGGTATTAATTCTTGCAGTTCATTATCCACAGGCGTTTCATCAGAGTCTGGTAGTTCCTCGGCTGAGGGCAAGTACCTTGGCAAGTTGTACTCTAGCATGGCTGGTTTCCCCAAAACTCACAGGATATTTGGCTCTATCTGGCTCAACAGAATTATAGCGATTTGACTGGAAAATAGTAAATCTTGCTGGTACTGCACCCTCGTATGTTTTGTAAACAACTTATCCATCCCTTTAGGGAAGTGGCGACTGGCGATTGAGGAATGGAAAATAGGGACTAATGATTAAGAAATAGAGTAAAACAAGAATCAATATTTAATTGAGAATTGGGCGTTAGGAGTGCTGAGTGCTGAGTTAGGAGTTAAGAGTTAGGAGTTTTGTTTATCTCCCTCATCTCCCTCACTCCCTTATCTCCCCTGCTTCCCTATCTCCGCGATTTCCCTATTCCCTTACTCTTCTAACTTTTTATGCAAACTGACTCTGACAGTCCCGATCGTGTTGCATCTGCTAATAATGAGCCTCATCCAGGAAAGTATTTGATTCCGCGATCGCAGCGACAGAGGTTCTTTATTCAGTTTACCTTAATGACCCTGATCGGATGGGTTGTGGGTGGCGTTGCCAGTATCGCTTTAGAGAAAATTATTCTCCAAAGTCTCTCACCTGGGATTGCTACCCAACCACAAACATGGAGCATTTTGGTTAGAAGCCTCAGTAATATTGTATTTGCCATGATTTTCGCCGCCGATCAGAGCCTTGTCCTTTACCGATATTTACCGGGTTGGCAGTGGCTATTTGCTACTAGTGTAGGTTGGCTGATTGCCAACGGTGTTTCTACAGCCTGGATTAACTACATTTCAACCATTGCCTCATCATCTTCTGAGAATACTTTGATTTTTGGATTTTTATCTGCGATCGCATATATAATCTCTGGAATTTGGCTAGGGATTTGTCAATGGCTGGTATTGAGACGATATACAGCAGACATTTGGTGGTGGAATTTTTTACCCTCAATTTCTTTCTTCTGGATCACTATTTTGGTTTGGTTGCTTTTTATTATGCAAAATTTGATTCCAGAAGCTTACCGTACTCTCATACTATATTGGAGTGGACAAGGACTGACAGCAATTATTTTGGGAGCCATACCAGCAATTGGTTTGTGTACATTGAAGAAATGAAAAAAGTTTTTAATTTCTTTTTTGAGATCGAATTTTATCTCAAGATTGCTATTAGTTGCACAATTGTTCAGCAGGTATTCTATTTGCTGTTAAACAATATCGATATCGACTTTATAACACGGGTGCTGTTGTACTGGCTCCTTAGTTCTATCTCATTTTATAGTATTGGCATCCTCATTGAAAAAGGAATCAAAAGTAATGATTTTTTAAGAGATAAGCTGACGGCAAGGGTCAATAAAATCAAAAATCAACCATTTCCTTCGTTCACTCTCCAAGGCATCATTATAGGAGAAATTAAAGCTTTTCTCTCAGCATTAATAATTTTATATCTAGCTCCAGAGGTTCATAGAGGAAATAGCTTACTCCTAAACTTTGGATGGTTCTTGATGAGAATAGTTGCTGCTGATTTATGTTTTTATATTGCCCATCGGCTCTTGCATACAAGATTGTTGCAGAAAATCCATCTTAAACATCATGAGTTTCGTGACTCATCAAGTTTTGTGGCTGGACATAAGAGTTTTGTTGAGTATATTATTGTTGCGATCGCTGATATTTTGCCTATCTTTATATTTGGGTATGACATCACTCAACTATGTGCATGGAGTGTTATAGGCAATGCTTACAACCTAGAAGGTCATAGTTCTTTGTCAATATTTTTCATTCCCTCAGATTTTCACGATCTTCATCACACTTCTTTTAATGGAAACTATGGCATTCAGGGATTTTGGGACAGAGTATTCAACACATTGAATCCTCCTACCAAGAAGCAGGGAATTATGTTTCCTGTGAGTTTTATCGAGTATATAACTATTAAGTCATCTATTAGTAATGATACCGAAAAAACATAATTCGACTAAAAAAATCGTCATTTTTTAGCGTTTCATAATCATACAAGATACATTATAATCCACATATAATTTATGTTCCTAGCTTACCTCACCCTCAATCCCTCTCCTTATAAAGGCTAGAGACAGGATGAAGTTTTGCATTTTATTTAATCCATATTCCTTAGTGATGCTGTATGCATTGAGTCTCTTGCAAAAGTTACTTTTGTAAGAGGTGGGAAAAGGATAAAAAAGTACTCAACTACTTATTATGGAGTGGGCGACAAGAATGCCCGTAGGCAAAGGTGGGCATCTTGCCATTGGTGTCAAGTTAAAGCCTCAGCCCAGATGTAAAGCGACCTTGAGGCATTGCGCCGATGTCGTTGAGGAATGGCCTTGACCAAGCCCATAGAACGCTGATGTTCAACCAACCAAGGAATAAGTTGTAATTGTGAATTGTGCGATCACTTGTTCAAACAGCTTGATAAACAACTGAGCAGGTAAGCTCTCTAGGCGATTAGTTGTTGCTTGCCGACTCACTGACATTGCCTCTACCCACAATAATCCTTCCACTTCTAGACAATTAAGCATGGTGTAAAACCATACTTAATTGATTCTGACTCCTGTTAGCGGATAGCTAAGGTTTAGCCCATTCTGAATTCTGAATTCTTCTTTTTTATGGATTCTCGCGCAGGAAAGTGTCAATATCATTTAGTTCCTGGTGATTGAGGCGAAATTCTCCAGCACCAATGATTCCTTCCACCTGCTTGGGATTGCGTCCGCCAACGATCGCCGCAGTTACCGCCGGATTATTTAAAGTCCAAGCGATCGCTACTTCACCGGGCGAGCGATCGTGTTGTTGAGCAATGTGTTTCAACACCTCGACTAGCTTCAGGTTACGAGATAGACGTGGCTCCTGAAATTCACTACTATTCTTGCGCCAATCATCATCTGGGAAATTAGCAACTCGCTCAGGTGTAATCGCCCCTGTGAGCAAGCCAGATTGCATAGGTGAATACACAATCACACCTATATTATTTTCTTTAGAAAAAGGCAGAATTTCTTTTTCGACATCACGCTTCACCAGTGAATAAGGCGGTTGCAATGATGTAACTGGTGCAATCTCCTGAATACGTTTCAATTGTTGTACATTAAAATTTGAAACTCCGATATAGCGAACCTTCCCCTCATCCTTGAGCTTGGCTAGAGTTGTCCAGCCTTCTTCGATGTCTGAGTCAGGGTTCGGCCAGTGAATCTGATAGAGGTCAATAGTTTCAATATCGAGTCGGCGCAGACTGGCTTCAACCTCCCGCCGCACAGAATCCGCTTTGAGACTGCGACCAATTTCGCCCTTTTCATCCCAGATCATTGAGCATTTCGTAAAAATGTAGGGACGACTAGATCGACCTTTGAGCGCTTTCGCAACAACCTCTTCAGAATGTCCTAGACCATAAACAGCTGCGGTGTCAATCCAATTAACGCCGAGATCAAGAGCGCTATTGATCGCTGCGATCGATTCTTGGTCGTCTTGCTCTCCCCAACCAAAAGCCCATCCACCTCCACCAATTGCCCAGGCTCCAAAGCCGATTGGGGTAATGTTAAGCTCTGAATTACCAAGCTGTTTGGTTTGCATATCTACCTTCTTTAATAATTTTTGAGTCAATTGCTAGTCTAAACTGCAAATATTCTCTCAACAGCTATCTGAAGTATGAATTACAACTGGTACACACCACAGTCAATCACTACTGATGTAAGATTACTAAATCTTGAATATTGTGTTGATACTTACTACTTAGAGGATGTTTTAAAAGGGTCTTTTGCTCTCATAGTTAGCATAGCGAAGCATCTCATTACATGGCTAAAACCTTAATTTTTCTTCGCACCTAACCCAGTGCAGAATAGCCAAATTATACCTTTCGGAACTTTTAAAACATCCTCTCATACACTATACTTCCTCGAAGATAGTAACATTTGTCAGTGTTTATCAAAGTAGAGAAGTAATATGTCAG
>NZ_JABXKI010000141.1 GCF_017115095.1 Nostoc sp. NMS4 | reverse complement strand
GGTTTGCAGCACCTCAAATCTTACAATTACCTGCCTGCCGAGTGTGAGCAGATGCAGGTGATTTGCGATCGCATCAGTCGAGTGTATTCCGATTCGCTTGAAGAGACAGTCAAAAGTCTGTTGCAGTCGTTGGGGAAACTGAATCGGTCTTATTTGACAGCTGTGGAAGAGAAGCTGTTGAGTGTTCTGGAGTCTGAATATGGGAGAGAGATAACACCCTAAACAATTTTGGCAATTTGGCATCCAATGGCTTTGGGTTCCAGTTTCAATGGAGTTAGCAACACAACGGGACATTCAAGAAGTTGTACGAGGGATGTGGCAAAACTTTCCGCTTCTGGTGTCCCGTGCTATGCCAGTTGTCAAGTGAGTGCTGTGGAATTGCTCTCTCTACATGATTGATACGGCATTCAAATAGGCAAGCGGAGATAGGCTTTGAAATCCCCCTTCCCTACAAGGGAATTAAAGGGGAGAGATTTCCGAGGCTTAAATGTTACCAAAAATACTTTTCAAACATCCTCTTAGACCTAGTGAATATCTAACAGGTTTTTCCATTCCAATCTTTTCAAGTTCTTGACTTTTAATGTCTAATGTTGAATTACTGACTTGAATTGCAAAAGATTTTGGCTGATGAAAAATTACCCCAAAACTATTCTGTCAACTGTTGTTGTAAGTATTTTGGCATTTGGTGGTTATATGCAAACAACGTATGCCCATCAATTACCATCTCATCTTTTAGCTACATCACAGTCTGCTAGCGGTGTTCAAATTGCAGAAGTAGATAGCCCTCATGATCGTGATAGTAGTCATGAAGATGGGGATAGAGAAGCTAGTGATCTGAGAAGAGTGTCTGTGAAAAGAAGGCATAGAATAAATAAAGCTAAGTATCATTTGACACATTATAAAAAATATCATCATGCAAGGAGGCAGCACAGCTAAGTTTAGGATGTGATGTCATCTGACGAATGGCACGCTTGTAAACGTGAAACCCTTGGCAGGGATGGGATTAGGGGTTGCAGGTAGTGGAGTGTAGGAAAAAGCGTTGTATGTTTTGTATTCTTCGTTCGGTTCTTAGTTTTTGACCAATATCCCCTACCCCCTAGAGATCCTTATGGCTTTGTTGAAAACAAGTGTGCCATTCGTCATCGGGAGCAATGCGATTTTGTGAGGTGCTTAAAATTCGGGTGCTAAATCACGTATTTAGGGGTGCGATCGCAGCCAAATAACTGTTTTTATTGAGAATCTAACTCTGTAACTGAGAATTAAAGTCCGATCTAACAAAATCGCATCGCTCCCTTCGTCATCTTACTTCTAGCGAAAGATCGAGAAGGACAAATATTATGAAGAAGATATTAAACAGAGTTCCAGAGGTTCACTACTTTCTTATCACTACCCCCGATTTTAGATATGCATCTATTCCCAGAAAAAGAATGGTTATTTATCTTGCTGGTAATATCTCTAGTTATATGGCTGATATTTTTAGGAAACTCCTCTTTACGAGACTGGGATGAAGGTACTTATGCTCTAGTCGCTAGAGAAATTTACCGTACTGGAAACTGGCTTTATCCTACCCTTCAGGGAGAACCATTTTTGTTAAAACCGCCTTTGATGCAATGGTTAATTGCTTGCTGCTACCAAATAGGAGGAGTGCAAGAGTTAACTACACGCTTACCTGGTGCGGTTTTAACTGCTGTGGGAGTGCCTTTGCTTTATTTGGTGGGGCGTTTGGCTTTTAAGCAAAGTTTACCGGCTCTATTTGCTGCTTTAGTTTACTTGACAATGTTGCCTGTAGTGCGTCATGGACGACTAGCAATGTTAGATGGGATGACTATTTCTTTTTTCTTGCTGTTGTTGTTTTGTCTTTTGAAGGCACGTCAGAATCGAAGATATGCTCTAGGGGTGGGATTTTGTCTGGGGTTAATTATTCTAACTAAGGGGATGGTAGTTTTGCTGTTGGGGGCGATCGCCTGTTTATTCCTGTTTGCAGATCGACAATTAGCTTTGTTGAAAAGTCCCTATTTATGGGTGGGAATTTTGTTAGGAAATGCTCCAGCGATCGCTTGGTATACTGCTCAATGGCAACATTATGGCAATACTTTCTTAGAAGTGCATTTTCAAGCTCAAGCCTTTGATCGCCTAATACAACCCGTTGAAGGTCATAGCGGGCCTGTTTGGTACTATTTATTTGAATTACTCAAATATGGTTTTCCCTGGCTGTTATTTTTACCTGGAGGGCTTTATCTAGCTTGGAAAAAACGTCATACTACTTGGGGTTCTCTAGTTCTATTAGGCACAATTGTTTACTTAGTAACTATTTCTTTTATGAGAACTAAACTTCCGTGGTATATCATGCCTGTATATCCATTTTTAGCTTTGGCAATTGGTGCTAATTTGAGCGAAGTTTGGCAGAGTTGTGATTTCCGAGTGCGAACTTGGACAATATTCCTGGCTATTATTGCTATTGCAGGTTTAGGAGGTTGTGTTTACTTTCTTATTAAGAAAGAGCCTATTTTGATAGTCATGAGCATTGTTTTAGCAATAAGTATGAGCATTGCGGCATGGCTAGTTAAACACCGCGATCGCAAATTTATTCCAGTTTTATTTACAGGGATGTATTTAGTTTTAATCCTGCTGGTAAGTTCGCAATCTTGGATTTGGGAATTAAAAGAAGCTTTTCCAGTCAAACCAGTTGCAGCATTAATTCGTCAACACGCCTTACCAGGAACAACAATCTATAGCTCATTTGCTTATAATCGTCCTAGTTTAGATTTCTATAGCGATTGTAAAGTAATTTCTGCTTCTGTTGCTGTTTTAAAAGAACAATTTTATCATCAATCTTATTTATTATTAGATCATCCGACTTTACAGCAAATAATTTTATCTGAATATCAGGTTCTCGGCACTGCTAATAACTTTACTCTGATATCACCATCAATTAAATAATACATGATAATCTTATAGACCTATTGCATAATTATTTTGTGGTACGATTAAGGGTTTTAGAAAAAACTTAAACAGAAGAAACCAGCCTTACTGCCGATTGACCGAGAAGACTGATTAGCGATCGCTAATCTGAATTCTCATGACTGACTATTTTTTTATTGTGAAAAAGAAATGAACAAAGTTGCAAAAGTCACAATTTTCTTCTGGATCATGAAGATTATCGCCACGACGCTCGGCGAGACGGCAGGTGACTTCATCTCAATGACTCTGGGGCTGGGGTATTACATAGCCTTTGCCATAACGTTCGCTATTCTGGCTATTCTCCTGTTTTTTCAAATTCAATCCGACAGATATATTCCAGTCCTTTACTGGGTGGCGATCATTGCGACAACCACAGCCGGAACCGAAGTTTCAGACTTAATAGATCGATCTCTTGGGCTGGGCTATGCGGTGGGATCGCTGATTCTGGTAGCGAGTCTATTGAGTGTTCTTGCCATCTGGTATTACCGGGATCGGGATCTAAGTGTTTATCCCATCATAAGGAAAGACGCAGAAACCACCTATTGGCTGGCTGTCGTGTTCTCCAACAGTTTGGGAACGGCCTTTGGTGACTTTCTGACAAGCAATTTAGGACTGAGCTATATCCAGGGCGCATTCGTGACGGCCAGCGTCATTGGTGTTGTCATCGCCCTTCACTACATAACAAAGTTGAGCGATATTCTCCTATTCTGGCTCGCGTTCATCTTCACACGTCCCTTCGGAGCCACCTTTGGAGATTTTCTCACCAAACCAGTCAAAAATGGCGGTCTCTCACTGCCAAGGGAATATGCTTCGGCGATCGCCTTTATCCTGCTGGCAATTGTCCTATTCTTTTCCGTGCGAAACGAGAAAAAGGTGCGTCACCAAATTGAGTGATACGTTTAAGGAGATAACTCACCCCATAATAGGAACACATCTCATCCTTGGAATCGTAGGGTTGCTAAATTTTCCCTTTCTGATTTTTGGCATAGCATCAAAGATATGAGGATCTTAATAGTTGAAGATGACGATCGCATTGCTAAACCCTTAGCCGAAGATTTAAAGCACCAGCATCATGCTGTTGATATTGCTTGTGATGGGATTGAAGGTTGGGAATATGCCGAAGCAGGTAATTATGATTTAATTTTATTAGATTTAATGTTGCCGCGCTTAGATGGAATTACTCTATGTAAACGTTTACGTGCTGTTAAATGTAACGCTTTTATTTTAATGTTGACAGCACGAGATACAACACCAGATAAAATAATAGGACTTGATGCTGGTGGCGATGATTATTTAGTTAAACCATTTGAACTAGAAGAATTAGCAGCACGAATTAGAGCTTTATCTCGGAGAAGCCCAGAAATTCACCAACTAATTTTAATTCACGGCGATTTACAATTAGACCCTAAAAATTATCATGTGACTTATGGAAGTAAACCTTTATCATTAACACATAAAGAATACATGATATTAGAATGCTTTTTGAAAAATCCTACCCAAGTTTTAACTCGCTCGGCAATTTTAGATAAATTGTGGGAGTTTGATAAATTATCCGGGGAAGAAACCGTTAAAACTCATATGACAAATTTAAGAAAGAAACTCAGAGCGGTAGGAAGTTCGGAGGATTTTATCGAAACTGTTTACGGTTTTGGTTATCGCCTGTGTCCTAAATAAATGCAAAATTAGCTGATGTTTGCAAAAATTCGCCGTCGTTTACTGTTGTCTTATTTAATCGTTTTATCATTCATCTTAGGTGGATTTGCAATTGCCGTTCGGATTGTTTTTACTCATAGCTTCTATAAACAACAAACACAAAAACTTGCTGCATTAGCACAAGTTGGCGTTGCTAATGCCGAGTTTGATAACGGTCAAATTAGAATTGAAAATGACTTACCTCAAGACAAATTGCTTAAAAATCATCAAGAATTAAACTGGTTTGATACTAAAGGTAATCTCATCCAAAAACAGGGACAAGATATTTTAAGTTTACCTGCTCATGTAAAAGAAGGAGAACAAATTAGTACAGGTGGTAAAAATCGCATTCAGTCTGTTACTTTACCAATTATTAGTAGTGATGATAAAGAGTTGATTGGATATGTAAGAGCAAGTCAATCTCTAGAAGAATTCGATGAAACTTTAAATAAATTAGATTTGGGGTTAGGTGGTGGAATTGTTGTAGCTTTGATTATTAGTGGTGCTGGTGGAGTTTGGCTAACTCATCAAGCGATGCAACCAATTGAAGAAAGCTTTGAACGCTTAAAACAGTTTACTGCTGACGCTTCCCATGAACTCCGCAATCCTTTAATGGCGATTAAAAGTAATGCAGGGGTAGCACTCAAGTATCCAGAGGGAATGCGAGAAAGTGACGCAGAAAAATTTCAGGCTATTTCTAGTGCTACTAACCAAATGACTCGACTTACAGAAGACTTACTATTTTTAGCTCGTCATGATAATATTCCCAATCACATTCAAGAAACTGTTAATCTTAGTTCAATTTTAAATAACTTAGTGCAACTATATCAGCCGCAAGCAATGGCAAAAGAAATTCATCTGAAAAGTCAATTGACTGAAAAGCTTTATCTGTTAGGCGATCCGAATCAGATAACACGATTATTTAGTAACTTAATTCAAAACGCTATACATTACACACTATCAAAAGGGACAATAGAAATCATAGCTAATCGTAGTGTTTCCCATCTAATAGTTAATGTCCAAGACACGGGTGTAGGAATTGCACCAGGAGATTTAGAAAATATTTTTGAGCGTTTTTGGCGAGCAGATAAATCACGTTCTTATAATTCTGGTGGTTCTGGTGGTTCTGGTTTGGGATTGGCTATTGCCCAAGCTATTGCGGAGAGTCACGGTGGATTAATTACTGCCACAAGTCAATTGGGAATTGGTAGTTGTTTTACTGTGCATTTACCAGTATTTTAACTTAATTAATGTTTATAAAAATGTCTTATTAAATACCACAATACAGCTATATTAACCATAAAGACTAAAACTTTTAAAATTGTCACCCCTTTAATTAACTCAAATATTTCGGAACTCCTGCTACTACACTGACAGTTTCTCTCAAAGGTGTTGAAATTCCAGGTGAAGCACAGACTTTAGTATACTCTGTTTCTTTTAGAGGTGTTGGTATGACTATAGACATACCACTTAGGTCAGTAATAATTCAAACCTATGCTATGTAATCATCAACTATGGGCGGAATTAAGAAACTAGACGAAAGAGAACTGGGACAAGTATCAGGGTGAAAATAATATCAAGCGATCGCACAAACTGACAAGTCAGGGCTTGTGCGATCACTTTTATAGTTCTGCCCTTCCATATAAATCCAAAGCCTGTAAACCTACGCTTAACAAATTCAGGTAAATCTTTTCGAGTTCTTTACTTTTAGTGTCTAAAGTGCAACTACTTACCAGAGATTACTGATTAATAACCAGAAACCTGAGTTTTAGTTGTGCTATTGAACAATGCTTGAAAAACATAACTCAACATCCATCTCCTGCTAGGCTTTTCCCTATCTCTATCTTTAACGATATAGAAAGCTTATTCCAGTAGAATCTGTCAATAATGTTGTACTAAATTTCCAAATTCTTAATTTTTTTATCCAGAGTAAATTTGTTCACTAGATTTTTCAGGAAGCTTAATATGAAAAAGCTAATTCATGCTATTGTATTAACTTTAACAATTGCGTCTTTATCATCTGCTGCCCATAGCACAACCACGATAAAAAATAGCAGATTTCCTAACATTGTTGGGGCAGTGCAATTCCCTCAAAATAAGGCGAAAGTTGTCAGAGATTCTTTCCAGCTAAAAATTCCCCAAGATAGCAGAGCTTTATCCCAGATTACTATTGCTGTACCTCAAGGTTTAACTGTAAGGAATGACATTAACTTATCTGACCAGTCTGGTCAAAAAATTGCTGCCAATATTACTGTTAATGGTAGAACCATTAAAATTACTTTCCCTCAGCAGGTAGCTCCGGGAACTGAACTCAACATTGATCTCAATCGTGTCTTAATCTCAGGAACTTCTAATGCTTGGCTTTATTCGGTTTCTGTCAGACTTGTGGGGCTGAATGCAGATATCCCAGTGGGTGTATTTCGGCTACGAATTTACTAACAGGTGTTTTTGCTAAAAAGTTGCACAGCAATTTTAGCCGTAATGGTTGTGATAAGAGGAGTATGACTGCGGGTTTCACGTGTATTAGTATTGTCTTTATGCATAACAATTGAGTCGTTAGTATGTTTATCCGTTTCCTTAGCCAGTTTTTGCTCAGACAGATGTAATCTTTTTACAAGTCTATCCAGAATTACAAATAATACTTTATTAAATGAAAAATATTGCGGAAACTGCATATTTAGTGGCAATGTATCGGGCATTGGAAAGCGAACGTGTAGATGCATTATTTAAAGATCCATTAGCCCGTGTTTTAGCTGGTGGAAAAGGTGAAATGCTTGTTGAGGTTATAGGAGAGAAAGACAAAATTACAAATGCGATCGCCATTCGCACCTATGTTCTTGATAACTTGATTTTACAGTTAATTAATTCCAAAAATATTGACACTGTAATCAATCTGGCTGCGGGGTTGGATACTCGACCCTATCGATTACCTTTTTGTGCTTCGCTTTGTTGGATTGAAGTTGACTTGCCGGAAATCATTGCTTACAAAGAACAATTACTTAAAGACCAGCAACCTTTGTGTTTGCTTGAACGTGTCAAACTCGATATTACCAACCTGGCATTGAGAAAGACTTTTTTTTCCGAGATTAATCTTGCAACGAGACAGGCGCTAGTCATTACAGAAGGGTTGCTATCATATCTACATGAAACCCAAGTAGCATTACTTGCAACCGATATTTATGAGCAATCTAATCTGAATTGGTGGCTATTTGAATTGGAATCATCATTAGCGTTAAAAGATTATGATCAAGTTTACGCTCGAAAAATTTTTGACCAATATTTTGCGAATGGGAATAAAACCTTGTTATTTGCTCCTGAGCAAGGGGCAGAATTTTTTCAACAGTATAATTGGAAAGTTGCAAAATCTGTATCTGCATGGAAAGAGTTACACCGACTCAATCGAGGGATAAAATTTACCTGGTTACTAGAAATAATTATGAAATTGGTTGCTAATGAATATTGGGAAAAAATTCAGCAGCAAGGTAGTGTTGTATTGCTTGAGAGAAGCCCCGCCGTTGGCGATCTAGTAAAAACAAAGGAGGTTTTTGAAAAGAGATGATTCAACAACCTCCTATTTAGTTCTTATTTTTTGACCAATATTCCCTATCCCCTGACACCCTCACATCCTAGAGATCCTTATACCTTATGGATTTGGTGAAAATAAGCGTGCCATTCGATTTATCCACCCAATTTTTAGCAGCTAACTTTGAGGTACTGCTCCCAATACAATCGAAGTCTGGTAATATCCGAAAAATAATTGTAAAAGGAAAGGAATATATTTTGAATAGCATACTTTCTCGTAGGATTGGCACAGGTATTGCCTCTGTATTCATCTCCGGTTTGAGCTTTTGCTTTCACTATGCGGTAATTAGTGGCACATTACCAACTCCGAACTACCACATAATAAAAAAAATACCTTTAGGTGGAGAAGGACGATGGGATTACCTAACATTGGATAGTGCTGCCCGTCGCCTATACATTACGCGCTCCACAAGGGTAACAGTATTAAATGTTGACACGGGGTTGGTTGTGGGCGAAATTCCTCATACTGCTGGAGTACATGGTGTTGCCATTGCTCCAGAATTGAGTCGTGGCTTTACTAGTAATGGTAAGACGGCAACAGCTACTATTTTCGATTTAAAGACACTACAAGTTATAGGAGAAGTTAAAACTGGTTCTAACCCAGATGCAATTGTCTATGATGCTGTGTCCCAGAAAGTCTTCACTTTTAACGGTTTGAGCAACTCGGCAACTGTTTTTGATGCCAAAACTACTAAAGTCCTGGGGACAATCGCTTTAGGTGGCAAACCAGAATTTGCAGCTGCCGATGGCTTAGGGCAGATTTTCGTGAATTTAGAGGACAAAAACGAAGTCGTCGCAATCAATGCTAGTAATCTCCAAGTAAAGGGACATTGGGCGCTCAAACCTTGCTCAGAACCAACTGGGATTGCAATAGATAGACAGCATCAACGCTTGTTCATCGGTTGCACAAACCAACTGATGAGTGTAGTGGATGCAAATACAGGAAGTATTAAAGCAACACTGCCAATTGGCAAGAGGACGGATGCAATTGCTTATGACCCAGTGACTAGATTAGCTTTCAGTTCAAACGGTGAAGGTTCACTAACAGTAGTACATGAGGACTCTGCCGATAAATTTAGTATTGTGAATAACGTCATAACCCAGCCAGGAGCGCGGACAATGGCGTTAGATTTGAAGACCCATAAGTTATATTTGGACACAGCCAAATTTCAAGCAAAGTCTACCCCCGTCGCAGGGAAGGAGCGATCTAGACCAAGTATTATCCCTGGTACTTTTGTGATTCTGGTTTTAGGAGATTGACCAAAACAATTGTCAGGGCATTGGATCTCCCAATCCGGCATTGATGATGCTCTGACCATACAATAACTGACCCTGAGCAGCAGCATCCTCAGTTGAAAATGCCACCCCAGTATTTGGATCAATCGTATTATCAAATGAGTAATTTTTGGACTTGAGCAGGGCATTTCGTTGCGATGCCTATGGCGGGCTGCGCCTACGCATCCCGAAATAGCTATTTCCGTTCTCGGTTTTAGCACCTCACAAAATCGCATTGCTCCCGGTCTCAAAACCCTTGCACATTGAAACAAGAGCTTTTAAGTTACTGGTTCCCTTTCCCCTTTCCCCCTCTTCATAATTCTGCTTTGTTGAATTGGCGCTTGACTAGATAACCCGCTCCAATTGCACCCAAGGCTAGTGTGCCTAATATTTCAGAGGGTTCAGGAACATCTGCATACACACCAATACAACCATTGGTGCAATTTGGTGTTGTAAAATTAGGAGTGAGCGCTACAAATATCCGATTATTAACAGAGTCTACCGAAACTGCTTTAGCACCTGGTGCTGTCGGAATAGTCTGGAGCAAAGTATCAGTACTGCCATCGATGATACCAAGAACTGAACCATTGGGGCTACCTGCTGCTCCCAGGTAAAAACGGTTATCACCAGGGTTGTACCAAACTTGATCTGCCCCTCCTACTTCCGGGAATGAGGCGATGATGCTGCCGTTAGTTGCATTCACGAGCAAGCCCTTACTATCACACCCCAGCAGTAAGTGTTGATTTGTTGGATTGGCTGCAATACCAGCAGGTGAACAGCCTCTAAGCGAGAAGACGTTGACAACTTTTCGGGTTTTCGGGTCTATTTGTGCTACGCCACCATCAGTTGAACTACCGTTAAGTTCTGGTACTGACAAATAAAACTGGTCGTTAGCGCTATCCCATGTCGGTGCTTCTAAACCGCCAGTTGCGCCCGGAACCTGAATTTTTTGGGTAACTGTGCCGCTGCTAGTGGAAATAAGTGAGCCAAAGGGTGAAGAATCAGCCCCGTTAATGACTAAAGCAATGCCGTCTTGAGGATCGTATGCCCCCTCATCCGCTCGTTTCTGACCACCAGTGGAAATTGAGTTGATTATTGTATCAGATGTCAAATCGACAACTTTTACCGTGCTATCTCCGTTATCAGCAAACAGTTGACTACTGTTATTGACTGTAAAAATCCCATTCGGTCCGCCAATGGTTTTGTCTCCACCAGGGAAGCCGGAAAAGCCTGGAATGCTGCCGATTAATTGGTCGGTTCGTGTATTTATGAGGTCAACCCGCGAATTCGCTCGGTCGCTGAGGTAATAAATCCCAGTTTTAGAATCGACAAAGCTGACATCAAAAGACTGGAGCGGATTGCCTGGTGGTACTGGGATGGTATCAATCAGTTGAGAGTTTGCCGTCAAGCTAGCAGCATTAGCTGCTTGGTTAGTGCAGGTGCTAACAACTAGCCCAAAGGTGCAAGGCAAAGCAAGTAACAGTAAATGCTTAAAATTCATGTAACTAGAAAGTTTAATCAACTGTGTCTTCATTTCAGACACAATCTTACAGACTTAAGGATTGCATTGTAAAGCAGTATTGTTTTGTGGATAGGCTATTTGGTGCAGCTTTTTTATACGGTACAACTTGGGTTTGAAGCCCGGAAATTTCAGGGACTTTAATTGATACAGTTTTATTCGCCGCGATGCCTGCGGCTGCAAGCGATAGTTGTAGGCAAGTCGCTAATGCCTTAGCTTTTCAAGTTCCGACATTAGTGACTTGCACAACACTATAATCAGTCAATAAAAGCATCCACTACACTCATCAGTTGGTTTGTGCAACCGATGAAATAGCTGTCAGAGAGATGTTTTACACCCCGCAAGATTATCATCTCTCAGACAGATGCTTTCTGCCTTCAAACCAGATATTCTATATATATCTAAACAGCAATATTGGCATCAATCGTCAGAATAGACGAATTGTATTCTGGCGGAAATTGCATCTGAATAATCGGCGTTTTTGCACCCCCACAAAACAAGAAAGTTTGGTGGTCAACTTTCGCAGTAGCTCTTCGGAATGCCCCAGGCTCAAGATTGCTGAATTCTGTATTTCGATTGGGTAATACATCATATATAGCGTTTATAGGGTTTCCTAATCATATTAGGTAGATCATAGTCGCCTTCTCACTTGCTCTTAGGGTTTAGGGGTGGGGTTCTTTTACCTCACAAGAGCCGAGAACCGTTATCAAAGAGAATTTATATCAGTCAGTAAACATAAGATTTGCAACATTTAAGGATTAGAAAAATGTTACGGAAAACTGTCAATTTCAAATCATCATTCCTCAATACCTGTCTTTACAGTGCTAGTACGTTGACTTTAAGTTTTTTGCTACCTGGGTTGCTGTTAGTCTCGCCTGCTTTCGCAATCCGGCTAAGTAATGGGCAGATTGCCTTTAATAATTCTCCCCGATTAATTAGAACTGCTACTAGCTTTAGCAGTTCTAATATACCTGGAACCTATCAATTTACCATTAGTGTTCCTAAAGATGCTGGGGAGCCTCTAGAAGCTGTCTCAATCGTACAGCTCCCAAATGTAGAAACAATTGCATTTGATGTGAGTCAACACCGCGCTTTTAAAGGTAACAGTTTCGCTGGTGGTTCCGCCTTGCATTTGGCTAGCATTGGCGGTACTGAACTATCCGAATCTAACAAGCAAACGGTAGTATTTGATCCACCTGTTGTCCCTGGTAGCACGGTAACGGTCGAGATCGTAACCAAGGGAAATCCTCAGCTTGGGGGAGTGTATTTATTTGGCGTTACTGCTTATCCAGCAGGAGAAAATGGTATTGGTCAGTTTTTAGGTTACGGTCGCCTACACTTTTACAAGTAGCCGTTAGCTCTATGAGTATAGGTAAAAACTATACTCTTCGAGACTTTTAAAACATTTTCTAAGAGTGTTGACGACGAAAAGTCATCTGTGATTTGAAACTTGGAAACAGGAAGAATTTAGATAAGCCGATAAGAATTAAATACCGAAAGTTTACTTAGATGTCTATACTTGCATAAATATCTAAGTATGACAAAGTATTTTTACTAAATAAGTTGTTTAAAATCCCGAAATAAAGGAAACTTATACTTTACTATAGTGCGTCAGCAATTGGTCAATGTAATCGCTATATTGCTCTGCCAAGCTTTCATCATGTAACACAACGATATTTTCAGCATTCTGTGTGGCACTGCGAGAAAAGTTAAAACTGCCGCTGACCACAATATTGTCACATACTACAACCTTATTGTGCATGAAATTGTGTTTGCTATCTGGTTTATAAGGCTCGGAGTGCTTCCCAACTAGATGAGATGATACCTCTTTAAAAGTTTCAGCAACACCGACACTTGCTTCAGTTTTGAGCCAAAGTTTCACCACATGAGACATTTGTGTAGCATCGTATACTCCACTAAAATCTTTCACCTGTTTGTGTCTGAGGGCATCATCAAGTGCAGCGAGAATTGCATGAGAAGTGATCATCATGGAAGCAATCTTGATTCGGTTTTTTGCTGAACCAATCAAACTAGAGATGATGTGGTCAATAGTCTGACCCTCCCCTGGCGAGAAAGCGAAATCAACTTCAGTTGAAGCAATATAAACTTTACCAGTATCCCCAACACCCGTGGTCTTGATATTGCCACTCACCCACAATTCCTGAAAGTCAGTTTCATAGTATGAGCAAAGCTGCGGTGAAGAAATTTGCAATATATTGTTATCTTGGTAAGTCCAAGCATCATCTGTAAAGTTAGCTGAACCAGTCCACAAAGTTGCTTCACTGGTATTCACATCTCGGATGACATATTTATTATGCATCAGCTTTGAGCCAGCAATGCTCTTTATTTCAACTTGAGTTCCCTCAAATACACTTTCTAGGAATGCTTTGGTTCCTTTCGGTGCTGGATCACTGCCACTAGCGATAAAAGCATCAACTGTTTTAGTTTCAGGTTTTCCATGATCGAAAGCAATTCGGACTTTGACACCCGCTTGGGCTTTGTTCTTAAGTGCTGTAATTACGGGTTCTGCAAGGGTTGATTCCATTAAACGAAAATCATAGATTGCAATGTGCAGATTTGACTTTGCTCCATTAATAAACTCAGCTAATTGTTCTGCAATCAAAAGTGGTTGCTCTTTCTTTCCACCATGATTTACATCTGTTAAGAAAGTCGGATTAATTGCTGAACTCACTTTTTTCGACATAAGTCAGCCCTGTTTGAGTTATTTGCTTTTACTGTACTCCATATTGATGAAGTAGTTTGACAAATAAGTGAATTAAAGATATTAAATAAATCTGAAGTTTATCTAAAAACCAGATAGATTAATATTTGTTTATCTGGAGTTTAAGTTAGGTTTAATTTGAGGATGAGTGGATTTGTAAAAATGTATCTCATGTATACTTTTGAAAGCCTTGCTTCGTGATTGACTGAAAAGTGTCTAGTAAAATTTTTCAACTCGGAAAAGGAGTTTTGATGAGCAACTTTACCAAAGCAACAGGATTTCTCAATCATCATCGTTTCAAGCATTCCTTGGGCGCACCACTAATTCGAGTAGTTGGGAACATTGAAAAATTGTTTCCGGCTCCAGAAAATCATCATGGTGCGAATCATCAGCATTTAATTTTAAGCAATATTCAGGTAGAGCATACTGAGGGATTTCCAGAAGGACTGGAAGTGAGCAATGAAATTTTTGTGGCTATTCGCTTCGGAGATAATGAAGGGTTAGTAGATCCAGTACCATTTATCGCAGGAGAACTAGCACGGTTACAGGGTGAATACATAGACGCATCTATGGCCTATGCGACTGAAGATAATCCCGGGTTGTCTGTACTGCATTTTACTCATCATCCAGTGGGATTCGTAGAATTCCCCATTCGTAGTCAAGATTCACATGGGCCAATTTACACCTAAATAAGTTGCGGTTGCCTCTAGGAAGTAAGTTTAAGAGAGGCAACTGCAATAGAGGATTAATCTTTTGTAATTAAAGGCTGATAATCTCTATGAAATCATCTCATCTTCTATTATTAGTAAGTTTATGCTTGAGCTTATTATTGTTGCTCACACCTTTACGAGCCCTTGAGGAACAAGGCAAACTCAAAGGCTCTGATGTCATGAGCAATAACACCAACCAACAGATGTTGGGAGCGGGTAATACTGAAGCAATTAGGCTTGCTGAAAAATCCCCCTTAGTGCAGTCAGCGAAAAATTTTTTGGTAAACCAGACACAAGAAATAAAAGATGTCAAACTGAGAAAAGCCACACTTGATGCCATTGATAATCCCACAACCTGTATCATGCATAGATATGGGTTAACTGATGGGAAAAAGCAGGAGATTGTAGAGCAATTGCTCAAAGTCGGCTTGGTAGATGCTGCTGATACGACCTTTCCAAGTGGACTAATAGTTGGAATTTTCCCACCAGTTATTAATGATAATACTGCCTGCCCCCAACTTCCCCAGTCTTTTTTCTCTGCACCTGGAAGTGGAAATAACAGTCACCATGCTTATCCCGGAGGACTACCAATACATGAAGCATTTAATAATATTAGTAATTTGAGCTTTGCGAGTAACTATCGGCTAATATATGGTCAAACAAACAGTAATGGTTTACCAATTGTCAATCCAGATAGTGAAAGCAAAGTAGATTCAAGCATTTATATCAGTAACGACCTATTAATTGCAGCACCAATCTGGCATGACTGGGCTAAGTCAATAGTTTTTCAGTGGAATGCTTCAGGCACTGAGTTTCAGGAGTTGAACTTCGGTGGCAATGGTAAAACAGACAATTATGGTGCGTCGGGCGATTCTAGAACTGGTGGTCATCACATCATCAGTTTGGCAGAGACGATGAAGCGAAAGTTATCCCCAGAGTTTGTGATTACTCAAGCTTGCGCTCACTCATCTCCCACTCTCGGTAACGAGTATAAGGTAGTTAACTGGTTACGTGCGGCTGCAATTATTGCTGGAATTGACCCCGTGATTCAAGGTTATTTATTCATGGATAAGCAAAACCATCTACGTTTGCCGATAGTCCGTAAGCTTGGCAGTTTCGCGCTGAGTACAAATTCTTCACTTACTAACTTCCTGGCTGAATATGCCTTGCATAACCTGTCAGATGCCGATTTTGTTTTATCAATTCCGGCTGTTACCACTGTTCAAGAGCAATTGAAAGCGATCGCTCCCCAGTTTGGCTATAATCCTACAGATACAACATATATTAAAAAATTTCGTAACCCTGTGCTAAGTTACTTATCTGCGGAACGATTGCTAATTATTT
>NZ_JABXKI010000373.1 GCF_017115095.1 Nostoc sp. NMS4 | reverse complement strand
ATGGAGCGCCTAACTCATGACTGGAAGTCACGAGTGTGCGGCTTGCAGAAATCAAACAGAATTCAGGAGTCAGGAGTCAGAATTCAGTTGGGTATTCTGTATGACACTTCGACAGGCTCAGTGGACATCTTAAAAAAGTCTACACATCATACTTGTACATTAGTAGTCTGTCTCATTAAATATGACGGGTTATAAAAGTTTGTAGTAAGCACTTCAGTGCTTAAAATTGAGCGATAAATCGCTCACTACAAACCTTACAAAACTAATGACACAGACTACTAGTACAGGTCGGCGGAAATAAGCCACCCATTTGAAATGTCTAAAACCCTTACGTAATGCTAATTACGAATTACGTTAGCGTAGTGGTAGCGAGTCCGCGTACTCTGTAAGAGTTGCAAGCTACGCTTTTAGCGTCTGTCTTCGACACGCTGCGCGAACGTAGAGAGCGTCATTACAAATTCCGCCTTGCGGTACTAGTCAACCCAAAGAACTAAAACTACCTGAAATTGCTGATAACTGCTAAACTCCAAAAGCTAAGATCGTCCAAGTAGGGAATCTAAAACAAAACCCAACTTTAGAAATTAGGAGCAAAAGCGTGAATTTGGACGATTTAGCTTTGCAAATAGAGAATATGCGTAAGCGCGTCGCCCTTTTGCAACGTCAGAGCGAACAACAAAAAGCACAAGCAGATATTGAACTTGTTACCGCAGTATTGCAAGAAGTTAACCTAGCTTTGGAAGAATTGCAACTAGTCAATGAAGATTTAAAGCAGCAGAATGAAGAATTATCCAAGACTCAACAGGCCTTGGTAGCACAAGGTCAACGTTACCAAGAATTATTTGAAGAAGTACCAGACGCTTATTTTGTAACTGATACAAAAGGGATAATTCAAGAAGCTAACTCAGCCGCCACTACTCTGCTCAACATTTCTAAAAGTTTGTTGTTGGGCAAATCCATAGGGATTTTTGTGCTTGAGAAAGAAATAATTGCTTTTCATTTAAAACTAACTTATCTACGCGATCGCGCCAAATTCCCAGACTGGAAAATGCAAGAGTGGGAAGCAAACTTGCGACCGCTTGACAAAACACCTATTATTGCTGCGGTTAAGGTAGTTGCTATTCGTAATCAACAAGGTGAGTTAGTTAGTTTGCGCTGGCTATTACGGGATATTAGCGAAAGCAAGCGAACCCAAGCCAAGCTGAAATGGGCAGAAGAGGCGATGCGACAAGCGCTTGCCAAAGAAAGGGAGTTTAGTGAACTTAAATCTCGCTTACTCACCATCACCTCCCATGAGTTTCGCACCCCTTTAGCTACCATCCACTCTTCGGCGGAATTACTAGAATATTATCGCCACCTCTGGAGCGAAGAACGACAACAGATCCACCTACGTCGCATTCAAACATCAGTGATGCATATAACCCAGTTGTTAAATGATGTGTTGTTGGTGAGTCAGGATGAAACAGGCAAGTTAGAGTTTAATCCAACACCCATAGATTTGGTGGAATTTTGCCGCGATCTTTTAGAAGAATTACAACAGAGCGATCGCTCACAACATCCCATCGCTTTTAGCAGTGATTGCCAATGCACAAAAGCTAACTTAGACGCGAAACTACTGCGGCAAATCTTGAGTAATTTATTCTCAAATTGTCTAAAATACTCTCCCATTGGTAGTACAATTAGGTTCTCTGTAACTACTGTCAACGAGCAAGCTATATTCCAGACTCAAGACTCTGGTATAGGTATTCCCGCTTCTGACATTGAACACATCTTTGAACCCTTCCATCGCGCCAGCAATACAGCCAATATCCCAGGAATGGGATTGGGGATGTCCATCGTCAAGCAAGCTGTAGATTTACATGGTGGCGAGATTACAGTCGAAAGTGCGATCGGCGTGGGAACTACCTTTACAGTCATTCTGCCATTTTCGATAAATTTGCATATATAGCGTTAAAGCCTGTTTTACTACTTTTTAAGGTAATTTTTTCTTAGAAAGACTGTACAGTAATCAATCACTTTTATTTATTGAATTTAAAAAAAAAAGTAATTGCTTCTATGCTAGAAGGTCTTTAAAGTAGAGTTAGCCGGTCAACAATAAGTTGATTGTAAAGTTTTTCTTCGCAGTAGCTTAGGGAAACGAACTCAAAGACTTTGTATCTTTAAAATATGAGCTTAAAATATTACGCCTGTGGTAATCTCTAACAAATCAGAATACGCACTTCTAGCCCTGTTAGAGTTGGCAACCTGCTACCCTAACGGTGATGCCCTACAAATTAGAGAGATAGCGGCATTGCAAGATATTCCGAACCGCTATTTAGAACAACTTCTGGCAACATTAAGACGTGGAGGTTTAATTAAGAGTATACGCGGAGCCAAAGGTGGCTATGTTCTGGCACGAGATCCCGGAAAGATTACAGTTTTGGATGCTTTTAGCTGCATGGAAGGGTCAGATATTGTTGTCTCTCCTGGTGAACCGACTCCCAACACGGTAGAAGGTGAGCTAATTCAGGAAGTCTGGCAGGAAGCACGTCAGGCTGCTAATTCCATTTTGGAAAAATATACACTCCAAGACCTTTGTGAACGAAGATCGATCCGAGAACAGAAGGAACTAATGTATTACATTTAGGAAGAATGAGCAATATAATTCGTAATTCGTAATTCGTAATTCGTAGTACTCGCCAAAAGCGAGAAGCAAGCTACGTAATTCGTAATTAAAAATAACGATCAAACCTCTGACGCTGTTATATACCTGATACCATTTCTTTGTGAATCTGCGCCAAATCTCTTAATTTCTTCTTTCTTGGCGTACTTGGCGTACTTGGCGGTTCGTTCTTCATTCTTTATTTCTTGTACTATGGGCGCATCTTCATACAGAATTGGTATGAGTGAAAGTGGGTATGCAGATTAAATTTGAAGATTGATTAATTTAAGTTAAGCGATCGCACTTGCCTCAAGATAGAAGATATTTCTCTCAAAAGAGTTGTATTTTGGTAAAAAAGCCTATCTATGAGGTTGACAATGGAGGCGAAAAGTGAAATCATCAACCGACGCGCACCACTAATTACTGCTGGAATTTTTCTTGGTGTGGGTCTTGGCGGGTTTATTGATGGAATTTTGCTGCATCAAATCCTCCAGTGGCATCACATGCTGAGTAACATTAGACCTCTGACAAACAGGGCGAATATAGATTTGAACATGGTGTGGGATGGCTTCTTTCACACCTTGGATTGGGTATTCACCGCAACTGGACTTGTGTTACTATGGCGTGCTGGAAGACGTGATGATGTTCCTTGGTCATCACAGACCTTTATTGGATCGATATTGATTGGCGGTGGATTGTTCGACTTGGTTGAAGGTTTAATTGACCACCAAATTCTCGGTGTCCATCATGTGAAACCAGGCCCAAATGAGTTAGCTTGGGATCTAGGATTTCTTGCATTTGGTGCGCTACTTGTCATCATCGGCTGGCTAATGATCAAAAAAGAGTCAAGAGTCATTAGTCATTAGTCATTAGTCAATAGTTATTGGGCATTGGGCATTGGGAAGAGGACAAGGAGACAAGGGGGACAAGGTAGCAATCTTTCTCCCTTGTCTTCCCCCTCTCCCTTGTCTCCCTCATCTCCCTGCCCCTGCCCCCTGCCCCTGCCCCCTGCCCCCTGCCCCCTGCCTCCTGCCCCCTATGACAGATACTTTTGAAAAAACTAGCTGGAGTTGGCATTTGTCTCAATTCCAACAACAAGCGGGAGAATGGTGGGAATACCAGTTTTACCGCTTTGAACATGCTTTACCTGAATTGCCTACTGGATGGTCAATTAGCCCTTGGGTAGTTCAGCTGCTAAAATTCGTGTTTTGGCTGCTACTGGGATTATTTATCGCGTGGGTGGGTTGGCGATTATGGCGAGAATTCAGCCCCTATATATATTCTTGGCTAAATAGAAGTGGCAATCTCACTGATTTTCGTGTCAAAAATCGCTCCAATGACTCATCCATAGCCCTTTTGTTGGAGCGATCGCAACAATTTTATCGTCAAGGTAACTATCGTGAGGCTTGTCGTTGTATTTATTTAGCAATGTTACAGCAGTTAGATAAAAATGCGATCGCACCTCACAGACTCAGCCGTACTGATGGAGAATATCTGCAATTGCTGCGATCGTCTGTAACTCCCATACAGCCTTATGAAACTTTAATTACTACTCACGAGCAATTATGTTTTGGTAATACTGAGATTTTGCCAGACAATTATGAGCAGTGTCGGCAAGCTTATCGAGAAATTTCCCCGGAATGAAAAAGAGACGTTGCATTGCAACGCCTCTATACAAAACAAACAATATTCTATTTGGTGAGAATAGCGTAGACGTTCTACGGCTTGTCGTTAGACATCGCCTTTTCCACAGCTTGCAAGGCAGTATTGACTTCCGCCTCTGTAACAATTAACGGTGGCACAAACCGGATTACTTTTGGCCCGGCTGGTACTAGCAATACACCCTCTTTGATGGCAGCATTGACGACATCGGCTGCGGTTATTCCAATGTCGGCTCGCAACTCCAAACCGTTGATTAAACCCCAACCCCGAACTTCACTAATTTGCTGAGGATATTTTGCAGCGATCGCTCTCAATCCAGATCGCAACTGTTCGCCTCTGTCTTGCACATTCTGCAAAATATTTTCCCGTTCCAATGTCTGGCATACGCTGAGGGCTACACCACACACAAAAGGATTACCGCCAAAGGTGCTGGCGTGTTCCCCTGGTTGAAAAATGTCGCAGAATTTCTTGCTCATCATTGCACCGATGGGGATACCACCACCTAAGCCTTTGGCACTAGTGAAAATATCCGGTTCAACGCCAAGATGTTCGTAAGCCCATAATTTGCCACTGCGTCCCATACCAACTTGCACTTCATCAAAAATCAACAAAACGCCAGTTTCATCGCAAATCTGCCGGAGTTTTTTGAAATAGGCAACATCTCCTGGACGTACACCGCCTTCTCCCTGCAATGGCTCAATCAGAATCGCCGCTACCCGATAATCACCTTCATCCAACTCGCTAATTGCCACTTCCACAGCGTTAATATCGTTGTAATTAACGTAGTGGAACCCAGGAACCAAAGGATCGAAATACTTTTGATACTTCGGTTGTCCCGTAGCTGTAATTGTCGCCAAAGTCCGCCCGTGGAAACTGGCATTGGCCGTTAAAATAATCGGGTGTTCAATGTCTAATACTGTGTGGGCGTATTTCCGCGCCAATTTAATTGCAGCTTCGTTAGCTTCAGCTCCAGAGTTGCAGAAAAATACGCGATCGGCACAGGAATGATCGACAAGCCATTTTGCCAATTCACCTTGCTCAGGAATGTAATACAAATTAGAGACATGGTGCAGCTTTTGGATTTGGCGTGTTACCGCTTCTACCATCGCTGGGTGGGCGTGTCCCAAAGTACAAGTAGCAATTCCCGCTACAAAGTCCAGATATTCCCGTCCCTGCGTATCCCAAACCCGGCATCCAGCACCCCGTTCTAGGGCTAAGGGAAACCGGGCGTAGGTAGACATGACAGCTTCATTAAAGCTATCTGTATCAAAGGGACTAGATGCTACTGACTCTGAATCTGGGGGGATGGTGGCTTGGTCAACGAGAGTTTGTAGGCTCACTACCGCTCCTCCTGAAAGTTTTTCATCATATAGTTATTTACTAGTTTCCTAGAAATCCCTAAAAAATACTTTTTATTTAGCACAGATCGTACTTCTTCTTAAACTAACGCTTATCGAACATTCATGGTTCATACGCCTCACTACGATGGGCGATCGCTATAACAAATACCTGCACTAGGTCATCGTCTAGGGAATAAATAACCCTGTAGTCCCCGATTCGGTAGCGATAGTACCCTGTATAATCTCCCTTAAGAGCTTTGATGTTAGGATGCGACTGCGGAGTTTGCTCTAGCTGCTGCAAACATCGGGAAATTTTCTTCGCTAGAGCTTTGTCAGCATTAACATAAACCTTTTGAGCATCGGGATGGAGAACAACTTCATACATCAGAGCGAAGAGTTCTCCAGGGTGTATAAAGGGTTTTAGGGGTTGCTGATGAGCGCTTAATTTGCTCTAGCAATCCAGGAATTGCCAAAAGTTCTTGGGTTGCAGCTTCGCTTTCAGCATTTGCTAAATAAGCCGCAAAATCAGCAAGCACCTGTAATCGCTCTGGCGATAGTTGCTTGAGTAATTCATTCAGATGGCGCTGTAACTCTGTCACAGTTCCCAAATCTACTGATGACTTATCCTCCATTGGGGAATTATCCGTAGTATTCATCGCTTGCTTTGAAATTTTAAGGTTTAGTGTCTATTGTAAGACAACCAATCGTAGGAGAATATTATTTGCTTGCCCTATTTCCTCTGGCGATCGCAAGCATAAGTCTATGTAACATACCCAAGCCAGAATCAGGATTTCAGGGATTTTGAGCTTTTCAAAAATGCCGTTTAAATATTACCAGCATTAAAAATCTGCTCTGCGGTTAAATTCAATTCTGGGAAAGTGGGTGAGATAATGCGTAGTTTACCGCCGTAGGCATCGCTTCCACGAAACAGATAGAGTTGGTATTCGCCCTCAACTAGTGAATAAATCGATATTGTCGGTTGTTTAGGGTTGCCAATAAATCGCTTGCCTCCCAGTGCTGCGTAGTCTACAATCCAATATTCCGGGATGCCGATTTCTTCTCTGCAAGACGCTACGCGAACATAACAACCCAATTTCGTGAAATAATCATCTCTCCAGTTTGTACTTGAGTCATCGATTAATCCTCAATGCGAAACTTATAAACTGAAAATAATCAAAAAGCTAAGTAGTTATGAGTTGTTTAGATAACTTGTAAGTAAGTGGGGATGAATAATTAAAGGTTTGTAGTAAGCGGCTTCAGCCCTTGCTAAGAGACAATTTAATTAATTTTACATGGCGTAACTTAGTTTGATTTATTCTTGCCCATTTACTTAGATTAAATATACTAAAAAGGACGAATATTAAAAAGTTACTAGAAAACTAGAAAAATTAGGTTAAAAGTACTATTTTTACCTCATTCTCAACACTTGAGCAAAAATATCAACGTATCCAAAAGGAGTTAATGGCTGGGGCGATCGCTCTTGGCGGTGTTTTCGTTATTGGCACTTTATGGTACTCATTAGTGGAGGGTTGGTCATGGGAAGATGCGGCTTACATGACAGTCATCACTTTAGCGACTGTGGGATATGGAGAGACGCACCCACTAGGTAGCCGAGGACGATTATTTACAATTGGCCTGATTTTGTTGGGTGTAGTCAATATCGGTTACATTGTCAACAGATTTACAGAAGCGATCATTCAAGGCTACTTTCAACAAGGAATTCGACTACAGCAACAGAGGCGGTTAATGGAATCCCTATTAGAACATTACATCATCTGTGGATTTAGTCGGACTGGTCGCCAAATTGCCAAGGAATTTCAGGCAGAAGGTGTACCTTTTGTAGTGATTGATTCGGAGATGGAATCAGTACAAAGGGCGCAGACTGAAGGTTACACAGCATACCAAGGTGACGCTACCTTAGATGACACACTGTTGAAAGTTGGTATAGAACGGGCGATATGTATCGTTGCAGCCCTTCCTTCCGATGCCGAAAATTTATACATTGTATTATCAGCCAAAACACTAAATTCAGGAATTCGGGTAATTGCACGAGCAAGTACAGAAGAAGCTTTACAGAAGTTACGACGCGGTGGGGCGGATGAAGTCATATCCCCCTATATTACTGGTGGTAAGCGCATGGCTGCTGCGGCACTCAGACCGCAGGTGTTGGATTTTGTAGACGGGATTTTGACAGGTGCAGACCGCCAGTTGTATATGGAAGAATTTTTACTCGACCCGGCTTTTTGTCCTTTTGTGGGTCAAAGTTTGCAAAAGGCGAGATTACGATCGCAATCTGGGGCATTAGTTCTGGCAATTCGCCGTGTTGATGGAACTTTAATCGGTGGCCCCACTGGCGATACAATTTTAATGCCGGGAGATCGGCTAATTGGTATGGGTACAGAAGAACAACTGCGTAGCCTGAATCAAATTCTTGGCCCAATTGGTTCCAAGCAACTGCGGCGACCGAAAAACAACTGATTTTATTTTTCTGTTACTTTTTATTCAGCAAGCCCTATGTAGCCAGACTTTGACATCGGTTTGCCTGGTTTGAGGAAAGAGGCGATCGCGGGTGTTGCTGGAAGAGCGATGCCTGCGGCTGTAAACTACGGGCTATGGCGGCTGTTTGCGATCAGCAAGCCTTGTCTTCACTCTCTATCAAGGACACACCATTCTTCCAAAGCTCATACTCGCTAAGATCAATCTCCTCATTCCACACAATCCCATAACCCCCTGGCTCAACCTTAAAGTTCTTAAAAAAAGCAGGTTGTCGAAGTGGAGAAAACATTGGAGTATCTAAGAGATGACGAACATCGTATTTTTTCACCTCTTGATTGGTAAATTCAACGACTAAAGTAGTATCATCGATTGCTTTGGCTTGATGAATTCGCGGATACAACATAGCTGCTTTTAACCTAAATTTACTTCAAAGGAGGTAGCTTACGAAACTCCTGGGTATTCCACATTTGTAACAGTTCTTGCTGGTATAAAGTTGCCCACTCTACGACTAGCTTTTGTGCGCGATTTGGCAAATCTCCTTCAATGGTTTCAAGTGATTCAATGCTGACTAACGCATTGTACTCGCCATAGATTGCATGAAAATGAGGTGGAGGGTGATCGCCAAAGAACACTTTAATCACAATTCCATAGAACCGTGCAACCTCTGGCATAACGACATCTAACAAATACTGAATCCCTTTATTTTACCAAAATGCGTAGTTTACCGCCGTAGGCATCGCCGTTGAAAAGGGAGCAGGGCGATCGCTTGCAGTATAGTATTTTTTTAAACTTTCCCAAATCGCCGTTCCCGTTGCTGGTAGGCACACAAGGCGCGGTGAAACTCGGCTCGGTTAAAATCAGGCCAAAGAGCATCGGTAATATAAATTTCTCCATAAGCCATTTGCCAGAGAAGGAAATTTGAGAGGCGCATTTCTCCACTGGTGCGGATTAACAAATCTGGGTCAGTAATTCCGGCTGTGTACAAGTGGCTCTCAAAGACCTGTTCATTAATTTCATTGGGTTGTAGCAAACCTTGCTGGACTTGTTTTGCGATCGCCTGACAAGCTTGTAAAATTTCCTGCCGTCCGCCATAATTAGTTGCGACCGAAAACCGGATACCACGATTATTCTTAGTTTCTTCCATTGAACGGGAAATTTCTTGTTGGAGCGATCGCGGCAGTTCTTGCAAATTCCCGACAAACTTAATTTGCACATTCTCCTCGACCATTTCCCGCAATTCTTGGCGCAAAACTCTTTGGAATAGAGTCATCAAAAAATCTACTTCTTCCTGCGGTCTTTTCCAGTTCTCCGTTGAAAAAGCATAAGCTGTCAACGCCTGAATTCCCCAATCCTGACAACAGCGAAGTAAATCCTTAAGAGCGTCTACTCCTCGTTTATGACCCATAATTCGGGGTAGACCCTGACGTTTAGCCCATCGACCATTACCATCCATAATCACCGCAACGTGTTGCGGCAATAGTTCTCGTTTTAAATCAGTAGGTAAATCTTGCAGTTTAGTTTGTTGTGCTGTCATTTTTTATCTCGAGAAGCGGTCGATGGTAATCTGAGTAAACGTGAAACCAGTGCTAGTGTCTTCCCACCTATCCGACGAACAAAACTCAGCAGACTGGGAGCAACTGCTTCCCTATCCACGTTTGGGGACAAAACAGCCTCTAATGACTCTTTCAGCTTCCTAATCGTCAGGGGTCTATTTAGGGTTCCCCGTTCCGCTAAGGAAATAGAACCCGTTTCTTCAGAGACAACCACACAAATACAATTTTCGACCCGCTCAGTAATTCCCATTGCTGCCCGATGGCGTGTTCCCAACTGGCGCGAGGCTGTGCGTCCCGAAAGTGGTAAAATTATACCGGATGATACGATCCGTGAGCCACGAATCAGTGTGGCTCCATCGTGTAATAAAGTTTTCGGCTGAAAAATTGTTTGAATTAGTTCCTTAGAAACTTCCGCATTTAGCTTTACTCCTGGCACAGAAAAATCTCGCTCATCAATTGGCCCTGTGGTTTCCAAAATTAGTAAAGCTCCAATGCGGTTTTTTGACAATTCTTTAACAGCCTCAACAATTTCATCAATTACACTATCAGATTTGGGGATTGCCAGACGGTCGGGTTGAAACATCTGGCGGAATTCGCCACGCCCCAATTGTTCCAAAAATCGCCGAAACTCTGACTGTAGAGCAACTGCCATCGCCACAGCACAACCAATTACCAACTTTTCTAGCACAAAACTGAGCAGAGGTAGTCCGAATCTGCCACTTAGTGCTGAGGCTAGCATTAAGATAATGAATCCCCGCACCATCCATAGTGTCCGACGCTCACTAATAATAACTAGTATCATGTACGTCAGCGCCAGCACTAACACAATATCCAGAGTCCCAAGTAGCAAGGACTGTGACCACCCCAGGTTTGTCAGCCATTGCTTCCACCAATCTCTCATGACATCTGGATTAAACTTTTGCCTCTAATTTACGGTTGGTCATTGGTCATTTGTCCTTTGTCATTTGCAAATGACTAATGACTAATGACCAAGGACAAATGACTATTTTTTCAGTCTTTCTGGTAGGCGATCTTGTCGAATTAAATCTTCATAAGTTTCACGTTGCAAAATTAAATTTGCTTCGCCATTCGCCACTACGACTGCTGCCGGTCGGGGCAAGCGGTTGTAGTTAGATGCCATACTGTAATTGTACGCACCAGTTCCCATAACTACGAGAATATCCCCTGGTTCAGTCTTTGGGAGTAGAGCATTTTTAATCAGAATATCTCCTGATTCACAATGTTTACCAGCAATTGTGACTGTTTGGGTTAGGGGAGAAGACATTTTATTGGCAATGACTGCCCGATAAACTGATTGATAAGTAATCGGGCGGGGATTGTCAGACATTCCGCCATCAATTGCTACGTAGGTACGAATTTCTGGGATGACTTTGGATGAACCAATAGTATAGGCAGTAACGCAAGCTGTAGCAATTAGCGATCGCCCTGGTTCACTCAGTAATTTCGGCAAAGGCAGATTTTCGGCTGCACAAGCTTCTTGAATTACTTCACAAATCGCCTTCACCCATTCTTCAATACTAGGGGGATCGTCTGATTCTGTGTATTTAATCCCTAAGCCGCCACCAACATTTAACTCTGTAATATTTAAACCATACTTCCCGGCATCCCGGAGCCACTGCACCATCACAGCCGCCAAATCTTGATGCGGTTGGCGCTCAAAAATTTGGGAACCAATGTGAGCGTGTACTCCTACGCAATTCAAGGTCGGTTGTTGACTGACAAAGGTAAAAACTTCATCTAAATCGTTGGGATCAAAGCCGAATTTGCTATCTAAGTGTCCCGTGCGAATATATTCGTGGGTGTGGCACTCAATACCGGGAGTTAACCGTAGCATGATGCGGATTGATTGATCAGGTTGGGCAATTTCCACCAGGGTACGCAGCTCATACCAGTTATCCGCCACAACGGTAACACCAGACGCGATCGCTAAAATTAATTCTTCACGAGATTTATTATTTCCGTGAAGGTAAATTTTATCGGGACTAACACCCGCTTCTAAGGCGGTGTAAAGTTCGCCCCCAGAAACTACATCGATTCCCAGTCCTTCAGATGCTGCGATCGCACAAACTGCTAAACAATTCCAAGCTTTTGAGGCGTACAATACTTGAGATTCACCCTTGTAGTATTGCTTGAAAGCATCTCGGTATTGCTGACAAGCCGAACGTAGGGTTTCTTCATCTAAAATATATAAAGGTGAACCAAACTGCTCAACTAGGGTTGTGACATCACACCCACCAATTTCCAGGAGGTCATGATTATGAACTCTGGCAGTCAAGGGTAAAAGTTCTTGATTAGGCGATGTATTTGCCTTGGTGTCGTGCCTTTGAGGTAAATATTGACTTCCAGAATGTTGAACCCCAGTGGGGTGAGTCGATACCATAACTATAAAAATTTTCCTTGTTCAAATTACGGGCTTTGAGTTCGTCTCCCGCTTCCCAGTGTACAAAGGCTTTGTAACGTTATTCAATAAATGTGATCTCATTAGACCTAGAAATTAAATTACTGACATTAGAAAATCTCAGTGCTATTCTGGAACTCGATCAAGCTTGTTTTGGTGGGCTTTGGACTCTCGATGGCTACAAACGAGAATTAGATAGTCCCAACAGCGATTTACTCGGCTTGTTTTCCCCCTCCTCCAGCACAAGTTTGCTAGGAATGGGTTGCTTTTGGTCAATTTTAGACGAAGCCCACATTACAATTTTGGCGGTTCATCCTCAATATCACCGTCAAGGAATGGGTGCGGCTTTACTATATTCACTCATTAAGACAGCTTGCGATCGCAAAATGGAGCGAGCGACCCTCGAAGTGCGAGCTTCCAACTTGGCGGCTATATCTTTATATCAAAAATTTGGCTTTCAAACAGCTGGGCGGCGGCGGCGTTACTACCAAGATAACGATGAGGATGCACTAATTCTCTGGCTCCCAGATTTACAACACCGCAAATTTCAAACAACTTTAGACCAGTGGTATTCTACAATTTGCGATCGCCTGGACAAATCCTCGTGGCATTTGCTTTTTAACTAATTCGTAATTAATTACGAATTACAGCTTTTCCTAATCATACAAGGTAGATCGTAGCCCCCTCCTCGCTAGCCTACGGTGTGAATTACCCCCCTTATAAAGGGGGGAAACCGGAAATCTAGTTCCCTCCCCTTTATAAGGGGAGGGTTAGGGTGGGGTAAAACTTTGGTTAATCAGCTATTTCAGACTTCTGTGTACACCTAAGCCTCGCTAGCGGGGGAGGGGTTCTTGTAGCTCACTCAACTGAGAACCGCTATATTTAAACGTTGGGCATTATTAATTTTGAATTATTAGGGCTTGCGATCGGCTTCAGCAAAAAAATGCAACTTTGTGGCACTTAATTTTATTTAAATATTTTATCTAAAACTAAAATAATATAAGCAAAATGTATGTAAAATATTTTTGCTTGCTCTTAAAAAAAATATATGTTAAATATAAATGTTTTGGATTGAGTCAAAAAAATCTTAATTTAAGCACTCAACTATTTATAAAAAATCCCAAAAAGGCTGGTGAACTAAAGCTCCTCAGTACACTAGCCAGATAAAAGTAGTCAATAGTTAACAATTAGCCCATCAACCCAAGTCATAGCTTCAGGATGTCTATAATCTGTTATACAGGCATCCAAAAGCTTTGCCTGTGCTAAAATCAGCATACCGGCACGACCGCAGATGATGGGATAAAGCCATGTTTGAGCGCTTCACTGAAAAAGCCATTAAGGTAATCATGCTGGCCCAAGAAGAGGCCCGCCGTTTAGGTCACAACTTTGTTGGAACCGAGCAGATCCTCCTGGGTCTGATTGGCGAAGGCACTGGGGTGGCTGCAAAGGTGCTGAAATCAATGGGCGTCAATCTCAAAGATGCCCGAATTGAAGTTGAAAAAATTATAGGACGGGGATCGGGCTTTGTGGCCGTGGAAATTCCGTTTACGCCACGGGCAAAGCGAGTTTTAGAACTCTCCTTGGAAGAAGCACGCCAACTGGGGCATAACTACATTGGCACCGAGCATCTGCTGTTGGGCCTAATCCGCGAAGGGGAAGGCGTCGCAGCCAGGGTGCTAGAAAACCTCGGTGTGGATCTATCTAAGGTAAGAACCCAAGTCATCCGTATGTTGGGAGAAACTGCCGAAGTTTCACCAGGCGGTTCATCCGGGCGCACAAAAACCCCGACTCTGGATGAATTTGGCTCAAACCTGACTCAGATGGCAATAGATAATAAGCTCGATCCAGTGGTGGGACGGGCTAAGGAAATTGAGCGGGTGATTCAGATATTGGGTCGCCGAACTAAAAATAACCCAGTGCTGATTGGGGAACCAGGGGTTGGTAAGACAGCGATCGCTGAAGGTTTAGCTTCACGCATTGCCACCAAAGATGTCCCTGACATCCTCGAAGATAAACGCGTCGTCACGCTCGATATTGGTTTGCTCGTAGCAGGAACCAAATACCGGGGTGAATTTGAAGAACGCTTGAAAAAAATCATGGATGAAATCCGCTCTGCGGGTAATGTCATTCTCGTGATTGATGAGGTACATACCTTAATTGGTGCGGGTGCAGCAGAAGGTGCCATTGATGCAGCCAATATCCTCAAGCCAGCTTTGGCTAGAGGTGAGTTGCAGTGCATCGGTGCTACAACCCTAGATGAATACCGGAAGCACATCGAGCGAGATGCAGCCCTAGAACGGCGTTTCCAGCCAGTAATGGTTGGTGAACCGACAGTTGATGAAACAATTGAAATTTTATATGGTCTGCGCGAACGCTACGAGCAACACCACAAACTGAAAATCTCCGACGAAGCATTAGTAGCGGCGGCGAAATTGTCAGATCGTTACATTAGCGATCGCTTCCTCCCAGATAAAGCCATCGACTTAGTTGATGAAGCTGGTTCTAGGGTGCGTTTGATTAACTCCCAATTGCCACCCGCAGCCAAAGAGTTAGACAAAGAGCTGCGTCAGATATTAAAAGAAAAAGATGACGCGGTGCGCTCTCAAGACTTTGACAAAGCTGGAGAACTGCGCGATCGCGAAATGGAAATCAAAGCCGAAATCCGCGCGATCGCTCAAAGCAAGACCAATGCAACTGGCACAGAAGGTGAAGAACCTGTAGTTACAGAAGAAGACATTGCCCATATTGTCGCTTCTTGGACTGGAGTACCGGTGAACAAACTCACCGAATCTGAATCTGAAAAGCTGCTGCACATGGAAGACACCTTGCATCAGCGTTTAATCGGTCAAGATGAAGCTGTGAAGGCAGTTTCACGGGCAATTCGTCGCGCTCGTGTTGGTTTGAAAAATCCCAACCGACCCATAGCTAGCTTTGTCTTCTCTGGGCCGACTGGTGTAGGTAAAACCGAGTTAGCGAAATCCTTAGCTGCTTACTTCTTCGGTTCCGAAGAAGCAATGATCCGCTTAGATATGTCCGAATACATGGAGCGTCACACCGTCAGCAAGCTGATTGGTTCCCCTCCAGGTTATGTTGGCTATAACGAAGGTGGTCAGTTGACCGAAGCCGTGCGGCGGCGACCTTACACCGTGGTGTTGTTCGACGAAATCGAAAAAGCCCACCCCGATGTTTTCAATATGTTGCTGCAAATTTTGGAAGACGGTCGGTTAACCGATGCCAAAGGTCGCACGGTAGACTTCAAAAACACCTTGCTGATTTTAACTTCCAATATTGGTTCTAAGGTAATTGAAAAAGGCGGTAGCGGTATCGGCTTTGAATTCTCTGGAGAAGATGCCAGCGAGTCAACTTACAACCGGATTCGCTCTTTGGTGAACGAGGAATTGAAGCAATACTTCCGTCCAGAGTTCCTCAACCGACTCGATGAAATTATCGTCTTCCGTCAGTTGAACAAGCCGGAAGTGACCCAAATCGCCGAAATTATGCTCAAGGAAGTATTTGGTCGTCTGACGGAAAAGGGTATCACCTTAGAAGTCACCGATCGCTTCAAGGATCGCTTGATCACTGAAGGTTACAGTCCCAGCTACGGCGCAAGGCCGTTACGCCGAGCGATTATGCGCCTGTTAGAAGATAGTTTAGCAGAAGAGATTCTGTCTGGTCGCATTAAAGATGGCGATACTGCGATCGTTGATGTCGATGAAAATGGC